>CAZXOC010000199.1:3157-14435 GCA_964642165.1 uncultured Planctomycetaceae bacterium | reverse complement strand
GTCGTCTGCAAGGGCGACGCGGAGGGCACGCTGCCGTTCGCGCTGCGCGACCTGGCGGCGGGGCGGGCGCGGCGGATCTACGACTGGCGCGAGCACCCCGACGAGCCCATCGCCACGCCGCGGAAGGACCTGCTGGACCCCAAGGAGTACCTCGTCTTCAACCCGATCCAGACGACCCGCGGCTGCCCGCACGACTGCTCCTTCTGCACGACGCCGGCCATCTTCGGGCGCAAGTTCCGCCAGCGCGACGTCGGCGACATCGTCGAGGAGATCCGCGCCGCCAAGGAGCAGTTCCGCACGCGCGTGTTCATCTTCTCGGACGACGACGTCGCCGGCAGCCACAGGTGGGCGATGGAGCTGTTCGACGCGATGAGGCCGCTGGGGGTGAAGTGGGCCTCGCAGTGCGACATCCTGATCTCGGACAACGACCGCCTGCTGGCGGCGATGCGCGACAGCGGGTGCATCGGGCTGATCCTGGGGCTCGAGAGCCCCCGGGACGAGGCCCTCCGCCTGGCGGGCAAGCGCTACGTCCGGGCCGAGGAGTACCTTCGCCGCATCGCCAAGATCCAGTCCTACGGCATCAGCATCTGGGGCAGTTTCATCTTCGGCTTCGACAGCGACGACTGGCGCGACTGCATGAACGCGGTGCGTTTCGCCCAGCGGGCGCGGCTGTGCATGAGCTGCTACCCCATCCTCACGCCGTACCCGGGGACGCGCATCTACGAGCAGTTCCGCGCCGAGGGCCGACTCCGCAGCGACGACTGGGACCGGTACAACGGCTCGACGGTCGTCTACGAGCCGGCGCGCATGACCGTCCACGAGCTGCGCCACGCGCAGATGGCCGCCTTCTGCGAGTTCTACTCGCCGGCCAGCGCGCTGCGCCGCCTGGGCGTCTGGCCCGTCAAGCGGAACAGTTGGCTGGCGAACCTGGCCATCCACCGCGGGCTGGGGCACTACTACGCAAGGAAAGGCCGCCCCCTGCCGAGGTTCCGGGACTACCTTCCAGCCGACCGCGAGGAGCGGATCGCGCGCAGCCTCGGCGAGAGCACGGCCGTTACGAGTTGAGTCGAACCCATGGAACAGGAACCGACGACCCCTCGGGCGCCCGGCGCCGCGGACGGCCGGTACTTTCTGGCGGTGGGGGGGCTGCTGGTGCTGATCGTGCTGCTCTTGGGGACGCTGTGGATGCTGGAGCGCTGGCGCAGCGCCGACCTGCTGGGGCAGATGGCCGCCTTGCAGCGCAACGCCAAGCGGCGCCAGGCCGCCGAGGCCGCCCTGCGCCAGGCGCTCCAGGGCGGGATGATGGACGCGCGCCCGCTCCAGCGGGACGACCTGCCCGCGGAGACGGTCACGTGGAACGGCCGGGCGCGGCGGGTGCTTCTCATCGGCGCCCAGGCCGGTCGGCGGCTGGGGCTGCGCCCCGGTGACGTCGTCGCCGTCGCGAGCCAGCCGACCAGCGCGCCCGCCACGCAGACGGCCCCCGCGGAGCCGTAGCCGGCGAGCCGGGCGGGCCACGGCACGATGGCAAGGGGGGGCACGGGGCGACAGCTACGCATCATCCGGGCACTCCGGGCTGGGCTCGCGCTATTCAACGCCGTCGTCGTCGGGCAGGGCCGTCAGGTTGCCGGCGTCGCGGACGTGCAGGACGTGGTGGCGGGCCGGGTCGATCCCGGCCGCGGAGAGGGCGGCGGGCACGCCGGGGGCCTTCGTCATTCCCAGGACGCCCGCGTCGGCGGCGGAGAGACCTTCGCTGACGAGGAAGGCCCGCACGCCCCGGGCGCGGGGGTCGGTGAGGTGGCGGAGGCGGACGGCCTTGTGGTCGCCGAGGCGGTAGCCGCGCGCCCGGACGGCGTGGACGGCGTCGGCGTGGGTGCCCGCGCGCCGCAGCAGGCGGACGAAGTCGTCCTGCCCGAGCCCGCCGGGGCAGGGGGCGACGAGCACGAGGCACCCGCCGTCGCGAACGGCCCACTCGTGGTTCTTGATGCCCTTGTCGGCCTGGTAGAAGGTCTCGGCGAGGGGCCCGGCGACC
Organism: uncultured Planctomycetaceae bacterium; assembly: GCA_964642165.1. Classification (GTDB taxonomy): domain Bacteria; phylum Planctomycetota; class Phycisphaerae; order SM23-33; family SM23-33; genus CAYRVX01. The sequence continues at coordinate 12,406 of CAZXOC010000199.1, read as the reverse complement.
TCGGCGACGACGGCGTCGGCCGGCGCGTCGACGCGGCGGACGAAGGCCCGCCGGGCGTGGGGGATGGCGGCGTCGAGCGCGGCGCGGGGCCCGCCGGCGGCGGCGGCGAAGATGCGCGGCCCGGCCTGGACCAGGTCGACGGCGGCGACCGGGCGGGACGCCTCCAGCGCCGCCAGCATCGCGAAGATCCCCTCCGCGACGCCGCTGCCGGCCAGGCGGGCCGGACGGCAGGTCAGGTCCATCGCCGCGGCGTGGTTGGCCCGGATGTCCTCGTGGGCGGCGGCGCCGACGGTGGCCGTCTTGTGCGCGCCGGTCCAGCCGGCGAAGTAGTGCGGCTCGACGCTGCCGACGGCCAGCACGCCGTCCGCGTCGAGCAGCCAGGGATGCCCTCGCCAGGGGTTGCCCGCGCCGATCGGCACGAGGGCGTCGCTGCGGCTGTCGTGCCACGCGACGGCGCCGAAGGACACCTCGCCGCAGAGCGCCCGCTCGAAGGCGGGCCGGGCGCCCGGGGGCGTGGTGTGGCTGCCCGAGGCGATGACCAGTCGCATCCGCCCGGGCGCAAGCCGGCGGGCGAGGGGCCCCAGCACCGCCCGACTGGCCGTGTGACGCTGCGGGTCGTTGACCAGGACGGTCAGGCGGCCTCGGGGCGGCAGCGCGCGGAGCGCCTCGTCGACGGCGGCATCCAGCGCCGGCTCGGCGGCGCCCGGCGGGAGGGTCGGGGCCAGGACCGTGACGCCCGCGGGGAGATGGACGACGCGGTGGCCGGCGTCCGCCGACGGCCCCGGGCGCGGCGGTGGCTGGGCTCGGGGTCTCGTGGCCGACGGGGGCAGCCTGTCGGCGGACGTCGTCATGCGGGCTCCGAATCGGGGGGCGGCTCGATCAGGGGCAGGGAGATGACGAACCGGGTGCCCTTGCCGGGCTCGGACTCCAGGCGGATGCTGCCGCCGTGCTCGCGGATGATCCGCCGGGTGGTGGCCAGCCCCAGCCCGGTGCCGCCCTTCTTGGTGGAGTAGTAGACGTCGAAGACGCGCTCGAGCCGGTCGGGCGGGATGCCGCAGCCGGTGTCGATGACCTCGACGGTGGCCTGGGCGTCGGGGGCGGCGACCTGGACGAGCAGCTCGCCGTCGCCGTCTATGGCCTGGACGGCGTTGATCATGAGGTTGAGCAGGGCCTGCTTGAAGAGGTTCTCGTCGAGGTGGCAGGGGACGGGGCCTTCCGGCAGGGCGGACCGGAGCACGACGCGTGCGTCGTCGGCCTGGGGCGCGAAGAAGTCCACCAACTCGCCGACGATCCGCCGCAGGTCGGCGGGCCTCATCGACAGCTCGTGCTTGCCGGCGTAGCGGAGGAAGTCGTCGAGGATGGTCTTGAGGCGGCGGGACTCGTCGCGGACGGTCTGGAGCCGCCGGAGCCAGCGCCGGTGCTCGTCGTCGTCGCGGCGGGCGAGGTCCTCCGACAGCAGGCGGAGGTTGACGTTGATGGTCGAGAGGGGGTTCTTGATCTCGTGGGCCAGCCCCCCCGCCAGGCGCGCCAGCTCGGCCAGGTGATCGTGGGCCTTGGCCTTGGCGGCGGCTTCGATCTTCCGCCGGCGCGTCCCCCGGGTGAGCCAGAGGGCGACCACGCCCCCGAGCGGGCCCGCCACGGCCGCTGCGACCACAAGCAGCCACCAGTTCGTCATTCACAGCCCTCTGCGCAGGTCCGGGACCGGATGTCGGGGCGGCCGTCCTGTCGCCGCGGCGGCGACTCCGACCGGGCGGACCTCACGCCGAAGGCGACTGGCCGCCGCGGGCGTCGCCGGAGTCGGGCCGGTTGACGTTCCGGGCCTGGAAGCCCTTCTCGCCCTGGATCAGCTCGTAGTCGACGACCTCGCCGTCCTTGAGGGCGCGGAAGCCGTCACCGGTGATGGACGTGTAGTGGACGAAGACGTCCTGCCCCTGTTCACCAACGATGAAACCGTACCCTTTCTTCGGGTCGAACCACTTGACCTTCCCGATGGGCATGAGGGTCACCTCCTTCGCGCCCAGGTTCCCGTCGGCGCGCCGAGGTCACCCCTGCGCGTCGACGAGGCACGTGGCACTCGCCCATCCCAAACGGAACGGACGGCGGAGAGCCTGAACCCACAATCAACCGCGCGCCACCTAAGGCACACGGACTATCCATTTCTTCCCGTCGGCCACAGGCCGCGAGGCTCCTGCGACCCCACCTGCCGCACGCCCGTGCCTCCGCGCCGAAACGCGCCGAGGCCGAACGTCTCAGGAACGACCGCGCGGCCTGCGCCGTTTCTTCCGCTTTTCCGACGTCGGGCCGGAGGACTCTTGCTCCCCGCCTTTATCCGTCCCGGCCATGACCGCCTTCCGTGAGAGCTTGATCCGCCCCTGCGCGTCGACGTTGATGACTTTCACGGTCACCTCGTCACCCAGGTTCACGACATCGGTGACCTTCTTGACGTACTCCGAACTGAGCTCGCTGACGTGGCACAATCCGTCCTGCCCGGGAAGGATCTCGATGAACGCCCCGAAGTCGGTCACGGACACGACCTTCCCTGTATATATTGTGCCGACCACGGCGTCCGCCGTCAAGGCCTCGATCTGTTCTTTTGCCGCCTCGGCGCCCGCCGCGTCGGCCGAGCCGATGTAGATCGATCCGTCGTCCTCGATGTCGATCTGGGCGCCGGTCTCGTCCTGGATGCGGTTGATCGTCTTGCCGCCCGGGCCGATCACCTTGCCGATCTTCTCCGTGTCGATCCGGATCAGCAGCAGGCGCGGCGCGTAGCGGTTCAGCTCGGCCCGCGGTTCGGCGATGACCTCGCCCATCTTCTCGAGGATGAACAGCCTCGCCTGGCGGGCGCGTTCCAGCGTGGCGCGCATGCGGTCGTGCGGGATGCCCGGCGCCTTCATGTCCAACTGGATGGCCGTGATGCCCTTCTGCGTGCCGGCGACCTTGAAGTCCATGTCCCCGTGGAAGTCCTCCTCGCCCATGATGTCGGTCAGCAGCTCGTAGTGCCCGTCGTCGCCGTCGCCGACCATGCCGATGCTGATGCCCGCCACGGGAGAGGAGATGGGCACGCCGGCGTCCATCAGGGCCAGCGTCCCGCCGCAGACCGTCGCCATCGAGGTCGAGCCGTTCGACTCCAGCATGTCCGCGACGATCCGGACGGTGTAGGGGAACTCCTCGGCCTGGGGCATGACGGGCTGGAGGCCCTTCTCGGCGAGGGCGCCGTGGCCGATCTCCCGCCGCCCGGGCCCGCGGATCGGGCGGATCTCCCCCACGCAGAACGGCGGGAAGTTGTAGTGGAGCATGAACTTCTTTTTGTACTCGTTCAGGAGCCCGTCGATGATCTGCTCGTCGCGCGGCATGCCGAGGGTGGTCGTCACGAGGGCCTGGGTCTCGCCGCGGGCGAAGATCGACGAGCCGTGCGTCCGGGGCAGCGTGCCGACCTCGATGGTCAGCGGGCGGACCTCGTCCATCGCGCGCCCGTCCGGGCGCCGCCCGCTCAGGATGATCTCGCGCTGGATTCTGCCCTCCAGGCGGAAGAAGCCCTCCCGCACCTGCCAGGGCGTGTAGGGGGGCTCCTGGACGTCCTCCGGGCTGAACGCCGCCAGGGCCTCGTCGCGAAGGGCGCCCAACGCCTCGCCGCGCTCGGTCTTGCCCGGAATCGCCTTGGCCTGGCGGATCCGCTCGCCGCACGTTTCGGCCAGCGCCGCCGACAGCTCCTCCGGCACCGGGCGCGGCTCGTACTCGAGCGGCTCCGGCCGGACCTGCGCGACCAGCTCCTCGATCTGCTCGATGACCTGCCGGCAGACCTCGAAGCCCTTCTCGATGCCCTCGGCGACGATCGCCTCGGGAACCTCCCGCGCCTCCATCTCGACCATGTTCGGCGCGCGCTTGGGCCCGGAGACGAGCAGGAGCATCTCGCTGTGCTCCAGGTCGTCATAGGTCGGGTTGATGAGGTGCTCGCCGTCGCGGTAGCCGACCTTCGCGGCGCCGATGGGGCCGTGGAACGGCGCGCCGCTCAGCGCCAGCGCCGCCGAGGCGCCGATGATCGCCAGCAGGTCCGGGTCGTTCTGGTTGTCCGTCGAAAGGACCATGCACTGGACCTGCACCTCGTTCATGAAGTCCTTGGCGAACAGCGGGCGGATCGGGCGGTCGATCATCCGGCAGGTCAGGACCTCCTTGGTGCTCGGCCGCCCTTCCCGCTTGAAGAAGCCGCCGGGGATCTTCCCGGCCGAGTACTGCGCCTCCCGGTATTCCACGAACAGCGGGAAGAAATCGAGCTGCCGGGTGGACTTGGCCGTCAGGACGGTCGCCAGCACCACGGTGTCGGCGTACTGCACCCAGACCGCGCCGTGGGCCTGCCTGGCCACCTTGCCCGTCTCGAGCGTCAACATCCTGCCTGCAATCTCTCTCTGTGCTTTCACTACCATCTGTCAGGTTTCCTTCCTGGGTCCTTCTTCGCAGACGCCGCCGCCGAACGGCCGGCTTGGAGGGAGTCACCCCGCATCCGGGCCCACTTCGCATGGGCGAACGCGCCCGAAGCGCATCTGCGCGGTTTGGCGACCGACGGGTCAGGGGGCAGCGCTTGCCAACTTCCCATCGCCTGCCGGGCTCGAGGACGCTATTTCCTCAGGCCCAACCGGCTGATGATCTGGCGATAGCGATCCGGGGCGTTGTTGGACAAGTACTTGAGCAGACTATTCCGTTTCCCCACCATCTTGAGGAGTCCGCGGCGGGAGGAATGGTCCTTCTTGTGCGTCTTGAGATGATCGGACAGGTGGTTGATCCGAGCCGTCAGCAGGGCGATCTGGATCTCGGCCGATCCCGTGTCGCCGCCGTGAAGGCGATTCTCTTCGACGATACGCGTTTTCGCTTCCTGGGGGATGCTCATACTCTTCAACAAACCTGGACGTCGCTAGGCCACGTGCCCACCGAACGACGAGCCAAACCTTTCTTTCCTTTGCTCTTAGCCTCTTTCCTTGGTGTGCCTTGCCAACTCGTTCGATTCTCTATCTGCCGCTTGTAGCGAATGCGTCTCTCGAAAGCAAGCGTTTTCGGCGCCCGGCCTGCGGCTCTCATCGGCCTCAGGCCAGCAACCCCTTCACCGTTTCCACCAGCTTCTCCATCCGGAACGGCTTGTTGATGTACGCCGCCACGCCGAGGTTCTCGGCGTACACCCGGTGCCGCGAGCCCTGGTTGCCGGTGATCATGACCACCTGCGGCGGGTCCGTCGGCTTCTTGCCGCGCTTGAGCTGCTCCAGGACGAGGAACCCGCTGCGCTTGGGCAGCATCATGTCCAGCACCACCACGTCCGGCGAGTGCTGCTGCGCCTGGATCAGGGCCTCATCGCCGTTTTCGGCCGTGAGGATCTCCGGACCCAGCTCGTCGAGCGCGGCCGTCATCGCCGCCAGGATGTCTCGATCGTCGTCCACCAGCAGGACGGTCTTGGCGCCCGCTTCAGCCGCCATGGTCGCTGCTCCTTGCCACCCATGCGTTCCAGTCCATACTTAACCACTCCATCCTATGCCGGTCCGGCCGCAATGTCAACTGCGTTATGCCGCGCCGCGGCGCCAAGGGGCTTGACCCGCGCCGCGGCGACTTCTAGAGTTGCGTGCCCGCTGCCGCCGACATCGATGCCTGGAGAGACGCATGGAACGAACGCTGATCGTCCTGAAGCCCGACGCCGTGCTCCGCCAGCTCGTCGGGCGCATCGTCGCCCGCTTCGAGCAGAAAGGCCTCCAGATCGCCGCGATGAAGATGCTCCGCGTCTCGGCCGACCTCGCCCGGCGGATGTACGCCGTCCACGAGGGCAAGGACTTCTACGAGCCGCTGCTGGAGTTCATCACGGCCGCGCCCGTCGTGGCCATGGTCCTGGAGGGCCGCCGCGCCATCGAGGTCTGCCGGAAGACGATGGGGCCGACGTTCGGGCCCGACGCCGCGCCGGGGACCCTCCGCGGCGACTTCGGCATGTCGATGCGGTACAATCTCATCCACGGGTCGGACTCGCCGGCCTCCGCCGAGCGGGAGATCCCGCTGTTCTTCGCGGACGAGGAGATCCACGACTACGAGCTTCCCGCGATGCGGTGGGTGTACGCCCGCCGGGGCGAGGAGTGGATCTGACCGGCCGCGCCACCCGGAGAAACCCATGAAGATCAAACGAGCCGACGACGTTCCCGTCGAGCCCGTCGACGCCGAAGGCGCCGAGGGCGTGCAGATCCGCTGGCTCATCCACGAGCCGGACGGCGCGCCGACCTTCTACATGCGGCAGTTCACCGTCGCGCCGGGCGGGCACACCCCGCGCCACCGGCACGCCTGGGAGCACGAGGTGTACGTCCTGGCCGGGCGGGGAGTGGTCGTCACGCCCGGCGGAGAGGCGCCCATCGCCGCCGGCGACTGCGTCTACGTCGCGCCCGAGGACGACCACCAGTTCCGCAACACCGGGGGCGAGGAGCTGACGTTCCTCTGCCTCATCCCGAAGCCGCAGAGCTGAGCGCCGGCAGGAGGCGCGCCATGCCCAGCGACGCCGAACGGATCGAACGGCTTCGCGCGGAGGTCCGGCGGCACGACCGCCTGTACTACGTCGAGGCCGCCCCCGAGATCTCCGACCGCGAGTACGACCGCCTCCTGGACGAGCTGAAGCGCCTCGAGGCCGACCACCCCGAGCTGGTCACGCCCGACTCGCCCACGCGGCGCGTCGGCGGGGAGCCCATCGAGGGCTTCCGCACCGTCGAGCACGCCGTGGCGATGCTGAGCATCGACAACACCTACGACGAGTCCGAGCTGCGAGAGTTCGACGCCCGCGTCCACCGCGCCCTGGGCGACGAGCCCGTGGCGTACCTGGTGGACCCGAAGATCGACGGCGTGGCCGTGTCGCTGCGCTACGAGGGCGGACGGCTCGTCCTGGCCGCCACGCGCGGCGACGGGCGGCGCGGCGACGACATCACCTCCAACGCCCGCACCATCCGCTCGATCCCCCTGGCGCTGGCGGGGGAGCACCTGCCCGACGTGCTCGAGGTCCGCGGCGAGGTGTGCTGGCCGCGAAGCACCTTCAACCGCACCAACGCCCGGCGAGCCGCCGAGGGGCTCGACACGTTCGCCAACCCCCGCAACGGGGCGGCCGGGACGCTCAAGCAGCTCGACCCGCGGATCGTCGCCGGGCGCGGGCTGGCGTTCCTGGCCCACAGCCTCGGCGCGATGTCGCAGCCCGTCGCCCCGACGGCCGGAGAGACCATGCGGCGCCTCGCCGGGTGGGGCGTCCCCACCAACCGCCACGCCACCGTCTGCGCGGACATCGACGAGACCCTCGCCGCCATCGAGGCCTGGCTCGACCGCCGCGGCGACGTCGACTACGAGACCGACGGCATGGTCGTGAAGGTCGACGACCTAGCCCTGCGCGAGCGGCTCGGCGCGACCAGCCGGTACCCGCGCTGGTGCATCGCCTACAAGTACCAGGCCGAGCGGGCGCTTGCCGTTCTCAAGCAAGTCTCGGCACAGGTCGGGAGGACGGGCGTGATAACGCCCGTCGCCCACTTCGAGGCTGTCGCTCTGGGGGGGACGCAGGTCTCCAAGGCCAGCCTCCACAACTACGACGAGATAGCCCGGCTCGACGTTCGCATCGGGGACACGATCGCCGTCGAGAAGGCAGGGGAGATCATCCCGCGGGTATTGGACGTAAAGAAGGAGATCCGAAGAGCGTCCGCAAAGCCAATTGAGGCGCCCACTCACTGCCCGGCGTGTGGGATGGAGTTGGAGTGGGAGCCGCCGAAACCTAGGCATACGGCTTACCGATGCACGAACGAGGACTGTGAGTTCTACATGGTGCGGCGACAGCGGATCGCGCCTCCTGAGAAGTGCAGAACTAAAGGGACTGACCGCGGTTGTGACAAGCCGGTCGAGAAGGTCGACCACATGGTTGACCTGAGATGCACAAACCCTGAGTGCCCGGCCAGACTGCGGGAAGGACTGCGCTTCTTCGCCGGACGGAACCAGATGGATATCGACACACTGGGTCCGGCCGTCGTAGACGCTCTCGTTAGGGGCGGGATCGTGAAGCACTTCGCAGACCTCTATCGGTTGACAAGAGACGACTTGATTGGGTTGGTGGTAGCCGAGAGTGTCAGCGAGGGTGGGCAGGCAGTCGTTCAGCGGATGCAGGACAAGTCCACGGTGAAGCTCTTGGCTGCGATCCAGGCCAGCAAGTGTCGTGGTCTGGGAAGAGTGCTTGCCGCTCTTGGGATCCCGAAAGTCGGCGCGACCCTCTGCGAGGAGATCGCCCACGAGTTCGGCAACATGGAGGCCCTCCTCCAGAGCACGGAGGAGGAAATCAGGCAGAAGCTGTCTCGGAGGAAGGCGGATCGTGAGAGTGGCAAGGCCGACAAGCCAAGCTCAAGCTCCGCGGCGCGCCGGCTAGCCAAGAAGGTCCACGGCTTCTTCCAGGGGCAGGCGGGCACCAGAGCCTTGGGCACTGTTTGCATGGAGGCACCCCTGACACAGGAGAACGTGTTGAGACTTCGGGTCCCGGGCTTCAGCCAGACTCGCATCTTGGGCAAACGACTCCCGCTTCTCAGAGAGCACTTCAGCACGCTGGGTGAGCTCGCGCAGGCCTCGGAGCGGGAGATCTATGAGGCGCTCGCCGAGAGAAGTGTCGTTGCGCGCAACCTCCACCGGTTTCTCCACAGCACATCCGGGCAACGGATAGTCGCCGAGTTGTCCGATGTCGGCGTTGAGATGACCAGCAGACAAGGAACTCCCACGCCCGGGGGGGAGGCCGCCGAGCCGCCGCTCGCGGGCAAGACGGTCGTCGTCACCGGCGTGCTGGAGGGCTTCTCGCGGAAGGGGGCTCAGGACGCCATCAAGGCCGCCGGCGGGCGGGCGGCGTCGACCGTCTCGAAGAAGACGGACTTCGTCGTGGTGGGGGAGTCGCCCGGCTCGAAGGCCGACAAGGCCAGGAAGCTCGGCGTGGAGATCATCGACGAGGCGGAGTTTCGCCGCCGCCTGGGGCGGGGCTGAGCGCCGCGGGCGCAAGCAAACGCCCGCCTGGCGGCGGGCGGGAACGTCGTGGGCGCATCAGGCAGCGCGGGGGCCGGTACAGCGAATCAACACATTGCGGCGAAGCTGAGGATGATGAAGAGGATCATCTTGACCTTGCGCCGCCACTTCTTACGGATCACGGCTGACTACCTCCCGGGCAATCACGCCCTTACTGCACAGGTCCATTCTACCACGGATCGCCAAGGCGCGAAGGGGCAAAACGCCCGA
>CAZXOC010000199.1:0-3057 GCA_964642165.1 uncultured Planctomycetaceae bacterium | reverse complement strand
TGCACAGGTCCATTCTACCACGGATCGCCAAGGCGCGAAGGGGCAAAACGCCCGACCCCCGGCACGCCTCTTCCCAACGCCCCCGGCCGGCGGGCCGGGGGGTCTTTCTGTCTCCCCCCCCGCGCAGCGTCCCCGCGCGCCTACGTATGGTAATCCGCGTTGATGGCGATGTACTCGCGCGACAGGTCGCACGTCAGGGCCGTGAAGCGGCCCTTGCCCAGCCCCAGGTCGCAGTCGATGCGGACCTCGCTGCCGCCCAGGTGCCGCTCGACCTTCTTGCGGTCGAACCGCCGCCCCGTGCCGGCGGAACAGACCGTCACGCCGCCGACCCGGATGCGGAGCTTCTCGAGCACGACCTTGGCCGCCGACTTGCCCACGGCCATGGCGATCCGCCCCCAGTTGGGGTCGCCGCCGTGCACGGCCGTCTTCACCAGCGGCGAGTCGGCGATGCTCTTGGCGGCCAGTTCCGCCTCGGCGCCGCTGCGCGCCCCGCGCACGTGGACCTCGATCAGCTTGGTCGCGCCCTCGCCGTCGAGGACGACGGCCCGCGCCAGCTCGGCGCACACCTCCGCCAGCGCCGCGGCGAACTTGCGCCAGTCGGGCGTGCCGCTCCGGATCGCCCGCGCACCGGACGCCGCCGAAGCGAAGACCGCCACGATGTCCGACGTGGACGTGTCGGAGTCCACCGTGACGGCGTGGAAGCTGCCCTCGACGGCCGCCACCAGCGCCCGGTGCAGCAGCCGCGGCGAGATCGCCGCGTCCGTCGTGATCAGCGCGATCATCGTGGCCATCGACGGGGCGATCATGCCCGAGCCCTTCACGATGCCGGCCACCGTGACGGCCTGCCCGCCGAGCCGCACCTGCACGACGGCGGACTTCTCGCGCGTGTCGGTGGTCATGATGGCGCGCAGGGCGGCCGCGTCGTTCTTGCGCGAGAGCCGCGCCCCCGCGCCGGCGATGCCCGCGCGGATCTTCGCCATCGGCAGGCGCTCGCCGATGACGCCCGTCGACGCCACCAGGACCTTGTCGCCCTCGCAGCCCAGCGCCCTGGCCGCCAGGGCCGCCATCGTCTCGGCGTCGCGCAGGCCCGCCTTGCCGGTGCAGACGTTGCTGTTGCCCGCGTTCACGACGATGCCGCGTGCCCGCCCGAAGCCGCGCGGCAGCACGCGCCGCGTTCGGATCACCGGCGCCCCGACGACCTGGTTGCGGGTGGTGACGACGGCGACAGACGCGTCGCGCACGGCCGCCAGGATCGCCAGGTCCTCCTGCTCGGTCGTCTTGACCCCGCAGTGCACGCCGGCGGCCTGGAAGCCCGCGGGCACGGTGATGTGGCTGGTGCGGCTCATGGGTGGACTCCCGGTCAGTACAGTCCGGCCGTCTCGTCGAAGCCGAACATGAGGTTCATGTTCTGGAGGGCCTGCGTGGTGGCGCCCTTGAGGAGGTTGTCCAGGGCGCCGAAGAGGACGGCGCGGCCCTTGGCGGCGCGTGCGGCGACGTCGCAGAAGTTCGTGTACGTGACGTACTTGGTGGCCGGCAGGACGTCCGTGCGGACGCGGACGAAGGGCGCCGGGGCGTAGGCCGCCTCGAGGCAGGCGGTCAGCTCGTCCGTGCTGACGTCGCGTGTGGGGCGGGCGTAGATCGTGCAGAGCATGCCGCGGTCCATGGGGCAGAGGTGCGGCTGGAAGAGCAGCTCGACGTCGCGGCCGGTCAGGTCGCCGAGGACCTGCTCCATCTCGGGCATGTGGCGGTGGGTGCCCACGCCGTAGGGCTCGAAGTTCTCGTTTCGCTCGGGGAAGTGGAACTTCGGCGCGGGCTTCCGCCCGGCGCCGGAGACGCCGCTGATGGCGTTGACCACGATGCCGGTGGGCTCGACGAGCCCGGCGCGGATCACGGGCGCCAGCGGCAGGGCAGCGCAGGTGGGATAGCAGCCCGGGTTGGCCACCAGGCGGGCGGTGCGGATCGCCTCGGCGTAGTATTCCGGCAGCCCGTAGACCGCCTCGTCGAGGTGCCCCGTGTCGGTGTGGGGGCAGTACCACGTCTCGTAGACGGCCGGGTCGCGCAGCCGGTAGTCCGCCGACCAGTCGATGACGCGCAGGTTCGCGCCCAGCAGGGCCGGGACGTAGCTCATCGCCACCTTGTGCGGCACGCAGAGCAGGGCGAGGTCCGCGTGGAGGTCGGCGAGGCGGTCGGGCTCGAACAGCTCCTGCGACAGGGCGCACATCTTGGCCAGGTGCGGGTAGAACGCCTCCATCGGCCCGAGCTCGTCTTTCGGGCCGAACACGCCGACCAGCTCCGCGCCGTCGTGCCGCGCCAGCCAGCGGATGACCTCGAAGCCCGTGTAGCCGCTGCCGCCGACGAGGATCACGCGAATCGCCTGCGAGGCGCCTTCGTTGTCGCTGTGCATGAGGCTCTCCTAGAGAAAGGCCCCGGCGCCTTTCGGGAGCCGGGGCCTGTCGGTTCGTCGAGAAAGGCGGCTTAGCGCTTGGAGAACTGGAAGCGTTTGCGCGCGCCCGGCTGCCCCGGCTTCTTGCGCTCTTTCATGCGGGCGTCGCGGGTCAGCAGGCCCCCGTCTCGCAGCGCGCCCTCGCACTCGGGCATGGCCTTGGCGAGGGCCCGCGCCAGGCCCAGCACGACCGCGCCGGCTTGGCCCGTGTAGCCGCCGCCCCGGATGTTGACCCACACGTCCCAGGCCTTCACCATCTTCGCCGCCTGGAGCGGCGCGAGGATGGCCTGGCGGTCGCGCTCGTGGTCGAAGTACTTGTCGGCATCCTGCTTGTTGACCAGGAACTTGCCCGTGCCCGGGCGGATCCGCACGCGGGCGACGGCGGCCTTGCGCCGCCCGGTGCCCCAGACGTAGTGCCGTCCGGGCGGCAGCGGGCGCGACGGGGCCGGCGTCACGACGGGCTCGGGGGCCTCCGGGGCGGGCTGGTCGGCGTCTGCCGGAGCGGGCGCGGCCGGGGGCTCGGGCTTCGGCTCGGCGGCCTCGGGCGCGGGCGCCTCGGCGGCGGGGGGCTCCGCGGGGGTCTCCTGGGGGGGGGTGGTCTGTTCGTCTTGCTC
>CAZXOC010000198.1:12489-14452 GCA_964642165.1 uncultured Planctomycetaceae bacterium | reverse complement strand
CGCCCCGGCCGCCCCGGTTGCCCTCCGAGAAGCCCGGCGTCACGCCTCCGGCTGGCACGTCGGGCAGAAGTAGCACGCACCCCCTAAGTACTGGATCTTCTCGATGGTCGTGCCGCACGTGGGGCACGGCGTGCCGTTGGTGCGCCGGTCCAGTTGCCGGACATACCGCCCGGGCCGGCCGTGGAGGTCCATCTCGTCGTCCCGGCCGCCCTTGGCGATGGCCTCCGTCAAGACCTTGCGGATGGCGCGGTACAGCTTGCGCCGCTCGCCGGCCGTGATGCCCCGGACCTTCCGTCTCGGGTGAAGGCCCGCGCGGAAGAGAATGTCCTGGAGGTACCCGTTGCCGATGCCCCGGATCCGCGGCCGGTTGACGAGGAAGGCCTTCACGGGCTTGTCGCACTCGGCGGCGTACTGCGCGGTGATCCGCCGGAAGCGATCGTAGGTGAGCTCCTTGCCGATCGGCGAGATGCCGGCCGGCTCCCCGTCGAGCCACGCGCGGAGCTGGTCCTTGTCGAACAGGCGGACGGCGCCCCAACCCTGAACGCTGACGGTCAGCACGCAGCCGTCCTCGAACCGCAGCAGGAGGTGGTACTTCTTCGGCAGGTTGGCGTCGGCGGCGTGCAGGAGGATCCGCTCGCCCCCGTCCCCGAGCTGGAGCGTGAACCCGCCGGTCAGGCGCGTGTTGACGTGGCTGCCTTCCGCGTGGGATTCGCCGATGCCCCGGCCCGGCAGGATCGTCTCGTAGTCCTCGCGCGGGCGGTTGTAGAAGACCCACTTGTGGGGGCTGTTCTCGCGCTCGGCCGAGGCGATGCGCCGGCCGCGCAGCTCGGCGTTGATCTGTTTGGCGATCGCCACGGCCTCGGGCAACTCCATCATGATCGGTCCTCTCGTTCTCCTGGCGGGGGTCCGCCGCGCGGAGGGCGGCGATCTCACGTGCCCAGGCCGTAGAAGCGGACGGCGTTGTCGTGGAAGAGCTTTCGCTGCCGGGCGGCCGGGCGGGCGCGGACGACCCGCTTGAGCGCCCGGACCCACTGGCGCAGCGTCGCGCCGCGGGTGCAGACGGGCCAGTCGCCGGCGAACATCACGCGGTCCGGGCCGAAGGCGTCGAGGCAGTAGTCCACCGGGGGCGCGAGGTCCTCCGGCGACCATCGGCCCCTGGCCATGCGGGCGACGATCCCGGAGATCTTGCAGACGACGCGTCGATGGCGCGCGAGGGCGTCGATCCCCCGCTTCCACAGGTCCACGTCGTGGGAGGGCTTCGCCCCGCGCGGCGCCCGGAAGGCCTTCGGGTCGGCGTTGCCGCAGTGGTCCACGACGAAGCGCGTCTCGCGGCACTGCTCGACGAGCTTCGCGCCGTCGAGCAGCTCGTCCGGGCCGACGCACAGATCGAAGCTCATGCCCAGCTTGCCGAGCAGCCGGACGCCCCGGACGAACGCGGGGGCCAGGCACGGGTGCACCTTCCCCTTCCCGCGGCGGACGATCTGGCGGACGCCCTTGACGTACGGATTGCCCTTGTAGCGGGTGATGTACTTGCCGAAGCCGTCCGACGCCGGGCGGCCGCCGATGACCGCGGCGACCGTCGGGTTGTCATCGCGCCGGCACAGTTCGACGACGTGCTCGGCCTCGGCGAGCAGGTCGGCGTCCGCGACGGCCACCTCCATGTAGACGGCCTTGACGATGTTCAGTCCCCGCGCGGCCCGGAGGTAGTCCTCCATGACGTAGCTGCGTGCGAGCGGGTTGCCGGCCTTCAGCCACGGCGGCCGGATGCGCGTGAAGTCCCAGAGATGCTGGTGGGTGTCCACGATCGGGAGCATCGAGGGGTCTCCGTGGGGCCTGGTGGAGGCGGGCCGAGCGGCGGCGACGGTCCCGCCGGGCGAGGCGAGGGACAGCGCCGAGCCGACCAGGAAGCGACGACGAGTCAGGACCATGGCGGCTGCTCCCGCTGCACCGACGTCGGGTGCGG
>CAZXOC010000198.1:0-12389 GCA_964642165.1 uncultured Planctomycetaceae bacterium | reverse complement strand
GGACGATGAAACGCAGGGACTTTCTGAAGGCGACTGCGCTCGGCGCGGCGACGGTGGTGCTCGACGGCGGGCCGGCGCAGGCCGCAAAGCAGGCGGCGAAGGCGCCCGCAATGCCGAAGCGGACCTTCGGCAAGGACGGGCCGAAGCTCTCGATCATCGGCTTCCCGGGCCTGGTGCTGCGCCGGGTGGACCAGCAGCAGAGCGATCGCCTGGTAGCCGAGGCGGTCGAGCGCGGGGTGAACTACTTCGACGTGGCCCCGGCCTACGGGGACGCGGAGATCAAGCTGGGCCCGTCGCTGGCGCCGTACCGCAAGAAGGTCTTCCTGGCGTGCAAGACGAAGCGGCGCGACCGCGACGGCGTCAAGGCGGAGTTCGAGCGGTCGCTGGAGCGCCTGCGGACCGACCGCTTCGACCTCTACCAGCTCCACCACCTCCAGGTAGCGGACAGCGACATGAAGCCCGCCTTCGCCAAGGGCGGCGCGATGGAGTACCTGCAGGAGCAGCGCAAGGCCGGGCGCATCCGCTACCTGGGCTTCTCGGCCCACACGGAGGAGGCGGCCCTGGCGGCGATGGAGCGCTTCGGTTTCGACTCGGTCATGTTCCCGATAAGCTTCGCGTCGTGGCTGAAGGCCGGCTTCGGGCCCAAGGTGGTCCGCAAGGCCCGCGAGCTGGGCGTCACGGTGCTGGCGATCAAGGCGCTGTGCCGCCAGCGCTGGACGAGGGGCGATCCCCTCCAGCGGAAGTACCGCATGTGGTACCAGCCCGTCCACGACCGCGCGGAGGCGGACCTGGCCCTGCGTTTCACGCTGAGCCAGGGCGTCACCGCCGCCCTCCCGCCGTCCCACGTGGACGTGCACAAGCTGGCCCTCGACCTCGCGCCGACGGTCCGCCCGATCACCGCCGCCGAGGTCGCGCGGCTGAAGACCCTCGCCCAAACGCTCAACCCGCTGTTCCCCTATCGGCCGAGGTCGGCGTAACGGCCCGCGCCCTGCCGGGCCGGCGTCCCGCGGGGCCGGAACACAGTGATCAGCGCCCCGGCTTGCGGGGTCCCCTCTCGCCGTGCTAAGCTTCCCCGCACGTGATGCCTCCGCGCAAGACCGCTGGAGATGGGCCGATGGCCTCGTCGGGCGACACACCGAAGCGTGCCTCTCCCCGGCGGCGTGCGGTGGTGTACCGTCTTGCGGCCGTGGTGTTCGGGCTGGCGCCGTTCGTGCTGGCCGAACTGCTGTTCGTGGCGCTGGGCTGGGGCAGGCCCACGGAGCACGACGACCCGTTCGTGGGGTTCAGCGCGATCCATCCGCTGTTCGTCCGCAGCGACGACGGCACCCGCTACGAGATCCCCAAGTCGCGCCAGAAGTGCTTCTGCCCGCAGTCGTTCGCTGCCAGGAAGGCCGACAACGAGTACCGCGTCTTCTGCCTGGGCGGCTCGACGGTGCAGGGCCGACCGTATGCCGTCGAGACCTCGTTCACGACGTGGCTGGAGATGAACCTCCAGCTGGCCGCCCCCGACCGCACGTGGCGGGTGGTCAACGGCGGGGGCGTCTCCTACGCCAGCTACCGGCTGGTGCCCGTTCTGGAGGAGGTCCTGGGCTACGAGCCGGACCTGATCATCCTGTACACCGGGCAGAACGAGTTCCTCGAGGACCGCGAGTACGCCCACATCCGGGACCGCCCGCGGTGGATCGCCGTCCCGTGGGAGCTGGTCGCGCGGACCAGGACGTACAACCTGGCGCGGGAGGGGTACCTGCGCCTGAGGGGCACGTCGCTCCAGGACGCCTGGTCGATGCGCCCGGTCCTCAAGGCCGAGGTGGAGGCCATCCTGGACTACCGGGGCGGGCTGGAGGAGTACCACCGCGACGAGAAGTGGCGGCGGGACGTCGTCGACCACTTCCGCTACAACGTGCAGCGGATGGTCCGGATGTCGCGCGATGCCCGCGTGCCGATCCTGCTGATGAACCCGGTGTCGAACCTGCGGGACTGCCCCCCCTTCAAGTCCCAGCATCGCGACGGGCTGACGGACGAGCAGCGGGAGCGATGGTCGGAGCTCTGCCGCGAGGCGGCAAGGCACTCCGGGCCGCGCTCCCCCCGCGCGGTCCAACTGCTCCGGCAGGCCCTGGCGATCGACGACCAGCACGCGGGCCTGCATTACCACCTGGCCAAGGAGCTCGACGCCGTGGGGGACCTGGACGAGGCCAGGGAATCCTACGTGCGCGCCAAGGAGCTGGACATCTGCCCGCTGCGAATGCCTGAGCCGATGCACCAGGCGATCCTCGACATCGCCCGGCAGACGCGCACGCCGCTGGCGGACGTGCGGAAGCTCATCGAGAAGGCCAGCGTGGGCGGCCTGCCGGGGGACGTCCACCTCTCCGACCACGTCCACCCGAGGATCGCCGTTCACCGGTCGATCGCCGACCTCCTCCTGGAGGAGATGGCGCGGCAGGGCATCCTGCGTCCCCGGCCGGGCTGGAAGGACCAGCAGAGCAAGAAGGCGTACGAACACCTCGGGTCGCTGGGGTTCGGCTACTTCGAGACCGGGCAGCGCCGCCTCGATGCCGTGCAAGGCTGGGCCCGGGGCCGGTCGACCCTGCCCCCCCCCCAGCCCGACTCGGACAAGCGCTGACGCGCGTCGCGCCCGGCCGCGGGGAACGGGGCGAAGCGCCTCCCGCGCCGCACCTACTCCACGGCGACGTCGGCGTCGATGTACTGGCCGCCCGTGGTCTGGTGGCAGTGGACGGCCAGGACGTTGCGCCCGGGCTTCAGGAGCTTCCGGGCCGAGGCGTCCAGGGGGCGGTCGAAGTAGCCCTGGGAGTACCCCGTAAACGACGCGACCCGCGTGCCGTTGAGGTAGACCTCGGCGTCCTCGTCGTGGAAGATCCGCAGCGAGGCCTTGGCGGGCGCTGCCTTCAGGTCGAACGCGCGGCGGAGCCAGATGTCGGGGGCGGCCCATGGCGTGGAGACGCGTGCGGCCGGGGCGCGGATGCGCCCGAAGCCGCTCTTTCCCTGCCGCCACGTCGAGTCGTCGTAGCCCGGGGCTTCCCAGCCCTTGCCGGGGTCGGTGAGCGTGTAGCGCCAGGTCCGCGGCGGCGGGGTGGCGGCTCGCCCGGCCGGGCGCTTCCCGCGCGCGGGCGCGCCGCGGCGCTCGTCGGATTTGGCCTCCGTGACCAGTCCCTTGTCGCCCTGCCGCTTCATCCAGGCTTCCAGGCGCCGGCGGAGCGACGCCTTCAGCTCGGCGAGCTTGGCCTCGCCGGCGAGGTTCTTGCGCTCGAAGGGGTCGCCGCGCAGGTCGTAGAGCTCCTCGGCCGGGCGGTGCAGGTAGCCGTTGTACAGCCGGGCCGCGAGCCGGTCGCTCCGCGCCCGCTCCTTCCATTCGGGCCAGTACTCCTGTCCGGCGCGGTTGAGCTTCGGGCTCTTGGTGATGTGGGTGCTGTACTCGCGGTCGGGGGCGAGGTTGAGGATGTACTTGTGCGTCCGGGTCCGGATCGCGCGCATGGGATAGTTGTTCATGTTGCCGTCGCGGCTGCTGGTGCCGAAGACGGCGTCGTGGTGCTGGTTCTTTCGGCCGATCAGGACGGGGGCGAAGCTCTTGCCGTCGAGCCCGGCGACGGGCCTGCCGCCGGCGAGGTCGACGCAGGTCGGGACCACGTCGACGAAGTGAACCAGGGCGTCGGAGACGCTGCCGGGACGGATCTTCCCGGGCCAGCGCGCCACGAAGGGCACGTTGATCGACGCGTCGTAGAGGTTCCACTTGGCGTACGGCCACTGCCCGCCCTGGTCGGAGGAGTAGATCAGCAGCGTGCGGTCGGCCAGCTTGTGCTTCTTCAGCAGCGCATCGACGGCGCCGAGCAGCCGGTCGGCACGCGAGACCTCGGCGTAGTAGCGGCTCATCCACTTCCGCGTCGCCGGCGTGTCCACCAGGTACGGCGGCAGCTCCACGCGCCGCGGGTCGTAGGGGCTCTCCTCCGGCCAGGGCACGTGCGGGTCGCTCGTGCAGACGAACAGGCAGAAGGGCCGCCCCTCGGCGCCGGCGAGGAACTTCTCGACCGCGCCCAGGCGGAGGTTCGTCACCTCGCCCGGCGAGCAGAGGATTTCAAACGGAAAGCACTCCCGCGGGCGGAAGTGCGTCTTGCCGGCCACGGCCACGCGGTAGCCCAGCGGCTTGAGGTAGTGCGGCAGGCTGCGCGTGCGGTCGTAGACGCGGCTGTGGTTGGGCCAGGCGCCGTGTCGCATGGGGTAGAGGCCCGTGTAGAGCGTGGCGCGGCTGGGGACGCACATCGCCGTGGCGGTGAAGGCGTTTCTCAGCCGCACGCCCTCGGTCGCCAGGCGGTCGATGTGGGGCGTCTTGACGGCCTTGGAGCCGTAGCAGCCCGTGTCGGTGATCGTGTGGTCGTCGGAGAGGACCACCACGATGTTGGGCCTCGGCGCGTCGCCGGTCGCGGCGGCCGTGGCCCGGCGCAGCAGGCAGCCGGGCGCCAACGCCGCCGTCCCCAGCGAAGCGAGAAACGCGCGTCGGTCGATGGCGTGGGCAGCGATGGTTCCTCTCCCTTCCTGTGTCGGTACGGGCGCACCCGCGCGGGTCGCAGGGCCCGGCGCCCTCGTCGGGGGATCGGCCTTTACGGCATGCCCCCGGGCGGCCCGCCGACCAGCCAGCGCGCCTCCTTCCGGAGCGTTCGATAGAAGCGTGAGTTGCTTCCCCGCAGGCCGGCCCACTGCCGCTCGGTGTACAGCAGGCGCTCGACGGGGACGGGCAGATGGTCGATGGCCCAGGTCTCGTCGGCGGGATCGATCGCCCGCCCCTCGCCGCGAACGATGACGATCAGGTCGAGGTCGCTGCCGACGCCGGCGTCGCCGCGGGCGTACGAGCCGAAGCACCCCACGGCCAGCACGTCCTCCGCGTGCCCGGCGAGGCGTTCGGCCCACTCGCGCGCCGCAGCGAGGACGGCCTCCGCGTCAGGCCATCGATGCACGGACGAATTCAAGGATCTGACGGGCATACGCCACCGCCTGCTCGCTCTGGAGGGGCCCGTAGTGCTCGAACGGCGCCCCGGCCGGATGACCGTTGGGATACCGCGTCGAGACGTACCCGTTGTCCAGGACGCGCGCCCGTTCGACCAGGTCGCCCGGGACGTGCAGCGCGTCCGGCAGCTCGCCCAGGAGCTGGGCGATCACGTGGCCCCAGGCCTCCTGTCCGTGGTGCAGGTGCAGGGCCTTGACCGCCTTCTCGGCGGCCTGGTGCGCCGCGAAGCACGACCACTCGTGCCGCCCGTCCTCGCGGGACGCCACCGCCTGCTCGCAGTCGCGCTGTGCCTGCCTCCACCAGTCCTGGGAGCGATTGGCCATAGCGTCATTCTACCCGGCGGCCGCCGTGAATGCACCGGCGGCGCCTCACAGGCGCCACGGGCTGCGCATGGACCGGCGGAGCATTCGATCGGCCTCGGGATCGTCGACGAACCGCTCGCGGTCGGGGTCCCAGTGGAGCTTGCGCCCCAGGCGCATCGCGATGTCGGTGAGCTGGCAGATGGCGTCGGATCGAACCGTCATGCCGATGGGCGCGACCGTCTCGGCGCGCGTCTTGATGCAGTCCAGGAAATTCTGGCCGTGGTTGGCGCTGGCGGGAAGGCGAACGTCGTTCGGGCCGAACTTCCTCTGCAGCAGCGACTCGGGCTGGGCGCTGACCGCCCCGCCGAGGTGCTTCTCCTTGACGAACACCGACCCGTCCGTGCCCTCGAAGAGCACGCCGAGCGGGTGGCGCTTGCCGTCGGTGAAGTTCATGACCACGCCGCCGGCGAAGGTGAGGTTCACGTCCCACCCGGTGGCGCAGTTGCACAGCCCGTCGGCGGGGAACTCGCCGATGCCCTCGACCTCGACGGGCCCCGTGTCGTCCGTGCCCATGCCCCACATGGCCATGTTGACGGTGTGGATCCCGCAGCCGGCGAGGAAGCCCAGCGCGTAGTCGCTGATGTGGAACCAGTGGCCGTTCGACACGCGGTGCCTCGAGTAGGGCGCCCAGGGCGCCGGGCCCAGCCACAGGTCGTAGTCCAGCGAGGCGGGCACGGGCTCCGACGGGTAGTTCGGGGAGGCCCGGCTGAAGCGCGACGCGACGGTCACCCTGCGCAGGTCGCCGATCCAGTGGCTGCGGACGATCTCGCACGCGAGGCGCGTGCTCCAGGCGGAGCGTTCCTGCGTGCCGAACTGGAACACCGCGCCGTACTGCCAGACGGCCGCTCGCAGCGCCCGCCCCTGCTCGACGCTCAGCCCGAGCGGCTTCTCGCAGTAGACGTCCTTGCCGGCGCGCACCGCGTGCAGGGCGTGCAGGACGTGCCAGTGGTCCGTCGACGCCACGACGACGGCGTCGATGTCGTCGCGGGCGCACAGCTCGCGGAAGTCGACGTAGGCGGCGCAGTCCTTGCGCTCGTAGTACGTGTCGACCATGGTCCGGGCGCGCTCGCGCATCGCCTCCTTCACGTCGCAGACGGCCACCACCTGGGCGTCGGTCAGGCCCAGGAAGGCGCGCAGCAGGGCCGTGCCCCGCCCGCCCGTGCCGATCGAGCCCATGGTGATGCGGTCGCTGGGCGCCACGGTGCCGGCCCGGCCCAGGGCCGACGACGCGACGACGTGGGGGAACGCCACCGCGCCGGCAGCGGCACCCGCCGTCCGCCTCAGGAACCGCCGCCGACTGATGTCCGCTCTCGCTGGCATTGTGCTGCTCTCCCGCTCTGCCGGGCCCTCCCCGGCGTGCGCACCACGCGCCACGCACCTGTCGCCTCGGCCCACTCCTGAGGAGTCTACCACGGTCGCAGGCCACTGCAAGCGCGGACCGCACGGCAAGCCGGACGAACGCCCGCAGGGGCGGCGTTGCACTCGGCCGCGCCGAAGCGCACAATTCGCGCTTTCGGCGAGCCCGCGCCGCGACGCCGGATCGCCGCCGACGCCGGGCGCGCCGGTCAACGCACGGAGACCCCTACGCCATGAGCAGCACACGCACGGGACAGTTCGGGATCGGCTTCCGCCGCGGCGGAGGCGAGTGGCAGAAGGACCTCGGCGGCCTGATCGAGTGGGCCCGCGCCAACGACTTCGAGTGCATCGACGTCCGCGGCGTGGAGGCCGTCCGGCAAATGCACGAAGCCCCGCTGCCGGTGGGCTCGGCCGACCTGCCCGACGGGCGCGGCATGATCTCGCCCGACGCGGCGCGGCGCGACGAGGCCGTCGCCGCCAACAGCCAGTACGTCCGCGACTGCGCCGGCATGGCGAGGAACTTCTTCGTCGTCATGCTGCCCGAGGAGCCCGACCGCCCGCGGGCGGAGAACTTCGGCTTCCTGACCGACAGTTTCGGCCGGCTCGCCGGCGTGCTCGAGGAGTGCGGCGCCCGGCTGGTGATCGAGGGTTGGCCCGGGCCCGGCGCCCTGTGCTGCACGCCCGAGACGATCCGCGCGCTAGCCGAGGCCGTCGACTCGCCGGCCATCGGCCTGAACTACGACCCGTCGCACCTGATCCGCATGGGGATCGACCCGGTCCGCTTCCTGGAGGAGTTCGTCGCCCGCGTCGGCCACGTCCACGGCAAGGACACCGAGATCCTCGCCGAGCGCCGGTACGAGCTGGGGCGCGAGCAGCCGGCCACCTTCGCCGAGCGGATCGCCTTCGGCGGGACGCACTGGCGGTACACCATCCCCGGGCACGGGCAGATGCGCTGGAGCCGGGCCTTCGAGATCCTCGCGGCGGCCGGCTACGACGGCTTCGTCTCCATCGAGCTGGAGGACGCCGACTTCAACGGCTCCGAGGCCGGCGAGAAGCAGGGCCTGCTTCTGGCGCGGCGCTTCCTGGAGGGCTGCTGATGCGCTTGGCACGGATGATACAAGCGGTGGATGCGCACGCCTGCGGCGAGCACGGGCGGGTCATCGTCGGCGGCGTGCTGGACGTGCCCGGCGGCACGATGTTCGACAAGATGCAGCACCTGCGGAACCACGCCGACGGCCTGCGCAAGCTGATGCTGCGCGAGCCGCGCGGCTATCCCGCGGCGAACTGCAACCTGATCCTGCCGCCGACGCACCCGCAGGCCGATGCCGGCTTCGTCATCATGGAGCAGACGGAGTACCCGGGCATGTCGGGGACGAACACGATCTGCGTCACGACGGTCCTGCTGGAGACCGGCATGGTGCCCATGCGCGAGCCGGTCACGGAGCTGACGCTGGAGTCGCCGGCGGGTCTGATCCGCGTTCGGGCCGACTGCGCCGGCGGCAAGGTCCGGCAGGTCACGTTCCGCAACGTGCCGGCCTTCGCCGTGCACCTGGACCGGCAGATCGACGTGCCCCATCTCGGCGCGGTCACCGTGGACGTGGCCTACGGCGGGATGTTCTACGTCCTCAGCGAGGCCGAGCCGCTCGGCCTGCGCCTCACGCCGGACGAGGGGCGGGACATCGTGCGGATCAGCGAGATGATCAAGGCCGCGGCCCGGGAGCAATTGCCGGTGGTGCACCCCGAGCAGCCGGGCTTTGCGGGCATCACGATCGCCGTCCTGTCCGGGCCGCCGACGCACCCCAAGGCCCACTCCAAGAACGCCGTGACCGTTTCGACCGGCGAGCTCGACTGGGACCGCCCGGCCACGTGGACCGGCGCGATCGACCGCTCGCCGTGCGGCACCGGCACGTGCGCCAAGATGGCGGCGCTCCACGCCAAGGGCAGGCTGGGATTGAACGAGGACTTCCATCACGAAGGGATCCTGGGAACGATCTTCACGGGGCGGCTGGTTGAGGAAACGCAGGTCGGGCCGTACCGCGCCGTGGTCCCGACCATCGGCGGCAGGGCGTGGATCACCGGCTTCAGCAACTACGTGCTCGCAGAGGACGACCCGTTCCCCGAGGGATTCACCGTGGGCGACATCTGGTGAGCGCCCCCACTCGGTGCGTGGAGGTTGAGTCGGATGCTCATCGACCACGACGTGCACGTCCACACGACGCTGTCGAGCTGCTGCCACGACGAGAACCTGATCCCCGCCAACACCGTCGCGCGGGCCGCGGAGCTGGTCGGCTGCGAGACGGAGTACTGCGGCGGCGGGAAGTTCGGCATCTCGCCCGCGGCGGCCGGCTACGAGGGCTTCGTCTCCATCGGGCTGGAGGACGCCAGCTTCAGCGGCTCCGAGGCCGGTGAGAAGCAGGGCTTGCTGCTGGCGCGGCGATTCCTCGAGGGCTGCTGAAGGCCCCTACCGCTTGCGCCCGGACGGGTAGTCCCGCCCGCTGAGGCTCCGCTCGACGGAGGCCTGCCAGGTCCCCAGCTCGGACCTCATCCTGGCGACGAGGTCGCCGTGGGCGGCGGCGAGGTCCCTGCTCTCGGCCGGGTCGGCGGCGATGTCGAACAGCCGGGCGCCGCCCTTCGAGACGTGCAGCTTGTAGCGGTTGTCGATCAGGGCCGCCTCGCCGCCGAAGTTGCTCGTCGCCGGCGCGGGGTGCCTGTGGTTCCGGAACGTCCGCCACCAGCCCTTCTGCTTGTCGGGCGGCAGGTACGGCGGGTTCCGGGACTCCTGCCTGCTGGGGTACTTCCAGAAGGCGATGGGCTTCGGGCGGCGGCGCATCGTGCCGTCGATCACGCCGCGAAGGCTGATCCCGTCGATCGGGCGGACCTGGTCGGCCACCTCGACGCCCGCGAGGTCCAGCACGGTCGGGTAGATGTCCGACGTGCAGCAGGGCACGGCGGTGGCCATGGGCTTGCGGATGCGCGCCGGCCAGTCCAGGATGCCCGGCACGCGGATGCCGCCTTCCGACAGGCCGCCCTTCTTGCCCTTCAGCCCGCCCGTCGAGCCGGGCCCCGTCGCCCCGTTGTCGCTGCAGAACCACAGCAGCGTGTTGTCGGCGACCTTCAGCTTCCGCAGCCCCGCGCGAAGCCTGCCCATCGCGCGGTCCACCGCCGCGATCTCGCCGAGGTAGTGCTGCTGCTTGGCGGGCAGGTCGGCGTAGGGCTCGCGGTCGGCGGGCAGGGCCTTGTACGGCGTGTGGGGCGAGCCGAACCACACGACGGCCAGGAAGGGCTTGCGGGCCTTGGCGGCCTTGGCGATGAACCGCAGGGCCTCGGCGACGACGATCTCGGAGCTCTCGCCCTCGTGCTTCCGCGGCTCGGCGCCGTTGCGGCTGAGCGAGGGGTCCAGCTCGAAGAAGTTGTCGTGGGAGAGCCACTCGTCGAACCCGCACGCGCCGGGGCTGGTGGGCGAGTCGGCCTTGACCGGCCCGAGGTGCCACTTGCCGAAGTGCCCCGTCGCGTAGCCCGCGCCCTTCAGCGCCTCGGCCAGCGTGACCTCTTCCGGGCGGATCGAGTAGTTGTAGAGGAAGCACCCGAAGCGGTTGGGGTGGCGCCCGGTCATGACGCTGCCTCGGGTCGGCGAGCAGACCGGCGCGGCCGCGTAGAAGCGGTCGAACCGCAGGCAGGTGCGCGCCATCTCGTCCAGGACGGGCGTCTTGAGGTGCTTGTGGCCGTTGTAGGCGACGTCGCCCCAGCCCTGGTCGTCGGTCATGCAGAGGACGACGTTCGGCCGCTCGGCCGATCCGCCCCCGGCCGCCGCGGCAAGGGAGAGCCGCCTCGCCCCCCACGCCGCCGCCCCGACCCCCATCGCCTTCAGGAAGTCTCGTCGGTTCATGGGCCAGCCTCCTGGATTCCCACGGAATGGACGTTCTGTCTGCAACGGCGTCTGTGGCCGTTGAGAATCAGCCACCGGTCAGGATAGCACGACATCGCCCCGCCGCAAGGCCCCGGAGGCCGCCGGCGCCGACCTCCTGATCGCCGGGTGCGTTCGGGGAAGCACATGCCCCGGGGCAACGCGTCAAGCCTTGCGAGGACCGGCACGGGCCTTGCGACGGCGTTGAGGCGCGGTAGGATCACCGAGAAGACACACGACAGTGGCGGCCCGGGGCTCCTCTCCCGAACCGTGGTCGAGGGCGATGTCCCATTCACACGCAGACATACCTGACAGGGCGAAGGCAGGAAGCGACCGAGCGCTGCGGCGATGCTCGGCGACCCTGGTGGCGGCCGGGGTGATGCACGTCTTGCCCACCGTCGCGCTGGCCGTGAAAATGGCGGCATTGGGACCTTGGTGGATCTCCGCTGGTGTCTCGCCCATGGGCCTGCTGTATGGCGCGCTGTTCATCTGGCTTTCCCGGCGCCTGTCATGGCCAACGCATTTGGGGGACACGATCTTCCTGCTCGTTTGGCTCTCCCCGGGATCAGTGGTGCTGGCGGCACTGGTGGCGGGGTGGTGGTGGGGAACTGCCTGGGGCGTCGCGACGGGAGTCGTGTGGGCGGGCGTCCACGGATTCTCCCTGGCGACCGCCATTCTCGCCTATCGCGCCCGAAAGGCAGCCGAGCCCTGAGACGGCGGCTGGCGGGCAAACGCTTCGGATCGGTCAACCCATGATCATCGACCACGACGTGCACGTGCACACGAACCTCTCCAGTTGCAGCCACGACCCCGCGATGGACGCCGCGGCCGTGATCCGGCGAGCGGCCGAGCTGGGGCTGACGACCGTCGGCTTCGCCAACCACATGTGGGACGCCGCCGTGCCGGGGGCGTCGGACTGGTACGCCCCGCAGGACGTGGACCACGTGCTGAGCATCCGCGAGCAGCTCCCCGACGACACGCTCGGCGTTCGCGTGCTGGTCGGCTGCGAGACGGAGTACTGCGGCGGCGGGAAGTTCGGCATCTCGCCCGCAGCCGCCGAACGCCTCGACTACGTCCTCATCCCCCACAGCCACTTCCACATGAAGGGCTTCACCGTGCCGGCGGCCCTGCGCGAGCCGCGCGACGTCGCCGCCGAGCTGGTGCGGCGCTTCGACGACGTCGTCGCCTCGGGCCTGGCCACCGGCGTGGCGCATCCGTTCCTGACGCTGGGCTTCGAGGAGCAGCTCGACGAGATCCTCGCGCTGATCGGCGACGAGCAGTTCGCGGGCTGCTTCGGCCGGGCCGCCGAGGCCAACGTGAGCGTCGAGATCCACACCGGCATGTTCCCGGCGCTGGGCCGGGGCAAGGAGCGCTGCCACTGCGAGGAGACGTTCCTTCGCGTGCTGTCGCTGGCCAGGCAGGCGGGCTGCCGCTTCCACTTCACCAGCGACGCCCACCGGCTCGCCGACCTCGACCTGACGCCGAAGCTCGCGCCGTACGCCGACCGGCTGGGCATCACGCCGGAGGACGTCCATCCGATGTTCCGCGCGGAGTAGAGCCCTCCGACTGCGCAGCTCCCGCGAAGATGTCCTTGTGTTGACTTCCGGACGCGCGATACTCCCATGGGAACGCCCCGGCACGGCGGTGCCGGGAACGACCCATCCCGGCGAACGGGCGCGGACGCCGAAGGGCTCCGGTGCGCCGCCGGTCAGCAGGAGAACGAGCATGGGGCGTCGAGGGCTCGAGCTTGCCG
>CAZXOC010000197.1:0-14571 GCA_964642165.1 uncultured Planctomycetaceae bacterium | reverse complement strand
CAACAAGAAGCGGGCGAAGGGACTCGAACCCTCAACAACCAGCTTGGAAGGCTGGAGCTCTAGCCAATTGAGCTACGCCCGCAGGTTCGTCGCGCATGGTACCACGCGGCCGCGTTGCTTCGCAAGGTGCCGCGCGCCCACGTGAGCCAATGGCCGACATTCAGCACGGCGACCGCACCGGTGATGAAGTCGATCCCCGTCTCGGCCAGCGTCTGGCGGTTCCTCCCCTCCACCGGCCGGACCTCCCCAACGGGCCCGCCAGCAGCAGACACGCGCAGACGCCTCTGCGAACTCGGCCTCGGCGCTGGCTACTTCGCGTACTCATAGTCCGGGTGGTTGTGAAGGTGCTTCTTCACGGCCGCCGGATCCGTATAGGCCTTGAGGAACCTGGCGCCGGCCTTCGTCTTCCAGAAGGGATCGTCCTTCCGGATTGCCGGGAACTGCTTCAGGATCTCGTCGAACTGTTTCCTCGCGGCGAGCACCGCGGAGTCCTCGGACTCCGTCACGTCCCTGTAGCCCTTGCCCGTCCGGTCGGCGCCGCAGTCGTAGAACCGCCCGCGCGGCAAGCCAAGGATCGGGTTGACGGCCTCGAGGAGCCACCGCCTATCGCGAAGCATCTGCGACGTCCCGATGTAGCTGTAGATCCACTCGCGATGCGTGTCGGTCCGTCCGGCCAGGAAGGGCGCGAGGCTCCTGCCGTCGATCTCATATCCGCCAGGCAGCTTCACCTGCGCGAAGTCGAGCATCGTGGGCAGTACGTCGGTCAGATCCGTCATTTCCATCGCGGCCCCGCGCCGCTTAACGCCGCCGCCGCAGACGATCAGCGGCACGCATGCGCCTCGTTCGACGGCCCGCGTCTTGGCCGTGACGGCCGTGCCGTTGTCCGACGTGAACATGACGACCGTATCGTCCAGCAGTCCTTCCTTCTCGAGGGTCTCGAGGATACGCCCGACGCACAGGTCGACGTACTCGTTGAGGGCGCGGAATCGGGCGGTCCGTTCCTTGGCCTCCGCCGGCCTGCCCATCTCCCCACGCTTGCCGTACAGTGGCGTGGTCGTGATGCCCTCGCGCGTGCCGTGGGGCGCCGACATGGCGAAGTACGCAAGGAACGGGCGGCTACGGTTGCGCCGGATGAAGCTGCAGAGGAAATCCGTGTGGACCTTCGGCCCGAAGTCTTCGGGGCTCGTAGGCAGGTGTTTGCCATTCTGGATGATGCACGGGTGCCAGTAGCGGGACGTCGTGGAGTCGTTCTCCCACGCCCCCGTGTGTTTCGGCTTGCCCGGCAGCTTGGCCAGTTCCTTCGCACCGGCCCAGAGGGAGTACTCGTCGAAGCCCCCGTGCTTCGAATGCGGCTCGTCGCCGGTCACGTGCCATTTGCCCGCGATGGCGGTGGCGTACCCCGCCTGTTTCAGTAGCCTGCCGAACGTGAGGTGGTTCCTTACGAGGTTCGGCCGCTCCGTGAGCTTGAGGGCGTTGTGGTAGAACTTGGTCCGGTTGGCGTAGCGGCCGGTCATGATCATCGCCCGCGTCGGCGAGCACATGGGCGTTCCCCAGGCCGTCACGAACAACACCCCCTCGCGCGCCATCCGGTCGATGTGCGGCGTGTTGACCTCGTTGGGGAAGCGCACGTGCTCCTTGTAACAGCCGTACCAGTCGGGGCTGACGTCGTCGGCCATGATCAGAACGATGTTCTTGCGCTTCCCGCGCGCGGCGAGGGCGCGGCGCGGCGCGGCCAGCGCCGTTGCGGTCAGGCCAATGGCCTTCAGGAAGTCACGGCGCGTGATCGGCATTGGGATGCTCCTTGCGCTCCGCCGCCGCAAACAGCTCACTCGACGGCGATCTTCAATACGTATGCATGCTCGCAGGGCTTGCGCTGCGGCAAGGTGACCGTCAGGGCGCCCTCGCCTTGGGCGTGCTGCAGCTTTCCATCGACGCCCAGCATCGTGATCCGCTCGATCTTGCCGGATAGCAGCGACGCCTTCGTGCCCATGCTTCCGATGGCGGCCGTCTTGCCCGGCCAGTCCAGGAGGATGGCGTACACGGCGCGATCCTTGACGGTGAACCGGACGTCCGCGGCGATGTAGTCGACCTTGCGGCGTGCCCGCTTGCCGCCGGGGACCTTCGTAGGCCCTTCCCCGAAGACCTTCCACGGCCGCGTGCCGTAGATGGCCTCGCCGTTGACCTTCAGCCACGCCCCCATGCCCAGCAAGACCTTCCGGGCCTGCTCGGGAATCTCGCCGTTGGGCTTGGGCCCGACGTTCAGCAGCATCGAGCCGTTCTTGCTGACGATGTCCACCAGCTCGTCGACCAGCCAGCCGGCCGAGTAGTACTTGATGTCCCGGATGTAGCCCCACGAGTTCTGGTAGACCGACGTGTCCGTCAGCCAGGGGCGCTGGGTGATCTTCTCGCTGCGGCCCCGCTCGTAGTCCAGGATGCCGGCCCCTTCCGGCAGGTCCCTGCCCTTGTACGTGACGCCGACCTCTTTGCCGGCTTTGGCGGCCCGGTTGTAGTAGTGGCTCAGGAGCTGCCGCTTGTACGGGTCGAAGCTCCCCTTGCCCCATCCGCCGTCGAACCACAGGAGGTCGGGATCGTACTTGTCGATCACCTCGACGACGCGTGCCTTCCAGTCGGCCAGGAACTCCCTGCTGGGCTTGTCGCCCTTCTTGTGGATGGGCCCGTAGATGCTGCCCAAGTACGCGAAGTTGGGGTCGTTCGTGTCGAACTTGCCTTCGTGCGGGTAGAAGGACCAGTTGCGGGCGTGATGGAACGTTGCGACGAACTTCATGTCGCGCTTCTTGATCGCGGCCGCGAGCTTGCCGACGACGTCCACCTTCGGCCCCATGTCGGCGGCGTCCCACTTGGTGAGCTTGCTGTCCCACATGGCGAACCCGTCGTGGTGCTCGGCCACGGGCCCGGCGAACCTCGCGCCGGCCTTGCGGAACAACTCCGCCCACTGGTCGGCGTCGAACTTCTCGCCGGTGAACTTGGGGATGAAGTCCTTGTAGCCGAACTTCTCCGGCGGGCCGAAGTGCTTGGTGTGGTAACCGTAGAAGTCCTTGTTGCGGAAGCCCTCCTTCATGTACATGCCGTGCGGGTACCACTCGGTCATGTATGCCGGGACGGAGTAGATGCCCCAATGCGTGTAGATGCCGAACTTCGCGTCCTGGAACCACTTCGGGGCCGGATGGGTGCGGAGCGACTCCCAGTTCGGCTGGTAGCGATCCTCGGCCCGGCAGGCGCCGCCGATCGCGAGCAGCGCCGCCGCCGCGACGGCAGCCACCCGCGGGAGCGTGTGTCGCAGACGCGCAAGGCTTCCTGCCTTCATCGGGCACCTCCATCGTGCCGCTTCGAGGCAACGCGGACCTTGATCCTCTTCCTCTCGATCAGCCTCTGGCTGAGGCGACGGAAGCCCTTCGAGACGGCATACGGGTAACCGCCTGCCGGGACGTTGGTATCGGGCGAAGTGACCTTCCGGTCGGCGATCAGCCAGACGTCCAGCAGGGCCTTCCGATGGGGCCGCAGGCGAGGGGCATCCTTCGGCGCGACAAGCCGGCCGGCGATCGTCAGCGTCCCGCCGCGGCGACCCCGCAAGTCGTAGGCGTACAGGCCCCATCGCTTGCCTTGGTTGGATCGAGTCGGTGCCGTCTCGGCCCCGTCGATGCGCAGCGACGGCGTTGCCACCGCCCAGGGCTGGACGAGCAAGTCGTATCGCCCGAGCGCCTCATCGGGCACGCGCAGTGTCAACTCGAAGACGTCATCTCGCACGCCCGCCTCGGCCACGGGCAGCGGCGCCGGCATCGACGCGCGCTGTGATCGCGGCGAGCCCGGCTCCAGCTCGAAGACGTGCACCGACTCGCCGGGCACGGCGACATCGAATGCCCGGCCGGAGGTCAGCCGCCAGGGCATCGGCTCAACGAAGGGATAAACCGCCCTCGCCCGGTAGGCCCGGCCATCCGGGCCGCGGTAATAGACGCTCCGGTCGAAGGGCACCTTGATCGTCTGGCGCTCCCGGTCCGGGTTCCGCAGCGCGAGGATGGCCCGGTCGTCGACCCAACTGACGTATCCGTAGACCTTGCCCTGTTCGGGGTCGCCGCCGACGAAGAGGGTGTTCATGAGGCGCCGCTGATTGCGGACGGCCCAGTTCGCCGCCATGCCCAGCACCTTCCACTGGTCCTCGTCCAGCAGTTCCGGATCGATGTACAGCTCCTTCAGCGTCGTGCCGCGGGCGAAGTACATCACCACGTAGTCCGACCAGTCGCGCAGCGTGTCCTTGAAGTCGGTGAACGGCTTTCTCTTCGAGAACAGGATGCCGTGCGTCATGAAGTTCGCGATCGGGACAATCGGCCGCGGGCAGCGCCGGGGATTGTGGAAGCTCTGGAAGAAGTACTTGTCGCGGTAGGTCGTCGCGCCGGCCCGGCGGGACAGCTCGGGCCAGGCCCCGCCTCCGCCGGAATCGCCGGACATCATCCAGAGGCAGTCCACCGCCTGGAGCCACCATGGGCTGAACCACGTGCCGTTGGTGTAGTTCTGGAAGACGCCCGGATGCAGCTCGCGCTCGTAGGCGAGCAGCTCGAGCGTCGTGTCCAGGCACCGCTCGCGGGCATGCCGCTGCGGCAGGTGGTGCGTGGTGAAGTTGTGGTTGAAGTCGTGCTTGACGTAGTCGACCTTCGCGTCCACCAGGAGCAGCCGCAACGAACGCCTCAGGTCCGACTGGTACTTGGGATCGAGCAGGTCGAAGTAGTCCTTGCCCTGGTGCCACCGGGCCGCGGAGCGGTCGAACCCCTGCTTGTAGGCCGAGCGGTAGCCGACCTCCAGCCCGCGTTTCAGGCTCTGGTTCGTGCCGTCCAGGGCCACCCAGATGCCAAGCCGCGTCCCCTCCCGCATCAGGGCCTCGCTGACCTTGGGCAGCGGGTCGTGCCGGCTGTCGGCTTTCGGCTCGAAGATCCGGCCGAACGTCTTGGAGTTCTCCCATCCGTGGTCCGGGACCATCGCGTCGAGCTTGGCGCCGTACGGCTTCAGGCGGTCGCGGAGGGTCCGGTAGACGCCGTGGACGAAGCGATCGACGGTCAGGGTCTTGCCCTCTGCGCTGTACCAGTTGTTGTAGTGCAGATGGCTTCGCGTGGGCTTTCGCGTCTCGGCGATGTAGTCGAGCAGCCCGAGCTCGGCGCCCTCGCCCTTACGGCGGCTGATGCCGATGACGGCCGTCTTGCTCCGGATGCCCCACGTTCCATCCGGCTGCCGCCGGGCCCGGCCCGGGAAGTGAAACAGCGTGACGAGCCCCTTGCGCGGCGCATGCTCCCGGTCGCCGCCTTCCAGGTCGATGTCGTAGGGGTGCCGGTACAGGAAGTCCGGCTCGACGAAGCCGTCGCTGTGACGGCTGTGGAAGCCCGGGTAGTCGACGCCGAAGAACCAGTTGCCGACGAAGACCGGCTGCCCCAAGCCGCCGCGCGAAGCTCCCCGATCCGTCGAGAACCGCAGCACCTGGAGGCGGTCGACCTTCTGGCCTTCGCGCATTGCCAGGTGGACGCGCTTGCGGACGTACGGGCCGTCTCCGAGCGTGTAGTGGACGGTGATCGCTTGCGGGGCGGCCTGCGACGCGGGTGCCTTCCGCCGGTAGTCGACGCGGATCGTCTCGCAACCCGCTTGGCGGCCGCGCGTCGGCCCGCCACAATGCGCATAGTCCGCTGCGGTGTACCGTGAGCCGTCAAACAGCAGGATCTCGAACTCGTCGCTTCGGACGGCCAGGCCGTCCCGGCCGTCCCTGCGGGCGAGAGACGCCAGCCTCCACGCGCCGCCAGCCTTCTCGAGCGTCACGCGGATGTGCGCATTGGCCAGGGTCACCCGCGTTTCTGCCGCTACCGCCGAGGAGGACACGGCGCAGACGAGGATGAGTTGAATGCCGTACGTCACCCCGCGTTGGCTCGATGGTCTTCTGCCTGGGGCCATGGCCGACCTGGACGCGGATGGATCGTCCGAGCTTGATCAAGATCTTGACCTTGGCCATGCGGCCCGGCTGGGCGCGCACAGCGCGGGCCGGCAACCGAATTGCCGGCCCGAATGGGAGCGGGTGGATTCGAACCACCGTAGGCATTGCGCCGACAGATTTACAGTCTGTTCCCTTTGGCCACTCGGGCACACTCCCGACGCCTGGAAAACAGCCTACGCCATGGGGCCGGGCTCGTCAAGCCCCGGCCGGGCGGCAAAGCGCCATCGCAGGCGTCGCCGGCCCACGGCGCAGGGGCCGCCCCGTGGGCGGCCTACCCATTGGCGTGGGCGGAGGCCCGGTCGGACCGGCCCCGTGGCGGGATCGGGTCTCGCGGGTCAGCTTGGCGGCGAGGGGACCTCGACCAGTACGTTGACGGGCCCGGCGGCGGCGCTGCGGACGATCATCCTCGCGCGGAACACGCCGCGGGCGACGGAGCAGCCTCGCGTGGCCAGGGCGTCGGCGAAGCCCTCGTAGAGCCGTTCGGCCTCCTCGGGCGCGGCGGCGGCGACGAAGGCGGGCCTTCGGCCCTTTCGCGTATCGGCCATCAACGTGAAGTTGGACACAGCCAGGACGCCCCCCCGAACGTCCCGCACCGATCGGTTCAACTTGTCGTTGTCGTCCTCGAAGACCCGCAGGTGGGCGACCTTCTCGGCGAGCTTCCGGGCGTCGGGGACGCCGTCGCCCACGGCGACGCCCACGTACACCAGCAGGCCGTTCCCGATCCGCCCGACGATCTGCCCGTTGACTTCGACCTCGGCCCAGTGGACCCGCTGCACCAGCGCCCGCATGCTCAGCGCCCTTTCCGTTTCGGTTGGTGTTTCCGTGCGACCTTGGCCGCGACCGCGGCGATGCGCCGCCGCAGCTCTGCCGGCGCGACGACCTCGACCTCGTCGCCGTAGCCGAGGACCCACCAGGCGATCTCCCCCAGGCCGTCCACCCGAACGTGGAACTCGATGGACCCGTCGTCGTTCCACTGGACCCTTTGGGAAGG
Organism: uncultured Planctomycetaceae bacterium; assembly: GCA_964642165.1. GTDB lineage: Bacteria > Planctomycetota > Phycisphaerae > SM23-33 > SM23-33 > CAYRVX01. The sequence continues at coordinate 7,594 of CAZXOC010000197.1, read as the reverse complement.
GTGCCACTGGACCTCCGCGACGTTGCCGGCGACCTTCTTCTGGAAGTGGAGGTGTACGCGGTAGAGCTTGCCCTCGGGGATCATGCTCCAGGCGTCGCCGAAGAGCTTCTCCCGGTCCGCGCCGCCGCGGCGCTCGAAGGCCTCGTCGGTGACGGTGAGCTTTCGGATGCGCCCGAGCTTGAAGGTTCGGGCCTCCCTGTGCCTTCGCGAGTGGGCGATGAGGTACCACGCCCGGCTGACGAAGACGAGCCGCCACGGCTCGACGGTGGCGCGGATCTGGCGCCGCTCGTGGAAGCTGATGTAGACCAGGCGGCAGACCTTCCGGGCCCCGATGGCGCGGATCAGGTCGTGGAAGACGGGCTCGACGCCCTCGTGGCGGCTGGTGGGCCCGAGGACCACGTGCAGCCGATCCAGGATGCTGCCGACGTGCTCGCGGATGCGCTGGGGCAGGGCGCTCTCGACCTTCATGGCCGCCCGGGCGGCCTCGGCCATCAGCGGCAGCCGCGACGTCGATTTCAGTCGCCCGGCCAGCAGGAGGATCGCCAGCGACTCGGCCAGCGTGAGGTTGATCGGTGGCAGGAAGAAGTGGTGGCTGATGTGGTAGCCGGCGCTCTTCGGGTCGTAGTAGTACGGGATGTGGGCCATCTCCAGCATGTTCAGGTCCCGGAAGATGGTCCGTCGGCTGACCTCGAGCTCGCGGGAGAGGTCGTCGGCGGAGTACCCGCGGCCGGCCTGCAACAGCGTGATGAGCCGCAACAGCCTGTAGATTCGACTGATGCTCATGGGTTCGTATCCCCAAAGTTATCGCACTTGGCAGTGACAGCAGTATGTCACCGCCGCGAGGAAAGTGCGAGTTTCTGCCCGGTTCCGGGGGCGTGCCCCGGCCGGCGGCAAGACGGGATCCCCGGGCGGTTCGAGGGGGCGGGAGGGGGCTCGTCAGGGCATGGCCGGGCTCCCGGGCCCGACGGGCGGGCCGGGCTTGCGGGGTTGCGGCAGGTCGGGCGCCACGGGCAGGGCAAGCTTCACCCGATTCAGCTCCAGGACGGTGCCGGTGATGCGGCTGAGCTCGGCCCGCGCGGTGTTGTACTCGAAGAGGGCCTGCTCGACGTTCTCCTCAGCGCGGGCGACGTCGCGCTGGGCCTGGAGCTTGGTCCGCAGGAAGGCCGGCTCCAGGCGGGGCAGCCCGCGTTCGCTGTCGGTGAGTCCCTGGAGCTCGGCGGCGGCGGCCTCGGCGGCGCCCCGGTAGGCCTCGACCTTCGCATAGGTCCGCTCGACGCGGCGGATCTGCTCGCGGATCGCGAGGGCCAGGTCATTGGCCGTCTTCTGCATGGCGGCGATGGACTGGGTGTGCCGAAGGCGGCGGCGACGAAGCTCGGCCTCGGCGCGGCGGTTGCCGATGGGGTACTCGAACAGCAGGTTGAGGCGGTAGCCCAGGATGCAGTCGTCGGCGCGGACGGGCACGCGGCGAGCCCCCTGGGGGGTGCTCTCCATGCGGTAGGCGATGACCGGATCGCCCGTCTGGACGGTGCGGTGAGGCCAGTCGAGGCTGCGGCGGAAGCCCTGGGTCTCCACGGCGGCGGAGATGTCCAGGACCGGCAGCGCCTCGTTCTCCGCCACGGTGACGTCCACCGCGGCGGCGGCGATGGCCAGTCGGGCCTGCTCCATCTGCGGGCTGTGCCGCAAGGCGGCCAGGAGCTGCTCGGCGGGGTTGAGATGCGCCTTGCCCTGCGGGGGCGGCGTGACGGGCGCGAACTCATGGGCGCCCAGGGCGCGGAGGTCCGGGTGAGGGGCGAGGCTGAGCAGGCGGTCCTGGGCGTCGCCGATGGCGCGCCGGGTGTCGATCAGATCGGCCTTGCGGCGCTTGAGGGAGGCCTCGACCTGCTTGGCCTGGGCGCGCGTGGCGTCGAGCCCGATGCGGGCGCGGACGTTCCGCAAGGTCTCCCGCGTCGTGCGGAGCAGGCGCTCCTGCACGCGCAGCGTCCGCCGCGCCCGAACCAGCTCCCAGTACGCCGCGGTCACGGCGGTGACGATCTCCTCCACCTTCGCGCGGAACTCCACGTCGCTCAGCCGGGCGTTCAGCCGGGCGATCCGCAACGCCGCGAGGTTGACCTCCGGCCAGGCCCCGCGAAGCAGCGGCTGCGTGACCTCCAGGACCGTCGAGTACTTGTAGAGCCCGTCGAACTCGGAGGAGTCCCAGTTGCGGCTCAGCGACGACCGCAGCGACCAGGCCGCGCCGGTGGGAGTGACCCGGCGGAGGCCCGCCGACCAACTGCGGATGCGTCGGGCGTCGTCGAACAGCCCCCGCGCGGGATTGCCCCCCTCCTCCTTGAGGAAGCTCATGTCGAGGAAGAGCGTGTAGTCGAACGCGGCGGCGGCCTCGATCATCACCTGCCGTGAGATCGCCGGCTCGAGGCTCACCACGCGGATGTCGGGGTTGGCCGCCAAGGCGGCGGCGATCACCCCTTCGAGGGGCAGGTGGACGAGCTTGCGGGTGCCGGTGAGCAGCGCGGGCCTGCCGTGTTTGCGGCCGACGCGCGCCCGCTCGGTGGTCTTGCCGGCTCGCGGCTGCCCGGAGATCGCGTCGAGCCGCCAGCGCGGGATCGTGGACCTGCTTTCGCGGTCGGTCTGCCGGACGTGGTCCGGTCTCGTCGATGCCCCGCCGGGCGCGTGCCGGCGGAACGTCCTCGTCCGGACCTTGGTGTGAACGCGAACGCGCGGTTCCTCGTCCTCGTCAAGCCGGCCTTCGCCGGCGTCGTCGGCGTTGGGGTCGTAGGTGCTCGTCGTGACGATCTCGGCCGAACGAAGGAGCGTGCCGGTCTTCGGATCGCGAACGAACTGCGTCCTCTTCTCGACCGTGCCGACGAGGACCTGACGTGGCGGCCTGTCCGGTCGGCCCGGGCGCGGCACGAGCCGGAACGTGCGGGTCGCCTCCGTCTCGACCCGGCGGACTTGCTCGGCCGTCTTCGGCTCCGGCTCGCCCGTCTGCGGATTCAGGGCGCAATCGGTGACGAGCACGGTCGTCTTGATGCGGTCGCGCAGGCGATCCCCCTGGCGCTCGAGATTGGGGTCGTAGGCGCGGGTCGTCTCGGTGATCCGCTCGACGACCTCGTCCTTCGCCAGCTCGGGCAGAGGCAGCCCGGCGGCCGGCAGGAGCGAGTCGCACAGGATGCCGGGCCTCGGCGCCCGGGCAGAGCTGTGGCTCATGGCCTGCCGGTAGGCGGCCAGGCGACCGGCGTCCAGCTCGCCGGGCGCGACACAGCCGCCGACCACCAGGAGGACGGCGGCCGCCAATGCCTTGGCGGTACCGCAGGAATCCATGGCACTCCTGAGAAGACAAGAATCCGGGTGGGATTATAGCCGGCGCGCGAAGCGTGTCAAATGGGCATCGACCGCGGCGCGGGGTCCGCGGAGCCCGGGGCCTCGCTACGGTTGGCCCTTGCGCTTCGCCGGTCCCGTGGCGGGCATGCCGCCCGGCGGCGCGATCGCGGGCCAGGTGCCGTTCACGGCGTGGGGCATGGCGATGCGGACGCGGTGAAGCTCCAGCGTGGTGCCGGTGGCCCGGGCGAGCTCGGCCATGGCCGTGTTGTAGTCGACGAGGGCCTGGGTCTCCGACCGCGCCGCCGTCGCCAGCGTCACCTGGGCATCGAGCTTGACGCGGAGGAACTCGGGCGTCAGGCGGCCTCGGATGCGCTCCGTGTCCTCCAGCGCCTGCAACTGGATGCGGGCGGCCTCGACGGCGGCGCGCTGGGCCAGCAGCTCCTCGTGGGCGGTCTCGATCTGGCGCGCCCGCTCGTTGACGGCCAGGGCGATCTGGTCGGCGGCGTTCTGCATCGACACGATGGCCTTGGTGTACTCGAACTGGCGCTGGCGAAGGCTGGCGAGCCGCTCGCGGTTGCCGACGGGGTACTCCAGCGTCAGCCCGATGCTGTAGCTCAGGTAATCGCCGCGGAACAGCTCGTCGTGGGCCTGCTTGGCCTGGCGCGACAGGCCCTGGAGGCCCGTCGAGGCCGTCAGCTCCAGGTTGGGCAGCGTCTGGTTCTTCGCCACGCGGACGTTGATCGCCGAGGCGGCGACGGCCAGACGCGCCTGCTCCAACAGCGGATTGTGCCGCAGGGCCGTCATCATCTGCTCCGTGGCGCTGACGTGGACCTGCTCCTCGATCGCGGGAGTGGTGGGGACGACCTCGTAGCCGCTCAGCACGTTGATCTGCACGTCGGCGAGGAGGCGGGCGAGGGCGTCCTGCACGTCCTGGGCGATCTTGCGGGCACGGATGAGGGCGGCCTGGCGAATCCGCACGGAGGCCTCCACCTGCTTGATGCTGGCCTCGGTGGCGTCCAGGTCGGCGCGCCCGATGACGCGCTCGTAGGTCTCCCTGGTGACCTCCAGGAGGCGCTCGGCGATCTCGACCTCGCGGCGAGCCTGGACCAGCGCCCAGTAAGTGGAGACCACCTGGGTGATGACCTCCTCGACCTTCGCGCGGAAGTCCTGCTCGCCGATCCGCGTGTTGAGGCGGGCGATGCGAAGCTGCGCGAGGTTGACCTCCGGCCAAGCGTCGCGAAGCAGCGGCTGGCTGACCTGCAGGACGACGGTCGGCTCGTAGCGGGTCCGGAGGGTGGTGAAGAAGGACGACGAGTTGTCCCAGGCGCGGCTCATGGCCCACTCGAGAGACCACTCCGCGCCGGTGACGGTGTGCTGGCGAACGCCCAGGGACCAGTTGCGCAGGCGGTTGATGTCCCCGGCGAAGGTCTGGGCGCGCTGCTTCTCGTCCTTGGTGTAGCTGACGGCGCCGAAGACGGTGTAGTCGAACGCCGCCGCCGCGCGGACCATGTCCTCGCGGCTGATGGCCGGGTCGTAGCTCACCACGCGGATGTCGAGGTTGTTGGCCAGCGCCCGCATGACCGTGTCCCGGAGGCTGAGGCGGACGAGGTGCTTGCTGCGGGGCAGACGCGCCGGCGCGCGGGAGCGCTCGCCGACCCGGTAGATGTCGACGTCGCGCACGTCGCGGGGCACCTCGTCCAACAGGGCGATGCGCGGCTTCTTCTCGTCGATCGACTCCTTGCTCGTCCGCTTCCCGGTCGCGCCGTCGCGCCGGTAGGTCGTCGTCTTGATGGTCCGGCCGATCTCCACGCGCTTGCGGAGCTGCTTGGTTTCGGGATCCTCCAGCGTGCCGAGCAGGCGGTGCGTCGCCGTCGTCTCGACGACCCGATCGACGACGATAGGCTCGACGGCGAGCTTCGGGCCGGTCTCGCTCCGGGTCGGACGCAGCAGGTCCAGTCCCCCCGTGCCCGCGCGCACCTGCGCGCCGCGGGCGGCCATGGCACGCTGGTAGCGACCCACCAGGTCCACGTCCATCTCGCCGGGGGAGACACAGCCGCCGACGACCCCCAGCAAGCCGAGGGACGCCAGCAGCAGCAGGGGTGAGTCCTTCATGGTCGTCCTTGTCCAAGAAGTCGAACCGACGCCGGTTTCGGGCGATTATACGCACGCCCGTCGGGCTGTCAAACGGGATTCGCGTTTGCAATCCCCCCGGGGATCGAGAATAATCGAAACCCCCGCCGCCAACGAGGAAAGGGCAGATCATGTCCGTCATCGACACGGTGTTCCGGGCCTGCGATATTCGGGGGCTGTACGGCGAGGAAATCGACGAGGACCTCGCCTGGAAGATCGGGCACGCCGCGGCGCAGTTCCTTCGGAGCCTCCTGAGCGGCTACGAGCGCGGGCAGGCGTCCAGCAACCGCCTCGTCGTCGGCCACGACATGCGACCGCACAGCCCCGCGCTCGTGGAGGCGCTGATCTCGGGCATCACGGCCAGCGGGGCCGGCTGCACGCTCCTCGGCATGGTCGACACGCCCATGCTCTACTTCGCCATCAACCACCTCGCCACGTGCGGGGGCATCCAGGTGACGGCCTCGCACAATCCCGTCGAGGACAACGGCTTCAAGATCGCGGGGGTGAAGGCCCGACCCGTCGCGCAGAGCACCGGGCTCAAGGAGATCCAGCACATCGTGCGGACGCTCCGCCGCATGCCCGCCGGGGCGTCCATGGCCCCCGTCCAGAAGGTCGACCTGTGGGACGCCTACCGCGAGCACGTGCGGCGCTTCCTGGACCTCCGCCGCCCGCTGACCGTCGTCGCCGACGCCGCCAACGGCATGGCGGGGAAGATGCTCCCGGCCGTGTTCGACGACACGGATCTCCGCATCGTCCCGCTGAACTTCGAGACCGGCGCCCCGCCGGCGCATCGCCTCGACCCGACGCTCGAGGAAAGCCGGCGCCCCACGGCGGAGGCGGTGGTGGCCCGGTCGGCCGACTTCGGCGTCTGTCTCGACGGCGGGGCCGAACGCTGCGTCTTCGTGGACGAGCAGGGCCAGGCCGTTCGCGGCGACCTCCTCACGGCGCTGCTGGCGGCGCATTTCCTGCGCGACGCCCCCGGCGGGACGATCGTCTACGACCTGCGCAGCAGCCGCGTCCTGCCGGATGAGATCCGCGCCGCCGGCGGCGTGCCCCGGCGCGAGCGGGTCGGGCGCGGTTTCATGCAGAAGGCCATGGCCGACGGGCACGGCCTGTTCGCCGGGGAGATCAACGGGCACTTCTACTTCCGCGACAACTTCAACTGCGACAGCGGGGCGATCGCCCTGGCGGTGACGGCCAGCATGCTGTCCGCCCGGGACCGCCCGCTGAGCGAGCTGGTGACCCCGCTGAAACGCTACTGGCACACCGGCGAGATCAGCTTCCCCGCCGACGACGGGCGGGCCAAGATGAAGGCCGTCGAGGCGGCCTTCGCGGACGCGGAAATCGATTACCTCGACGGCGTGACGTGCCAGTACGAGGACTGGTGGTTCAACGTGCGGCCGTCGAACACCGAGCCGCGCCTCCGCCTGTCCCTGGAGGCCCGGGACGAGGAGACGATGAACGAGAAGCTCGACGAGCTGAAGGGGATTCTCGGCGCGCCGGCCACGCCGTAGGGCCTTGCCGCCGTCTACCCGTCACAAGGGAGATCGCTATGTCCGCCCTTCCCCCACCGCAGGCCCCGCCGCCGGCTCGGCCGCCCGGGCAGGTCCTCCCCCCCGCGCCCGTGCTGCGCCCGCCGGGGTCCCGTTGGCCGGTGGCCGTCGGCTACGTCTCCGTCGCCGTCGCCGGCATCTTCCTGGCCATGATGGCGCTGGCCCTCGCCAACCCGGGCGGGCAGATCCTCAAGCTCATCCCCCGGTTCGCCCGCTTCCAGCCCAAGATGCCGGCCTGGGTGACGTCCTGGCAGATCGCCTCGAGCGTGCTGAGCACGGTCACGTACGGGACGCTCCTCCTGGCGGGGCTGGCCCTGACGAAGCGCCAGCGCCGGGCCCGCCCGCTGCACTTCTGCTACGCCGCCCTCGGGGTCGCCCTGGCGGCCTTCGGGTTCGTCTTCCAGATGAAGTTCGTCGCCGAACTGCCGATGCCGGCAGGCATGGGGCCGATGCCCGTGGAGTTCCAGGGCATGATGAGGGGCTTCTCCATCTTCGCCGCGGTCCTGGGCCTGCCCGTCGTGCTGGCCTACCCGACGTTCGTGACCATCTGGTTCCTGCGTCGGAAGATCGCCGCCGAGGTGCGCTCGTGGGGG
>CAZXOC010000196.1:0-14617 GCA_964642165.1 uncultured Planctomycetaceae bacterium | reverse complement strand
CCCTTTCCGCCCCCTCGGGGCGAAGAGAAGAGCGTTACCCCGAGCCGGCCCGTTCTGAACCAGGCCGGCCTGCCCCGGGCACGTTGTCCGCAACCGTCTGTATGACAAAGGTATACGCTCCTGCCAAGCCCGGAGGCCGGGCGGGAAAGTGTACCCTTGATCTGGACCAGGCCGTGGTTTCCAGGAACTCCAGGGCCGTTTGCGGAGAACCTCTGGAATCCGCGGCGTTCGCGCTGCCAAGAACGGCAGAAGTCGATCTCAGGAAGGATCTTTCGGCCCGCGCGGGTGGGGCGAGGCCCCCCGGGAGAGCCCCCGCGGGTCCTGGCGGAAGATGCGCCGGAGCATTTCGTAGAGTTCCGGGTGGCGCTCGGCGAGCTCGGCCGGGGCCTCGAAGAAGTACTCCGCCGCCACGGCGAAGAACTCCTGCTCGGCGGTGAAGGCGTATGCGGGGATGTCCGACCAGTCCGCCGAGCCCTGCTGCATCTCGCGCCGCACGAGGTCCAGCCAGGAGCGCAACTCCCGCCGCGGCAGCGAGGCCGGCACGCCGTCCACCGCCCCGTCGGCCATGTCCACCAGGTGCGCGAACTCGTGGATGGCGACGTTGGACTTGTCGGCCGCCTCGAAGCCGCCGAGCAGGTCGTCCCTCGACAGCACCAGCGCGCCGGTGAACGCGCCGCCGGGGCTGCCGACCATGCCGAGCAGCGGCTCGGCCCGGTCCGTCGGGCGGCTCCGCGCCTCGAACTGGCCCGCACGCAGGATCACCTCGCGCAACATGCCGTACTCCCAGTCGTCGAGGCCGAGGATGGGGATGACGGCCCCGGCGGCGATGAGCACCTGGGCGGGGTCGTCCAGCTCGCAGCCGGTCGCGGCGATGGGCGTCTCGTCCAGGAAGATCGCCACGAGCCGGCGGAAGCGCCGCTTCCGGTCGTCCGGCAGGGCGCGGTAGAAGGCGACGCGCTCGTTCAGGATCCGCTCCCAGGCCCGCGGGAGGGGGCGCGCAAGGACCTTCCTGCGCCGCCGCCAGACGCGGGTGCCGAAGCGGTACAGCCCGCCGGCCGTCACCGCCGCCGCGGCGATCGCGATCCAGACGGCGGCCGGGCCGGGCGAGGCGATCCACGCCGCGGCGGCCACGCAGGCCCCGACGACGAGGGCGAGGCCCGCGCTCCAGAGGCGGTTGGCTCGCACGCGCTGGGGCGTGGGGATCATCGGGGTTGAGTCCGGTCACTCGCGGGGCGTCGCCGGGCGGCTCGCCGCGCGCGGGCTCGCGGGCGCCGTGGCGGGGCGGGTCGTCGGGGCGGCCTCGACGATCGCCTCCAGCAGGGCGTACTCCAGGTCGTAGACCTTTCGCAGCTCGCCGGTGGGCACGACGTCACCGATGACGCCCATCCGCGCGTCGGTGAAGCGCGAGGCGAAGCCGACCACCCACACGGCGCCCTTGCCGTGACGCTTCACGGCGGCGACCGGGCGCCCGGCGATACGGGCCAGCACCTCGCCGCCGCGAACCTCCCAGGCCGACGGCACGGCGACGACCGGCCAGGGGCGCTGCGGCTCGAGCAGGCCCCGCAGGCGGGCGGTTCGCCTGACCTCCAGCCCGAACGGGTGCAGCAGGCTGTTCGCCGTCGACGCGGCGTTCTCCGGCGAGTCGAGCACGAGCAGTTGGCCGCCCCCCGCGACGTACTCGACGAGCCGATCGCCGAACGCGGGGGTGACGGTGCGGCTGGGATGGAGGACCACGACGAGTCGGGCGTCGGTGACGGCGTCGCCCGAGGCTCGCCGCGTGAAGTACCCCAGGCGCAGGATGGATCGCTCGAAGAGTCCGAAGGCGTCGTCCTTGCCGGCGATGAACCCGTTGCGTGGCAGCGGCGCGGCCGAAACGGTCCGGTCCATCGTCACGCGGACCATCGGGCGAAGGGCCTTCGGGAGGGGCATGGCGGCGCGGTGGGCGGCGTGGACGCCGACGATCGCGACGAGCCAGCCGAGCGCTCCGGCCGCCACCAGCAGCGGCCAGTTGGCGTCGCACGGGCGGCCGAGCGCCAGTGCCCCGGCGGCCAGCAGCGCCCCGATGAGCACCAGCAGCGCCCGCGGATCGAACAGGCGGTTCCTGTGGTTGAGCCATTCGAGCATGCCGAGCATCAGTTCGCTCTTGCCGGGCTCGAAGAAGGCGAAGTCCGAGAAGATCGTGGAATCGGTGAAGGCCAGGACGCGTCCCGCCCCGTCGCGGGCGGCCCAAAGCTGCACGAACGCGCCGTAGCGCATGTGGGGGTGGTTTTCGGCCTGGGGGTAGTAGTTGCTGACGTGGTAGTCGGCGTGGAGGTTCTTCAGGCCGGTGTCCTGGATGACGGCCCGCCCGCCGGCGCCGGCGACGTCGAGGGTGCACGACGTGGCGAAGTCGATCGGCCCGGTGTGCTGGACGACGGGGTGCGGCGCGAGCGCCGGGGTATAGCGCTGGCGGAAGACGGAGTCCATGCCGAACGCGCAGTCGTAGCGGAAGCGGAAGCCGAACGTTTGCGCGATCTGGTTGAGGTGGACGCCCGAGCCGCCGAAGTTCGTGTGCTCGCCGAGCAGCAGCACGCCGCCGCCGCGATTGACGAAGCGGCGGATGGCGGCGATCTCGGTGGGGGAGTAGGGCCCGGAGGGCACCTTCAGGAAGAGCACGTCGCAGTCGCGGAGGGCGTCGTCGCCGATCGTCCCGTCGAGGCGCGACATCGTGTAGAAGCGAGAGCAGTAGTCGTACAGGCACGCGTAGTTGTAGCTGGAGGCGTGCCCGTACCAGTCCCGGTCGAACGGCCTGTCGGTCCGCGTGCTGTCGAACGTCTTGCCCGGCCAGGGCAACTGGGAGCGGCGTTCGTCGACGAGGATGCGCCCGCCCTTGCGCTCGCCGACGGGGTCCCACGCGATGCCCGCCGTCAGGGCGGCCACGGCCAGCAGCGCCACGACGGCGGCGGCGGCCGGCTGCCACTTCGGACCCGCCGGACGCACGGGCGGCGCGTCGTCGCGCTTGCCCGACGGGCGCACGAAACGCCACGCCAGCAGGACCGGCCCGGCCAGCAGCACCAGGTGCACCCACGGGCTCCAGAACTGGTTCATCAGGTCCAGCGGGTCGTCGTAGCCGGTGCGCAGGGCGCGGTGCATGTAGAGGGCCGTCAGGATGAGCGCCCGCAGCGGCAGCCAGAGCGCCACCGCGGCGGCGAATCGCCCCATCGGCGCCAGACGGCGCCACCCGCCCCGCTGCCCGTTGGCCGACGCCGCCCAACGCTCCAGGGCGATCAGCACCACCCCGCCGACGAGGAAGCACACCGTGACGGGGTCGGCCAGCAGCGCCCACGTCGCCCCGAGCCGGTGGACGCGGCGCATGGAGAACAGCGCGAGGTTGCTCCCCTCGACGGACAGGTCGAACCCGGCCAGGCCGCCAAGCCAGACCCCCAGGCGCGTCAGGGCGTCGGGCAGGTCCGGCCGGCGGGCGGTGAAGCTCTCGTAGGCCGCCATCGCCACGGCCTGGACCAGCAGCACCGCGCCCGCGGCCAGCATCGCGGTGGCCAGGCGGGTCGGCCAGCGCCGCGGGATGGACAGCCCGTGCAGGAGCAGCCCCGCGCCGAGCAGCAGCACGGCCGCCTTCTGCGGCCAGGGCGCCAGCACCGCGACGGGGGCAAGCAGCGCGGCCGAGACCAGCGCTACAGGCCAGCGGATCCGCCGCTCGGCGAGCCCGCCCATCAGCACCACGCCGGCGCCGACGAGCAGCGCCCACGCCACCCAGCTCGCCGCATGGTAGTAGCTCAGCCCCAGCAGCCAGGAGGCGGCCAGCAGCGCCGCGGCGATCCATGCGCGTTTCATGGCCGCACCCCCTTTCCGGAGGCGCCGGCCCCGGGGCTCGGCGCGCCTCGCCCGGGCGGCGTCGCGGGCTGCGTCTCGGGCGGGCGGAGGCCTGGCGGGAGCCACGCCGGCTCGGATCGGAAGCGCCGAACCTCTCGCAGCAGCCAGCGCCAGAAGTCGGCGTTCTCGCGGAGGCCGTCGAACGGCTCGCCGCCGCGGCGCTCGAGGTTCTCGTTCCTCGCGAAGCCCGTGTCGCCGATGACGACGACCTTGCCCTCGCCGATGCGGCGCAGGACGATGACCGGCAGGTCGGTCTTCTCGTGACCCCGCCCGTAGGTCAGGACGCGCGTCTCGGGCTCCGACCCGGAGCACCACACCGGCCAGGCCGAGTGGAACCGCACGTACACCCGCTGGTCGCCCCGTCGCAGGTAGGGCGACTTGAACCGCCCCAGCGGCTGGGGCTCGGCGTAGTCGTCGGCCGAAACGGCGCCCACCTTGAAGCCGAACCGCGCCAGCAGCTCCCGGCTGGGCAGGCGATCGTCGTAGCCGACCGTGCAGAGGAAGATGCCACCGCCGCGGACGAACTCCTCGACAACCAGGATCTCTTCGGCGGAGTACTCCCGCAGGGGCGCGACGGAGACGAGCAGTCCGGCCCGCTCGAGGCGCTCGCGCGTGAGCTCCGGCAGGGAGAGGGTGAGGTAGCCGTTGCGCATGAGCGTCAGTTCGAGCCCGGCCGTGCCGTCGTCGCGCCAGGACTCTTCGCTGTAGGCGCCGAGGTGCGTCGTGTCGATGTAGGCCAGGTTGTTCGGGTGGCTCGGGCGCCCGTCGGGCAGGACGCCGGCCGCGCGGTAGGTGGCTGCGGTGCAGGCCGCCAGGGACGCGCCGAGCACGGCCGCCGCCACCGCCAGCCGAAGCGGCGAGAAGCGCCACGCCAGCAGCGCCACCAGCGCCGCGGCCAGGAGCATGCCCGCGACCTGCCTCCACGGCGCCTGCGGACTGCCCGGGCGCGACGCCAGGTACCCCAGCAGGCGCGACGTGAAGCGGTGCGCGCCGACCGTGATGCCGTTGGTCATGCTCGACGTGTCGCCGAAGGCGACGATCCGCCCCTTGCCGTAGGTCTGCTCGGCCACCAGGACGAGGTCGCCGAGCTTCTCGCCGGGGTCGTAGCGGTGGTTGCCCATCATGGACGCGCCGGCGCCCTCGTCGCCCGGGTCGGCGTAGCCCCAGCGCCCGACCAGCAGCGGGTTCGCCGGCCAGCGGGCGTCCACCGACGCCCCGATCACCACGCCGAACTCGTTCCGCTCGTCCGGGATGCCCGCCGTCGCCGGGTGCGACAGCGCCTCGTACGAGTGCAGCCACCCGCCGACCTCGAACGTCGCCGAGTCGAACCGCACCCGCATCGCCGTCGGCTGGAGGATGTCGTTGAAGCGGCTTCCCCCGTCCTCCTCGCGGATCGTGTGCTCGCCCAGCAGCAGCAGCGACCCGCCGCCCCGCACGAACTGGTGGATGCGCTCCAGTTGGCCGGGGGGGCCGGCGTCGTTCGCCAGCACGGCGATCCGGCGGGCCTTGCCGTCGCGGGCCACCTCGACGCGGTCGTCCCGTGCGACGGGCTTGTCCGACCGGCTGCCGGCGGGCGCCGTCGTCGGCGCCGGGGCCCGGCCCGTCACGCGTACGAAGACGGTGGCCGTGGACGTGTCGTTCGGGTCGTCGAGCGTGCAGATGGTATAGGAGAAGCGGTCCTCCCCCTCGAAGCCGGGCCCGGGCGTGTAGAGGACGGCCTGGCCGTTGGCGTCGACCTGCGCCTGTCCGTGTGCCGCCCGCCCGACGGCCTTGACCACCAGGCCCGATTTCCACGGGTCGTTGGGGTACAGCAGGATCAGCACGTCCGCGTCGCGCAGGTCCGCCGTCGAGAGGTCCGCCGACTTCAGCCACCGGCCCCCCAGGCTCTCGACGTACGTCGGCATCATGCCGTACATGCCGATGGAGAGGCGCCCGTACTCGCCGTGCTTCGGCCGCAGCCAGTTCAGGTAGCCCTTCTCCCACGCGACGACCTTCTTGCCCTCCAGGCTGCACCGGCCGGTCGACAGCACCGTCGTGACCGGCAGCATCGCCGCGACGCCGACGGCCGCAAGCCCCACCGCCGGCGCGAGCCACCACGGCGCCCACCGGCCTGGGCGCTCCTCCGGCGCGTCCGCCCCGCCCCAGTCCGTCCAGCAGAGCATCGCGGCGGCGATCGCCAGGTGAATCGCCGCGGCGAGCGCGGGCAGGTTCCAGGGCACGAGCTGCCGCAGCGCCCCGGCCCACGTGAAGCCCGCCTCGGGCGTCGCCTTCGGCAGCGCCTCGAGCGCCGCCGCCGCGCACGCCACCACGACCAGATACGCCAGGTGCCCGGCGAGGATGGCCGTCGCCGCCAGCAGGCCCCGCTTCAGCCGCGGCGCCGGCGCGAGGACCAGCCACGCCGCGTACAACGCGATCATCCCCACGAGGAAGTCGAGCCCGCCGAACGTCGCGCCGACCCAGAGCGGGCGGCCCGCGACGAGGCCCGCCAGGCGCCCCAGCGCGGCCCCCGCCCGGTCGGTGGCAATCCACAGCATCGCGACGGACGTGTTGGCCAGGCGGTAGATCCCCAGCACGCAGATCGCCAGCGCCGCCGTCCCCAACACGCGCCCCGCCGCACGTCCCCGCCACAACGCCAGCGCGCCCAGCAGCGCCGCGGCGCCCAGGACGTTCACCGGCGCCAGCCGCGACGCCGTCATCAGTACCGCGACGACCGCCCCGGCCAGCACGATCGGCAGCCGCAGCGCGCCGCCGAGGCCCGAGGGGCGATCCGACAGCACCGCCACGGCGAGCGCCGCCCACGTCAGCACGTGGCGCAGCGGGTGGGCCAGCACGCCGGTCGAGCCGGCCGCGATCCATGCCGCCGCCAGGCCCGCCACCGCCGCAACGGCCGGACCCCACGCCGCGGCGCCCGAGGAAAGGACTCCGCCTCGTTGATCGGTCGCGGCCGCGCCTTCGGCCGCGGGGGGTAGCTCACGAGCCATGCACGCATCCTACCACGTGGCGCGGCCGAAAAAGAACGGGGCGACCGCATCGGCCGCCCCATTCCTGGCCGGCTACTGCAAACTTCCCTGATAGCTGAGCCGTCACCGCGGCCGGGGCCGGGTGGCGAACGGCATCACATCGCTATGATCGTGGGACACTTCGCTTCCACGATGGGGCAGGCCCGCTCGACGAAACGGCTCGCCACGGCGCCGCCCTCCCGCGTGCTGGACAGCGGACACTCGACCGGGTCCTCCCCAGAGCACTGCGTCTCCGCGCCCGGACACGCGGTTGCCTCCGCCGGGCAGAGCGTCTCTGCGGCCTGGCAGTTCGTCTCCGCCGGCGGGCATTCCGTCTCGACCGGCGGACACTTCGTCAGCGCGTTGCCGCATTTCGTCTCCACGGCCGGGCATTCCGTCTCCATCGGCGGGCATTTGGTCTCCCCGGCCGGGCAGCGCGTCTCCCGCACCGGGCACTGTGTGCGAAGCGGCGGACAGCGCGTCTCCGGAGCCGGACAGCGCGTCCTCCTTGGCGGGCACTGGGTCCGGACGATCGGACACCGCGTCTCCACGGCCGGACACCGCGTGCTGCGCGGGGAGCACTTCGTCTCGAACGGCGGGCAGCGGGTCTCCGCCACCGGGCACTTCGTTCTCGCCGGCGGGCACTTCGTATCCTCGTCCGACGAGCAGAACGTCTCCCGCGGGGGGCACTTCGTCCAGGCCGGCGGGCACTTCGTCTCCTCGCCCGAGCAGAGCGTCTCCCGCGGGGGACAGTTCGTCAGGGCGGGCGGGCACTTCGTCTCCTCGGCCGAGCAGAACGTCCGCCGCGCGGGACATTCCGTCCGAACGGGCGGACACTTCGTCTCCACCGTCGGGCACCGCGTGAGCATCGGCGGGCATTTCGTCTCGCCGGCCGAGCAGAACGTCTCCCGCTCCGGACACTTCGTCAGGGCGGGCGGGCACTTCGTCTCCGCCGCCGGGCACTTCGTGTAGGCCCACGTGCCCTCGCACTTCGTGTCGACCGCCGGACAACGCGTCTCGTTCGGCGGACACTTCGTCAGGGCGGGCGGGCACTTCGTCTCCTCGGCCGCCGAACAGAGCGTTTCCCGCACGGGACATTCCGTCTCGACGGGCGGACACTTCGTCTCCGTCGTCGGGCACCGCGTCCGGATGGGCGGACACGTCGTCTCCGCGACCGGGCAGACCGTCTCGGCGTCCTGGCACTTCGTCCAGCGCGGCGGGCACTTCGTGTCCTCCGCCGGGCACCGCGTCTCCACGGCCGGACACCGCGTCAGGATGCCGTACGGGGAGCACTGCGTCTCCACGATCGGGCAGCGCGTCCGCCGCTCCGGGCACTTCGTCCTCACCGCCGGGCAGCGGGTCTCCAGGGTCGGACACCGCGTCAGGATGCCGTACGGGGAGCACGTCGTATCGGCCACGGGACAGCGCGTCTCGACCGGCGGGCACTTCGTCCACCCCGACGGACACTTCGTCTCCACCGGGGGGCACCGCGTGACGCCCGCGGGGCACTCCGTCTCCACGCCCCGGCACTTGGTCTCCTCCGCCGGGCAGCGCGTCCGCCGCGGCGGGCACTTGGTCGCCACCACCGGACAGCGCGTCTCGATCGCCGGGCACTTCGTCAGGATGCCGTACGGGGAGCACTTCGTCGCCACCACCGGACAGCGCGTCTTGATCGCCGGGCACTTCGTCAGGATGCCGTACGGGGAGCACTTCGTCGCCACCGTCGGGCAGCGCGTCTCCTGCGCGGGGCACTGCGTTCTGACGGCCGGGCAGCGTGTCTCCCCCACCGGGCACCTTGTGTAGTAGGACCAGCCGCCGGTGCACTGCGTTTCGACCGTCGGGCAGCGCGTCTCCTTCGTCGGGCACTTCGTCGAGGCCGGCGGACATTGGGTGTCGACCGCCGGGCAACGCGTCTCGACCGCCGCACACTCCGTCAGCGCCGGCGGGCACTCCGTCTCGACCGCGCGACACAGGGTCTTCAGCGCGGGGCAGTCCGTCTTGACGGGCGGACAGCGCGTCTCGACGATCGTGCACTTCGTCAGGGCCATCGGCTCCGACGTCTCCCTGGGGCCGTCGTCCGGCCCCGGCCCGGGACCGTTTTGCGCCCAGGCCGGTCCGGCCGCCCAAGCCAGACAGATGCACAGGGCGACAGACACCACCTGACAGACTCGCTTCCTGTCCATGCGTGTACTCCTTCCTTTTCCTGCGACAAGCCCACGCAGCAATGCAGACAGCAGTCTATCACGCAAGTCCCCTTGCTGTCAAACAGTTTCGCCGTTTTTTGCGCGATTATTTCGCGCCCCCCCACCGCCGAGCGGGTCGGGTATTTCCCCTATCTCCCGCTCCCTCTCGCCCTTGCAGCAGCCGGGACCCAACGCCCCGCGTCCCGCACGGGTCGGCGGCGAAGCTCTTGTCAGGCTTGGGTGCCTGCTCTACATGGCCCCACGCAGGCCGGATGACTCCGGGGGACGACAGGCCGTCATGCGTGTGCAGACCTTTCCTGCATCCACACCGACAGTTCCTCCGTCTGGTCGGGGTTGACCAGTACCGTGGCTTTGATAATCCCAACGAAGTCCTCTGTCGTGAGTGGGAATACGCGACCTGTAGTGCCCGGGCCAAAGCACTTGGGATCGCAACCTGTGGATCGAAGCTCGGAGAGAGTCAGCGGATGTTGCAGCCGGAATGCCGTAACTGCCGGCTTCAGATAGAATAAGTTGTACTGTCTGGAGCCCTTGTCGGCCTCCATGCCGCAGGAATCGGCTTGGCTTATCGCATGGATGGATTCGTCATCAACCTGATACAACACCACCAGATCGCCGGTCTGAATCTGCCGGATATACGCCATGCTCCGGGGACTTTTCGTGGAATTGCGGCCCCCCGAAGGGAACCGTTCACTGGGATCATTCTTGATTCCGTCGAGGTAAGCGTTGCAGTGCCACCCACGACGGCCGCCCTTGAGCATTAACCGGCTCTTCTGGATCCAGATATTCACAGAATTCCTCACGATGGGTACCAGAACAACGGTCTATCACGAACTGGACTTCTGTCCTCTTCCGCCAAGCAACTGATCCGCCCGGCGATCGGGCGGGTTCCGCAGCCCCAAGTCCCGCCCGGCCATCCCTGGCAGGTGCCGTCCCCGCAGAGCCTGCTTTCGTGTTGCAGGCTGGTCGTATTGTCCTGCTGCTGTCGCCCATCGTCAATCGGATTTCGCCTGCCTTGTCAGGCGGGGATCCTCTCTGGCTGCTGTTGCCGTTTGGCCTTGCGGGCCTCTCGGGCGGCGGCCGGCTTGGCGTCCCGGGTGGCTGGGATCGTCTCGGCCCGCCCGGCGAGCTTCCCCCGCCCTCGCCGCACGTTCACCTCGCGGCCCTCGCCGTGCGTCTTCGAAACAGGCGGACGCTCTCGATACCGTTGTAGGTTATCAGCAGGGCGCCATCGGCGGCGAAACGCTCGAAGAGGCGTTCGATCACGCGCTGCTCGCCCGGCCAGGGGTAGGCGAAGATCACGTCGAAGTCGTCGATCTCCAGGTCCATCTGGTCGTACGGATCGGGTCCGCCGACGGCGAGCCACTCGAACTCGCTGACCTCCTCGGCGATCTCCTGCCCGTCGTGGGGGACGAAATTGCCGTGGCAGAAGTCGGCCTTCAGGTGGTAGTGGCGGGCGAGTCGGATCGAGAGTCCCACCAGGTCGGTCTCGAACTCGATGCCGCAGGCGCCGAAGCCGACCATCGCGGCCAAGCAGGTGACCACGCCGGCGCCGCTGCCCCATTCGCAGAAGAGCGGCCCGGGCGCCAGGTGCTCGTCGGCCACGTGGCGCAGGGCGCCGTAGACGAGGGGGAAATCGCTGGGGACGAAGGAATGAACCGGCTCCGCCAGGCGGGATTCGATGAAGGAGTCGATACGCGATTGGGCATCGACGATGAACCTCGCCACCCCCGGCGGGGCAGGCGGCAGGGCGTCGGGCAGATTCAGTCGGACCAGCGGCATGGGGCAATCCTACCACGGAGGCATATCGGCCCTTGTCGATGATTCGTCCGCCGGGCCTTGCGGGCCTCTCCTGCGGCTGCCCCCTTGGGGTCTCGCGCCGCCAAGCTGGCCTTGGCTCGCCTGCGCCACAGTTTCGCCCCGCCCTTCACGAGGCCGCTCTTCGGGCGACGGCTATGGGGATTCGGAGGCGTCGTGCGGCTCGGCGGCGGAGGGGTCCGTGGAGTCGGCGTTCTTGCGGGCCCGTTCGGCCGGGCGCTTCTTCTCCTGCTTCTTCTTCCGGGCGAGCTCTTTCTGTCGCTTCTCGAAGTTGAACCTTGGTCTTGCCAAGTCGACCGCCTTTGGCCGTCGCCCGGTATCCCTGCCGGCGCGCCCTGCGTACGCTTGATATGGCCCGCGAATGTCAGTACCGACGGCCCCGGCCGCCACCACCGTAGCCGCCTCGGCCGCGGCCGCCCGGCCGCTCCTCGCGAGGCTTGGCTTCGTTGACGGTCAGCGCGCGACCGGAGTGATCCTTGCCGTTCAGTGCGGCCATCGCCGCCTGGGCTTCCTGCTCGCTGGACATTTCGACAAAGCCGAAGCCTTTGCTGCGGCCGGTCATCTTGTCCATAATGACGTTGGCACTTCCGACTTCGCCGTACTGCGAGAACAACTGCGAGAGGTCCGCATCGTTCACGTCATAGCTCAGGTTTCCGACATACAATTTCTTGCCCATGAGGGTTCTCCTGTCATAAGGGCGTGTGGATCCTACGTTTCGGCTTTCCCGGATCCGTCCGAAAGAGGCTGCGATTCCGGCCCGGGGAGTCGAGAGCGGCAACCGCCGGCCCCAACCACGGCCATTGTCACTCGCGACGCATTGGAAGTCAAGGCAGTCGCATCATTCGGCGATCGCGTCCTGTTGACGCGAGGCCGTGACGCCACCGCGGTCTTCGTTAAGGCCATGGGCCGTTGCACAACTTGCTCGGCCAGGTGGCGCTGGAGTGCTAAGGAGCGTGTATGAGAGCCTGCCCGATCCAAGGAGCCGGGAGCGTGAAAGGCAAAGGAAAGCCACCAGTGCCCGGACATCACCACAAGTTCGTCACGGTGCCAGGCTGCCTGAAAGCGGGCCGCATGCAGACAGCATTGCGCCAGCGGCTGGGGAGCCCTGGCTTGACTTTCTTTGCGGTGTGCCGCCAGACTGGGGGCGGCGATGGTATGGGCGACTCCGGAAGGGACCCTCTGGAGCGTGCCGCTCTTCGGAATGCACGAGCCGTGGCGGCTGAGATCAAGAAGACCTGAAAGGAAGGCCCTCGCATGGCCGACGCCCCGACGACAGTGACGAAACTCGATGAACTGATGACTGCCATCCGAGGCTACGATGATCCTCGTCAGGCGGCAGGCGAATGGAAGCAGGTGTACAGGCTGCTGCAGAATACCGAACTGCCGCCCGGCCGCGTCACAGGCGTCGTCGGGATGCGCGACATGCCTGGCTTGGCCACGCTGATCGATCAGCTTCGCGCCCCCACGCCGGGCGCCCCCGCGGACGTCCCAAGCAGGGAGACCTGCAGGAAAGCCTTGCAGGCGTTCCGCAAGCGGCAGTCGCTGACGATTCTCGATGAGGAATCGAAGCTCGGCCGCGGCCCGTTGTCCAAGGGTGCCGCCAGCGCCGCCGCCATCGTCCCGCCGAATGAGTGGCCGGAATCCGTCTGGCAGGAACTGGTCCGTCAGGGCAAGCTGCGGTACATGGGCCATGGGTTCTACGAGCTGAGGAAGCGGTAGTCGGTCTCGCCGGGCTGGGACGGCGAGGTCAACGGCACCCAGGTCGACCCGCCGCCGGCCAGGAATCAGGGGCTCCGCACCGACCACAAGTTCTTCCCGCGATACGACGAGACGCTTCGCGCCAAGTTCCCGATGAAGCTCACCGGCACCTGCTCCGTCGTGTCGACGATCGGCATGAAGCCGGCCAGGCTCGGCGGAGCCTACGAAACGCTGGAGAGCGCCTCGGTGCTGACGGTCGTCGAGAAGGCCCCGCCCAGGGATGCCTTCCGCCCACCCTACATCCCGGGCGAAGCCCCGACGGCGGCGCCATCCCGGCCGCGGCCGCGAACGCTGGCACGAACCGCTGCGTGGCCTGCGTCCCCGCCGGGGGCTCCTCCGGTCTCGGGGCATGCCGCCCGGCCGGGCGGGGACGAGTGGCGCGGAGACGCCCCCCCCCCGCCAAGGCGGCCAACCAAGGACGTGACCTTCCCGGCGGAATCGTCTACCATCCTGCCGTGGCGCGGGCCCGCCGCCGGACGGGCCCGGACGCCGGGGCAGCTTCGCCCGCCGGAGCTGCACCGCTCCCGAGGGCGCGAACGCGGCCCCAGCCGTGACCGACCCCACCGGCGGAGGGCAAGCGCCGTGTCGGCAGGGATGAGCACAGGCCCGGGCGAGGGGCGGGGGCTGCTCGGCTTCCTCCGCCGCTGCGGCGTGGCGGCCGGGCGCCTGGAACGCCTGAGCGAGCTGCGGCGGCTCTACGAGGCCCTCCTCCACGCCAACCGCACGACCAACCTGACGCGGATCACCGACGAGGGCGACTACTGGATCCTCCACGTAGCCGACAGCCTGTCGGTCGGCCTGGTGATGCCCGAGCTGCTCCGCGAGCCGCTCGTCGTCGCGGACGTCGGCTGCGGGGCGGGCTTCCCGACGCTCCCGCTGGCGTGGGCCAACCCGACGCTTCGCATCACGGGCATCGAGTCGAGGCACAGGAAGGCCGAGTTCGTCCGCCGGCAGATCGACGCGCTGGGCCTGGCCAACGCCCGCGTCGCGGCGGGTCGCGCCCGCGAGCTGGCGCGCACGGGCGAGCACGCCGGGCGCTACGACGTGGTCCTCGCCCGCGCCGTCGGGCCGGCGCCGAAGCTCATCCGCGAGGCCCGCGGCCTGCTGAGCGGCGGACCCGGCGCCTGCACGGTCCTCTACAAGACCCCCGCGGCTCTCCGGGACGAGGGCGGCCTCGCCGCGCGGGAGGCCGCCAAGGCCGGCCTGACGCTCGGGGCGTCCGAGGTGATCGAGCTGCCCGACGCCCGCGGCAGGCGGCAGTTCCTCCTGGCGGCGAGGACCCCGCGCCCGTCCGCCCGCGCCCTGCGGCCCGCCGCCCCGCCGGACTAGCCCGCCGCGGTGGACGAAGGCCGGCGGGCGTGCGATGATACCGGCGAGGAAGCCCCGCGCGACCGACCGGCTTCCGGGCGCGGCCGATCCGCGACCGGGCGCGCGGCGAGGGAATCACATGGCCACGCAAACGCACAAGACGGCGATCGTCTGGGTCCCGCCGGAGGACGTGTGGGAGCCGATCCAGGCGATCCGCCGCGAGCACGACCGCCAGTTCCGGCGATGGATGCCGCACGTGACGCTCATCTACCCCTTCCGGCCGCGGGCGGCGTTCGACCGGCTGGCGGGGCGGCTGGGCGAGGCGGTCGCGGGCGTCGAGCCGTTCGAGACGGAGCTGGCCGAGTTCCGCTGGTTCAAGCACAGCCGCGACAGTTTCACGGTGTGGCTGGCGCCCGAGCCGGCCGAGCCGCTCGCCCGCCTTCAGGACGCCCTCCAGGTCGTCGCGGCGGACTGCGACGCCGTCCGCCGGTTCGTCACGGGTTTCACGCCGCACCTCAGCGTCGGCCAGACGCGCGACAGCGGCCGCCTCGAGGGGCTGGTCGCCGCGCTCCAGGCGGACTGGGCCCCCCTGCGCTGCCGCGTCGAGCGGATCGCCCTCCTCTGGCGGGGCGACCCGCCCGACGACGTCTTCCGCGTGGACCG
>CAZXOC010000195.1:0-14641 GCA_964642165.1 uncultured Planctomycetaceae bacterium | reverse complement strand
CTACCTGGGCTGCGCCAAGACCATGGCCCTGATCGGCAAGGCCTTTGCCGAGGCCGTCCTGAAGATCGAGAAGCAGTAGATGCCTCCGCAGGCATCTGAACAGGAAGCGATTTCGGGAAAGGAACAGGATATGACTGCTCGGAAGAACGACCGTAAGGCACCGAGAGCGGCTGCGTGGATGCTGGTTCTCTTGCCGCTCGTCATCGCGATTGCCCCCGCGGCCGCCCAGAATCCATCTGACTACTATACGGAGCCACAGGTCTACGCCACGCGTCCAAGTCCCGGCAGAGAGTATGACTTCGGCCCGATCGGCGTCACCGGCATCGAGGCGCGTATCTATCCAGGCGTAAGGGTCACCGTAGAAGCGACACACCCGAACACCCCGGCCCATGGCAAGTTCGACAAAGGCGACATCATCGTGGGTGTCAACGGCATGTTGCTTACGGGCAAGAATCCCTTTGTGGCGCTCGGCACCGTTCTGACGCAGGCCGAGGCCACCGATGGCGTGCTGGCCTTTGACATCAAGCCGGGCAAAGGCGGTGGCCTCAAGAAAGTCGCCATCAAGATCCCGGTATTGGGGGCCTACAGCAAGACCTTCCCGTTGAAGTGCGCCAAATCCAACAAGATCATCCAACAGGCCGCCGCGTTCTATTCGGCCAAGGGCCGGCTGAAACAGCACAGTTTCTACAACGCCCTGGCCTGTCTCTTCCTGCTGTCGACCGGCGACGACCAGTACGTCCCTCGCGTGAAGGAGTACTTCGCCCAGTTCCTGGCAGAAGACGGTGGCGTCAAGGGCGTCGCCCAGATGACCTGGGACAACGGCTACAACGGCATCGCCTGCGCGGAGTATTACCTGCGCACCGGTGACAGGTCGGTCCTGCCGATCCTTCAGCACTACTGCGATGATGCCAGGGATCGCCAGTACTGGAACAAGGCCTGGACGCACTGGGGGCAGGGCATCAATCCCGCATATGAGGGCGCGGGCGGCTTGATGAACGCCGCCGGCAACCAGGTGCTGGTCACGCTGCTCCTGGGCAAGGCGTGCGGCGTCAATGTAGAGGAAAAGACACTCCTGGGCGCATTGAAGTTCTGGTACCATTTTGCAGGACATGGCGCGATCCCTGTTTCGGATACCCGCAACTGGTTTGCCTTTCGATCCGCCGGCAGAGACGGCGCGACTGCCGCGGCCATGCAGATTGCCTCCGGCGCCAAGGGCGATGTCTCCATCTACAAGGAGGCCAAAGAATACCTCTCCATGTCCGTCCTGACCAGTTGGCCGGGCAGATCGTACAACTGGGAGGTCATCTGGCACAGTCTGGCCGGCGCATTCATGCTCGAGTACGATCCGGACATGTATCACACCACGCAACAGCGCTTCCGCTGGTTCTATGACCTGCGCCGGCAGGCCTCGGGGGCTTTCCATGGTCACGCGGATCACGCTTCTTTGAATACGACGGATGCGGGCATTTCGCTGGCCCTGGCCTACACCGCGCCGCGAAAGACCCTGCGCATCACCGGCGCTCCGCGTTCGAAGTATGCCAGAGACTTCACGCTGCCGGAGCATCTGTGGGGAACGAAGGCTGATCGGGCCTTTCTTACATCGAAGCACAACCCCGATTTCTACAAGTATGGTAAAGCGGAGGAAATCCATATTCCCTTTCACCAATTGCCTGTCCACCTCAGAGCAACGGACGTATCGGAGCTTCCGCTCAAGACGATGCTCAAGAACGTGCGCCATGCGCGCTATGCCGTTCGTCTCGGCGCCGCCAAAGCCCTGCGCATGAACAAGCGCTTCGGCGAATTGGAGACGCTCTTGCGTGATCCGGACCCGCGCCTGCGACGGGCCGGATTGGACGGCATCGCCGACTACAGGCCGTGGTGCGGGTCGCTCGTATGGGGCCGAAACGCACTCAAGGCCAAAGAGTATACGCCCCGCATGATCCGGGAGATCACAAAGATCCTCGCCGACCCCGAAGAGGCCTGGTTTGTGACGGATGGGGCGCTGCTCGCGCTGCACAACGCGCCCGTAGACGCGATCAAGCAGAACCTCCCCACTATCCTGCCCTGGACGACTCACGAGGATTGGTGGCTGCGTGAAGCGGCGTTCATGGCCATGATGGGCCTGGAGAAGGACGACGATCTGTTTGTCGAGCACCTGCCGACGCTCATTGATATCTACGTGAAGGAGTATTACGCCAATCCCAACATCAACATGCGGACGAAGCTCACGGAGGCGTTGCAGCACAAGACGAACGACAGCCCGGCTGGCAAATTGATCATTGCCGGTTTCGTGCGCGCTGCCCTGGAGAGCAAGGTCCTGCCCGATGTGGGTGCGAACCGACGTTCCCAGGAGGGAATGTACAACGTCATCCAGGCCGCCCTGGCATGCACCAAGCATGCGCCGGAGGCCGCAGTAGAGCTCGCGAAGGCACTCGCCCATGGCGGCCGCTTGGAAAGGTTCGAGACCGGCAATCTCATACAGGTCCTGACAGCCCAGGACGGAAAGATAAGCGACCGATTTGTCGGGTTGTATCCAGCGCTTGCAACACTGGGGCCGCAGCAGAAGAAGCGCCTGGCCGACATCCTCTTCAACGACTTTCGTCCGGAGCTGATCAAGCGCCTCGATGCCGTCGACGCAAAGAACGAAAGCAGGTTAATCGATACGATTATCGATGTTACCAGGCTGAAGAAGCAGGTTCCGGGGTGGCAGGCCATAGGTACGCCTGGCCCAAAGGAACGCATCTGGCGCTATCACTCATTCGGTCCGTTGGCAGAAGCGGACAAGCTGCATCCGCGGGTTGGGAAGCGCTTTCGGGATGTTGCGCTGCCGGCAGGCATGGACAAGTGGTATCTGCCTGGGTTCGATGACGGCGAGTGGAAGAGTGGAAAGTCGCCTATCGGCGTGGGTGTGTTCAAGGCGCATGGGCATGGCAGAATGTGGACGGCCACCCCGAACCACAGCTTCAAGAACCACTCTCACTGGGGGGACGGTGAGTTCCTCCTGATGCGGACGACTTTTGATGTGACCGATCTCGACTATGACTATTACCGCATCAAGATACTGTCGGACCAGGGGTATCACATCTATCTGAATGGGCACAAGATCCGTTCCTTTGTCTGGTTTCAGCATTTCCCCAGGTACGACCATATCATGATGACGGATCTGGCGAAACGGCACCTTAAGAGGGGCATCAACACGTTGGCCGTCTACTGCAATGTGCGGTACGAACAGGACAAGGAGACCGGGGACTATCATGCAGTCGGGCAGATGGATCTCTCTGTCGAAGGTCTGAAGAAGGGCGAATTGGTTCTGGAGAAGCAGAGCAGGCACCCGAGAGGTACGTAGGCCCGCTCCACCGATTGCGAGGTCCTTCGATGCTGGGCGCAACCTCGATCATCGAGATGGCCAACGCCTTCTGTTCCTCCCAGGTTCTCTTTGCCAGCTCTGACCTGGGAGTGTTTGAGTTCCTTTCCGGGTCGCCAGGCAGCACGGTGGAGGAGGTCGTTGCCGGTCGCGATCTGGATCCACGCGCCGGCCGGCTTCTGCTGGATGCCTGCGTCGCCGTGGGTCTGCTGACCAAGGAGGCCGGGCGGTATCGCAACAGCAAGCACGCCGAGCGTTTCCTCGTTCCTGGTTCGCCGACGGACCTCTCGGCCGCGATCCGATACAACCGGGATGTCTATCAGGCATGGGGTAGACTGCCGGATTTCGTGCGCAGCGGCAGACCGGTGGAAAGGCCCGAGGCTCATCTCGGTGAAGACCCCGCCAGAACGCGGGATTTCGTTCTGGCGATGCATGGACGCGCGCTCGGCATCGGCCGGGCGGTTGTGTCTGAACTCAAGCTCGAGGGGAGGCGGAAGCTCCTCGATCTTGGAGGCGGAGGCGGGACCTACTCCGCACTGATCGCCCGGCGTTGGCCGGAGATTTCCTGCACGGTGATCGATCTTCCGGGCGTGCTGGCCGTGGCCGAGGAATTGCTGGCCGAACAGGGCGTCTGTGAGCGGGTCAAGACGGTCCCCGGCGACTTCCACACGATCGAGCTGCCCAAAGGGCACGACGCGGCCATCGTCTTCGGAGTACTGCACCAGGAACCCGCGGATGCCATCGCCAGGCTCCTCAAGCGGACATACGAGGCTCTGGAGCCCGGCGGGATCCTGTATGTGATGGATATGATGACCGACGCGACCCATGCCGCCCCGGCATTCTCCGCCCTTTTCGCGGTCAACATGGCACTGACAACCCAGCGCGGCTGGGTCTTCTCCGATGGAGAGCTGCGGACCTGGCTGACGTCTGCTGGATTCAGCGGCATCACCGTATCGCCGCTGGAACCGCCCATGCCCCATTGGCTCGCCGAAGCGCACAAGGCGTAAGCAAGCAGTCGGGGATCGGGGTCAGGCCCCATTCGCGCGCTCCGCCGTTTGTCGAGCCGCGTGGTAGGCCGCGCTTCAGCCATGGTGGCGCCGGTCCGAGCAACCTGCCCCAGCGCGGCGGCCCCCGTCAGGCCGGCGGCGACGGGCCTTGCCAGCGGGGGGCTCCGGCGAGACAATCCCCTTCGGTGGCGGCGCTGCTGGCGCGGTTCTTGCGCGGCCGCGCCGAGGCCCGCTGTGGCGAGCCGCGTGATCGGCCCGCCGATGGCCCGGGAACTCCACCGAGGACGAGAGACATGAAGAAGTTCACGTGCGTGACGGCGGCGGCGTTGGCGGGGCTCCTTTCGGCCGCGCACGGCCGCGAGGGGCGGCAGATCCTCTCCGCCACGGGGGTCCGGGGCGGGCTGGTCGTCCACCTCGGCTGCGGCCCTTCGACGAGCTCAGGGCAGGCGGGGGCGCTGACGGCGGCGCTTCGGGCCGACGACGGCTACGTCGTGCACGGCCTGGCGGTGGACCCGGCCAACGTCCCGGCCGCACGCGAGGCGATCCGCCGGGCGGGGCTCTACGGGCCGGTCTCGATCGATCGCCTGTCGGGCGGCCGCCTGCCCTACGTGGACAACCTGGTCAACCTCGTGGTGGCCGAGACGCTCGGCGAGGTGACGCGGGAGGAGGTCCTGCGGGTGCTGTGCCCCGGCGGCGTGGCGTACGTCCGGCGGGACGGGCGATGGACGCTGACGCGCAAGGCCCGCCCGAAGGACATCGACGAGTGGACGCACTACCTTCACGGCCCGGACAACAACGCGGTGGCGGCGGACACGGTCGTGGGCCCGCCGCGGCGGCTGCAGTGGCAGTGCGGTCCGAAGTGGACGCGGCACCACGACAAGATGTCCAGCCTCAGCGCGCTGGTCTCGACGGGGGGGCGGATCTTCTACATCCTCGACGAGGGGCTGACGGCGTCGATCTACATGCCCAGCCGCTGGGCTCTGATCGCCCGGGACGCCTTCAACGGCAAGCGGCTGTGGCGACGGAAGATCGACACGTGGTACACGCGGTTCAAGGGTCTGAAGGGGGGATCGGGGTCAGGCCCCATTCGCGCGCTCCGCCGTTTGTCGAGCCGCGTGGTAGGCCGCGCTTCAGCCATGGTGGCGCCGGTCCGAGCAACCTGCCCCAGCGCGGCGGCCCCCGTCAGGCCGGCGGCGACGGGCCTTGCCAGCGGGGGGCTCCGGCGAGACAATCCCCTTCGGTGGCGGCGCTGCTGGCGCGGTTCTTGCGCGGCCGCGCCGAGGCCCGCTGTGGCGAGCCGCGTGATCGGCCCGCCGATGGCCCGGGAACTCCACCGAGGACGAGAGACATGAAGAAGTTCACGTGCGTGACGGCGGCGGCGTTGGCGGGGCTCCTTTCGGCCGCGCACGGCCGCGAGGGGCGGCAGATCCTCTCCGCCACGGGGGTCCGGGGCGGGCTGGTCGTCCACCTCGGCTGCGGCCCTTCGACGAGCTCAGGGCAGGCGGGGGCGCTGACGGCGGCGCTTCGGGCCGACGACGGCTACGTCGTGCACGGCCTGGCGGTGGACCCGGCCAACGTCCCGGCCGCACGCGAGGCGATCCGCCGGGCGGGGCTCTACGGGCCGGTCTCGATCGATCGCCTGTCGGGCGGCCGCCTGCCCTACGTGGACAACCTGGTCAACCTCGTGGTGGCCGAGACGCTCGGCGAGGTGACGCGGGAGGAGGTCCTGCGGGTGCTGTGCCCCGGCGGCGTGGCGTACGTCCGGCGGGACGGGCGATGGACGCTGACGCGCAAGGCCCGCCCGAAGGACATCGACGAGTGGACGCACTACCTTCACGGCCCGGACAACAACGCGGTGGCGGCGGACACGGTCGTGGGCCCGCCGCGGCGGCTGCAGTGGCAGTGCGGTCCGAAGTGGACGCGGCACCACGACAAGATGTCCAGCCTCAGCGCGCTGGTCTCGACGGGGGGGCGGATCTTCTACATCCTCGACGAGGGGCTGACGGCGTCGATCTACATGCCCAGCCGCTGGGCTCTGATCGCCCGGGACGCCTTCAACGGCAAGCGGCTGTGGCGACGGAAGATCGACACGTGGTACACGCGGTTCAAGGGTCTGAAGGACGGCCCGGCCGACGCGCCGCGCCGGCTGGTCGCCTCCGGCGGGCGGGTCTACGCCACGTTGGACCTGCACGGGCCGGTGACCTGCCTGGACGCCGTCACCGGAAAGACGATCCGCACCTACGCGCAGACGAAGGGCGCCGAGGAGATCCTGCTGGACGACGGCGTGCTGTTCGTCCTGGTCGGGCCCGGCTCCCTCGGCGACGGCCGGCGAGGCGAGCGCCCCGCCGAGAAGCGGACGATCCTGGCGGTCCAGGCGGACTCCGGCCGGAAGCTCTGGCAGGCGTCCGACGTCGTCGCGGCGATGACCCCGGCCGTGGACGACGAGCACCTGTACTACTTCAACTTCGCCGACAGGCAGGTCGTCTGCCTCGATCGCCGGGGCGGCGGGAGGCTCTGGCGCTGCGAGGCGCTGCCGACGCCCGAGAAGCAGCGGTCCTTCTTCGCCTCCAAGCTGATCGTCCGCGATGGCGTGGTGCTCTTCGCCAGCGGAGAGTACTCGGGGATGATCAAGTCGACGGGCGGGGCGACGAAGGCCGACACGCTGACCGCGCTGTCGGCGAAGACCGGCCGGACGCTCTGGCGGGCCGACCACCCCCCGTCGGGGTACAGCTCGCCGGAGGACCTGTTCGTGATCGACGGCGTGGTGTGGTCCGGCACGACGTCGAACGGCCGGCTGGACGGCACGCTCGTCGGGCGGGACCTGAAGACGGGGCGCGTCCGCCACCAGTTCCCCGCCGACGAGCGGAGCTACTGGTTCCACCACCGCTGCTACTCGGGGCGGGCCACCAGCAACTACATCATCACGTCGCGGACCGGCATGGAGTTCATCGACTTCCGCCGGAAGCACTGGGACCTGAACCACTGGACGCGCGGGGCGTGCCTGTACGGCATCATGCCGTGCAACGGGCTGGTCTATGCCCCCTCCGCGCCGTGCATCTGCTACGCCGAGACGATGCTGCACAGCTTCAGCGCCCTGGCGCCCGCGCGGCGCGGCGCGGCGGGCGTCGAGGCCCAGGCGCAGCCCCTGGAGAAGGGCCCGGCCTACGGCGCGCCGGTGACGGGCAAGGCCGCCGCGGACGACTGGCCGACGCACCGCGGCGACAACGCGCGGAGCGGCGCGACCCGCGCGGGCGTCCCGGCGTCGCTGCGCCCCGGCTGGCAGACGGCCCTCGGCGGCAAGCTCAGCAGCGTGACCGTCGCCGGCGGGAAGGTCCTTGTGGCGGCCATCGACCGCCACGCCGTCCACGCGCTCGACGCCGCCACCGGCAGGAAGCTCTGGCGGTACGTCGCGGGCGGGCGCGTCGATTCGCCGCCGACGTATTTCGAGGGGCGCGTGCTGTTCGGCTCCGCCGACGGGTGGGTCTACTGCCTCCGCGCCGACGAGGGGAAGCTGATCTGGCGGTTCCGCGCCGCGCCCGCCGACCGGCGAATCCTGGCGTACGAGCAGATCGAGTCGCTCTGGCCCGTCCACGGCAGCGTCCTGGTCCGCGAGGGCGTCGCCCACGTCGTGGCCGGCCGGTCGGCGTTCGTCGACGGCGGCATGCGCCTGCTCCGCCTGAACGCCCGGACCGGGCAGGTCGTCTCCCAGACGCCCCTCAGCGAGAAGAACCCCGCCACGGGCAAGAACCTCCAGGACACCGTCAAGTGGCTGAACATGGCCGTGGCCCGGCCCGACGTGCTGAGCTGCGACGGCCGGCGGATCTACATGCGGTCCCAGGCCTTCGACCTGAAGGGCAAGCGCCTGGCGATGGGGCCCACGCTCACCGGCCCGCAGGAGGGCACCCAGCAGGGCGGCGAGGGCACGCACCTGTTCTGCCCCACCGGCTTCCTCGACGATACCTGGTTCCACCGCACGTACTGGATGTACGGGCGAACCTGGTCGAGCGGGTGGAACGGCTACTTCATCGCCGGCAAGCACGCCCCGGCCGGGAGGATCATCAGCGTCGGCGACGATCAAGTCTACGTGTTCGGCCGGCGGCCGCAGTACTACCGATGGACGAGCCCGCTGGAGTACCGCCTGTTCGCGGCCCGGAAGGAGTGGCCGGCGCAGGCGCCCCAGCCCGCGCGCAAGGCGGCGCCCAAGCGGAAGGCCCAGCCCAAGGCCGGCCGGAAGGGCCGGGCGAAGCGCCGCGGCGGCCAGGGCCCCGTCGCCGACGCGAGGAACTACGCGTGGTCCACGGAGGTGCCCATCCTGGTCCGTGCGATGACCCTCGCCGACCGGACGCTCTTCGTCGCCGGCCCGCGCGACGTGCTGGACGAGGGCGCCCTCGGCAGGCAGTTTGCCGGCGGGAGCAATGCGATGCTCCTGAAGCAGGAGGCCGCCCTGCTGGGCCGCGGCGGCGCGGTCCTGTGGGCGGTCTCGGCGCGGGACGGCAGCCGGCTGGCGGCGTACGATCTGGACGCGCTGCCGGTCTTCGACGGCATGGCGGCGGCGAACGGGCGGCTGTACCTGGCCACGACGGACGGCAAGGTGCGGTCGCTGCGCGGCCGGTGACGCCGCGGCGCCCCGCGCGCGGCGGCCAACGGCACGCCTTGGGGCGTGTCCGGCGCGTTGGGATTGGACGGACGGGATGCACTCGATACGGGCGACCCTCCCCCGGCGGGCGCCCCGGAAGGGACGGGACAGGCCATGGCGGCGAGAAGTAACAAGGCTCGATGGACGCGGAGAAGGTTCCTGTCACGCGTGGCGGCCGGCGCCGGGGGGCTCGGCTGGACGCTCGCCCGCGGCGCGGCGGGCGCGAAGTCCGCCCGCGCGAAACGCAAGCCGAACTTCCTCGTGATCGTCGCGGACGACATGGGGTTCTCCGACGCCGGCTGCTACGGCGGGGAGATCGCCACGCCGAACCTGGACCGGCTGGCGGGCAACGGGCTGCGGTTCACGCAGATGTACTCGACGGGCCGGTGCTGGCCGTCGCGGGCGTGCATCCTGACGGGCTACTACGCCCAGCAGATCCGCATGGACCCGCCGAAGGGCCGGCTTCCGGCCTGGTGCCGCCTGGCGCCGCACTTCCTCAAGCCCATGGGCTACCGCTGCTACCACTCGGGCAAGTGGCACGTCCGCGGCGCGCCGATGCCGGTCAAGGACGGCGGCTTCGACCACTCCTACCTGCTGGGCGACCACAACCGCTTCTTCTCGCCCCGGAAGCACTGGGCGGACGACCAGGCCCTGCCGCCCGTCGCCACCGACAGCGGGTACTACGCCACGACCCACATCGCCGACCGCGCGATCCAGTACCTCCAGGCCCACGCGCGGAAGCACGCGGACCGCCCGTTCCTCACCTACCTGGCGTTCACCTCGCCCCACTTCCCGCTGCACGCCTTGCAGAAGGACATCGCCCGCTACCGGGCGCGGTACGCCGTGGGCTGGGACGCCGTCCGCCAGGCCCGCTGGCGGCGCATGCGCGAGATGGGGCTCGTCACCTGCGGGCTGTCGAAGCTCGTGCCGGAGATCATCCCCGGCTGGAACCTGCCGGCCGAGCAGCTCCGCAAGCGCATCGGCCCCGGCGAGGTGGCCCGGGCCGTCCCCTGGGCCGGCCTGACCGACCCGCAGAAGGCGCACCAGGCGACCAAGATGGCCATCCACGCGGCGATGATCGACCGCATGGACCGCGAGATCGGGCGCGTCCTCGACCAGCTCAAGGCCATGGACGCCTTCGAGGACACGGTGATCTTCTTCGTGTCCGACAACGGCGCGAGCGCCGAGCAGATCATCCGCGGCGACATGCACGACCCATCCGCCCCGCCGGGGTCGTGGCGGACGTTCCTCTGCCTCGGGCCCGGCTGGTCCACCGCCTCGAACACGCCGCTGCGCCTCCACAAGTCCTGGGTGCACGAGGGGGGAATCGCCTCGCCGCTGATCGTGCACTGGCCGGCGGGCCTGCGGGCTCGCGGCGAGCTGCGCCACAATCCCGGGCACTTCGTCGACCTGCTGCCGACGATCCTCGAGCTGGCGGGCTGCCGGCCGTCGCCGAGGTGGAAGGACCTGGCCGTGCCGCCGATGGCCGGGCGCAGCCTCGCCCCGGTTCTGACGAAGGACCACAGCGCCCCGCCCGAGTTCCTGTACTTCCACCACATGGGCAACCGGGCCATTCGGGTCGGCGACTGGAAGCTGGTCGCCGCCGGCAAGGGGGGCCCCTGGGAGCTGTACAACCTGCGGACCGACCGGTGCGAGCAGAAGAACCTCGCCGCGCGGCACGGCGAGAAGGTCCGCGAGCTGTCGGAGACGTGGCAGCGCCACGAGACGGCCTTCCGCCGCCAAGCCGGCACGGGCGGCACCGGAAAGCGCTAAGCAGGACGCAAGAATGGGTGCGCAGCGTATGGTGTTTTCCGGCAGGCGCGCCGAACACGGCTTCGGCCGAAGACGAGGCCTGGAAGGCCGGCAGGATTTGGCCGGCGGCGTGAGCCGCCGGAGGCCGGCGCCAGAAACCGCCGAGCCCCGGCGGAGCGACAGGATCTCTCGCAGCGCGCGTTCCTTGCGCCCCTTCGGGGCTGGCGCCTTGTTGGCGTCGTGTTCCGTGGGCTGGCGCCCTCGGCCGAATCCTCTCGCCTTTCCAGGGCTGACGAATGCGATGTCCCTCCGTCTGGCCAAGGCTCTATCTCCCGGGGTGAACGGCGCCGGACGCGCGCTTGCCCGCTGCTCGAAGACTCCTGTAGACAACGTCGCGAACCGGGCGTCTCGGCCCGGCCACTGGTGAATGGGAGGTGTGCTCATGACGATCTGCAACTGCCCGAACGGGCTTCTCCTCGCCGTCGTGCTGTCGGCGGGTGTCTTGGCGGCGGCGTCGGTGTCGCACGGCGCCCCGCCGCTGGGCGCGACGTACCGGCCGAGCTGGGCGTCGCTGACGAAGCACGAGGTCCCGACGTGGCTGCTGGACGCGAAGTTCGGCATCTACGCGCACTGGGGGGTGTACTCCGTGCCCGCCTACGGCAACGAGTGGTACGCCCGGCGGATGTACGACAAGAAGGACAAGCTGAAGGTCCACGACTACCACGTCCGGCACTACGGCGAGCCGTCGAAGTTCGGCTACAAGGACCTCATCCCCCTCTTCCAGGCCGAGAAGTTCGACCCCGCCGCCTGGGCCGAGCTCATCGCCGCCAGCGGGGCGAAGTACGCCGGCATCGCCGTGGTCCACCACGACGGGTTCCTGCTGTGGGACAGCAAGGTCAGCCGCTGGTGCGCCGGGCGGATGGGCCCGAAGCGCGACCTCTACGGCGAGCTGGTGGCGGCCCTGCGCAAGCGGAAGCTCAAGACCATCGCGACGTTCCATCACATCCGCACGTTCGACTGGTACCTGCCGCGCGACCCGAAGGCCCTCGCCGAGGCCCGCAAGGCCGGCTGGGACCTGTTCGACCCGGCCTACGCCGACCTGTACTGGAACCGCTTCACCGGCAAGTACGAGGACTTCATCGCCCAGTGGCAGGCGAAGGTCCGCGAGGTCGTCGACACGTACCGCCCGGACGTGCTGTGGTTCGACGGCGGGAAGTTCCAGGAGGCCGAAAGCCAGCGCATCGTCCTGTCGATCCTGTCGCACTACTACAACCGGTCTCTCGCGTGGCACCGGGCGGTCGACGTGCTCAACAAGCTGCCGACCAGCATGAAGTTCAACTTCCCGAAGGACTTCGGCGTGCTGACGTTCGAGGGCGGGCGCGACCGCCCCGCCGTCGTGGGCCGACCGTGGATCGACGACATGAAGATCTCCCTGCGCTCCTGGGGCTACGTCCGGGGGCAGACGTACAAGCCGGCCAACGAGATCGTCGACGGCCTGATCGACCGCGTCAGCCGCGGCGGCGGGCTGCTGCTGAGCCTCTCGCCCAAGGCCGACGGCACGATCCCCCCGGGGCAGCGGAAGGTCCTGCTGGCCATGGGCGAGTGGCTGAAGGTCCACGGCGAGGCGATCTACGGCACGCGCCCGTGGAAGGTCCACGCCGAGGGGCCGGCCGACAAGTTCCGCACGAAGCGCCGGCAGCATTCCGGCTGGACGTTCGCCCGCTGCGACGCCGGCGACATCCGCTTCACCACGAAGGGCGAGACGCTCTACGCCCTCGCCCTGGGCTGGCCCGCCGGGGGCTCGCTGACCATCCGGACGCTCGGGACGGCCACGCGCGTGGCGACCGGCGGCATCCGGGGCGTCTCGCTGCTGGGCTCGAAGGCCAAGCTCCGCTGGAAGCGCACGGCCGAGGGCCTGACGATCGACCTGCCCGACACATGCCCCAACGACATCGCCTGCGCCCTGCGGATCGACGTCAACGGGCGCCTGGATCGCACCGCCAGCCCGCCGGGCCCGTAGCGCGGCCGCGTCACCGCTTGTTCTTCGCGAACCACGACTGGAGGAGCTTCTGGCGCTTCGTCGGCGTGGCGGAGGGCTTCGTGTCCGTGCGGTCGGTGGTGTGCTCGACGCTCCAGCCGTGCCACTCGCGGTAGGCGTGGTACGACCAGTCCCACCCCAGCTCCTCGAACAGCTCGATGCAGTCGCGGAGGTACCGCCAGGCCGAGTCGTTCGGCGCCCAGCGGATCGCGCTGAACTCGCCCACGTACATGTGGCAGTTGAAGGCCTTCTGGAACTCGATGGCGGGCAGCATGGCCTCGCGGAGGCGCCGCTTGTCCCACGTCTCGCCGGCGATGACGCCGGGATAGGTCAGCGCCACCCCGCGGCGGAACTGGTGCGTGAACTCGTGCGGCTGGTACATGTGGAAGCTGTAGATCACGCGGTCCAGCTCGACGGGCACCTGGCGGTCGAAGCCGCGGCATCCGCCCCACGGGCCGGGCTCGTAGACCACCGGCTTGCCGGGCTCGATCTCGCGAACGGCGCGGGCGGCCCGGACGAACAGCTCGGGCCAGCTCAGCAGCCCCTCGGGCTTGGCGCTCGGCTGGACCGGCTCGTTGATCAGGTCGTAGGCGTAGATGATCTTTCGCCCCTTGTAGCGGCGTGCGAGCATCCGCCAGACGTCGACGAACTTCTCCTGGTAGCGCTTCTCGGTGAGCATGCGGCAGACGCCGCCCTCGGCGCGCCCGCCGGGCGGGCAGTGCAGGTCCAGCAGGACGCGGATGCGGAGCTTCTCGCACGCGTCGAGGGCCCGGTCGCAGTGTTGCAGGGCCCCCGCGAGCCACCGGTCGTAGCGGTCGAGGTCGGCGGCCCACGCCTCGGCCGCCTTCATCGGCCGCCAGTTGAGCTGCCATCGCACGTGGTTGGCGCCCCAGGCGGCGAGGTCGCGGAGGTCCTTCTCCTCGAAGTCCGGCCCGTGCATGACGCCGCGCAGGCGAGGCAGCCCGTGCCCGCGGAAGGGCTTCTCCAGCCGCCGCCCGCCGGCGACGGGGCGACCGACGCGGACGGTCACGTCGTCGAACCACACCTTGCCGGAGACCTTCTCCAGCCCCAGCACGAGCGCGGCGCTTCGGGCCGTCGCGGGGAGGCGCAGCGTCTCGCGGACGGTCGTCCAGCCGAACGTGCCGTGGGCGAGGCGGACCTGCGGCCACTGCCTGCCGTGCGGCATCTCGAGCGCCAGCATGAGCTTGATGCCGTTCCAGTGCTTCGGCGGCTTCTGCACGCCCTCGGCCCGGACGCGCGCCGAGACGGTCACGAGCTTCCCGCGGAGCCGCTCGACGGGCAGGGGCCTGCGGATGCTCACCGTCCCGCCCGGCTCGGGGCTCGTCAGCAGGATGCACGCCGAGCCGTCAGCCCCGCGCGCCGGCGCGGCCCGGTCGCCCTGCCACGCCTTCAGCGCATTGGCGTCGCTGAAGTCTGCCCGGAAGACGACGCCCCCGTCGCCGCGCCCGCCCGCGCCGGCACTTCCGGCCGCGAAGGAAAGCACCAGGCCCGCCGCGGCACCGACCACGATGGTGTTCTTCATGGCGACCTCCAGCCGACGCGACGCACCCAGCCGGACACACGCGAGGCGATTGCCTCACGGCGAGTATAGACGACCGCGGGGGCCAATGCGCCCGTTGACCGGACCCGCCGCCGCCCCCGGGCACAGGAATGAAGCGCGTATTCGTCGGTTCCGCGGTCGTCGCGCTTGCGGCGGGTCTGTGCGCACCCGGCGCCCGCGCCGACGCGCCGAGCCATTCGCCCGCCACGGGCGGGGCGGCGACCTCGCCGCCCGTGACGTACTGCCCGGGGTGCGCCTTGTGCAGGTCCCGCACCGCCGCCGT
>CAZXOC010000194.1:0-14644 GCA_964642165.1 uncultured Planctomycetaceae bacterium | reverse complement strand
CGGCCCCGCCGCCGCTGCGACCTCAGTCGGTGTCTTCGGCAAGCTGGGCCGGGGCCGCGGCGCCGGCGGCCTTGATGGCCCGATAGAAGCACCAGCCCAGCCCGCCCACC
The DNA here is from genome assembly GCA_964642165.1 of uncultured Planctomycetaceae bacterium. Taxonomy (GTDB): domain Bacteria; phylum Planctomycetota; class Phycisphaerae; order SM23-33; family SM23-33; genus CAYRVX01. The sequence goes on along the minus strand of CAZXOC010000194.1, from coordinate 14,534 downwards.
AGCAGCGACAGCATTCCCGCCAGGACGGCGTAGGAGACCCACGTCATCTCGGTCTGCGGCGGCGCTTCGGGGGCGGGCGCGGCCTCGGCCGCCGTCCGGTGGAGGAGGATCAGCATGGGCATGGCGAGCCCCGCACAGGCGCCGATCTCCATGACGCCGAGGCCGGCCGAGATCCGCGCGAAGGCGCTGGGGCGGTAGCGCATCCTCTCCGCGCGGGCGACGACGATGGTGCCGATGACCGTCGCGGCCAGGGCCAGGGCGGCGATCGGGGCGACGAGCACGATCACGAACCAGGCGCCCGCGGGGGTGCTCTTGGCGCCTCCGGCCAGGATGGCGCTCCTGGCCAGGGCGAAGCAGACGGCCATGTCGGCGGCTGCCAGCGCAGCCAGCGCCGTGCCGGCGATGCCGACGGCGCGCCCGAGGGGGGGCTGGCCGGGGTGGTAGACGGCGTGCGTGTCCGCGTCGGGGGAGCGAAGGAGACTGAGGACCACCGACAGCAGCGGCGCCAGGACCGCGAAGCTCAGGCCGACCGCCACCGGGACGTTCACGTTGCCCTTGCCGTCGACGAGGAACCCGCCGGGCGTGGCGGCCTTCTCCAGCAGCGACCAGACGAACAGCGCCGTCAGGACGATCGGCGCGACGAAGCGGATGGTGACGTCCCACCAGAGGCCGACCTTCCAGTCGCTCAGCTCGTTGGCGTGCTCCCGCAGGCGCCCGACGCGATAGGCCCAGCCGAGCACGACGCATTCCAGCAGCCCCAGCAGCGCGATGCCGCCCCAGGAGCTGTTGATGAAGTCGTCCATGGCCCCCAGCCAGACCAGCCCGCCCCGGGTGCAGTAGACCAGCCCGGCCGCCAGGCCCACCAGGCTCAGCCCGATGAGCGTCCAGCCGCGCTTCCAGCCCGTCTTGTCCACCAGGGAGGCCAGGACGCTCTCGGTGATGGAGAAGGCCGAGTCGATGCCCAGCGTCAGCAGGGCGATGAAGAAGACGGCCCCGAACCAGGCCGAGCCGGGCAACTGGGCCAGGGCGTAGGGGAAGGCGACGAAGCTGAGGTCGGGCCCGGCCTCGGCGACGTTTTCGACGGCGACGGCTCGGCCGGTGGCCGCCGCCATGCCGCCGAGCGTGGCGAAGACCGCTACCCCGGCGATGAAGCTGGTGCCCACGTCGGCCAGGCCGATGATCGCCGCGTTGTTGTTGATGTCGCTCTTGCGGTGGAGGAAGCTGGCGTAGGTGATCATCACGCCGAAGGCGAGGCTCATGGAGAAGAACATCTGTCCGAAGGCCCACCGCCAGGTCTCGGGCTTGAGCAGCTCGTCCCAGCGGGGCTCGAGGTAGAACTTGAGCCCTTCGGCGGCCCCGTCGAGGGTCAGCCCGCGGACGGTGAGGATGAGCAGCATGATCCACGGCAGGGGGACGGTCAGCAGCACCACCTTGGAGACGACTCGAACGCCCCGGCAGATGCACAGGTACAGCAGCGCCCAGACGACGACGAGGCTGATGGTGATCGGCGTGACGAGGCGGCCGAGGTGCCACGCCTTGGCGCCGCCCGCCAGCTCGGCGTCCTGCCACCGGTCGAGGTAGGCATACTTGAAGTAGTTCTTGGCGTTCTCCACGCCGGCGAGGCCCTCGCCGGACCAGGGCAGCTTGCCGCCCTGGAAGATGCCCTGCACGCAGAGGACCAGGTAGTTGAGGCACCACGCCAGGATGACCGCGTAGTAGGTGATGATGATGAAGCTCAGGAGGATGCCCCACCAGCCGACCGGCTCGGTCCGCCGGCCGATCGCGCGGAAGGCGTTCGGCGCGGCTCGCTGGGTCAGGTGCCCCAAGGAGAACTCCAGGATCAGCAGGGGGATGCCGATGAAGCCCATCGCGATCAGGTAGGGGATCAGGAACGCCCCGCCGCCGTTGGCGTAGACCTTGTAGGGGAAGCCCCACAGGTTGCCCAGCCCGACGGCGGACCCGATCGCCGCCAGGACGAAGCCCGCGCGGGAGCCCCAGTTCTCGCGCTGCTCTTCCAGAAGCTGCTCGGCCATAAGTCGATTCCTTCCGGCCTGTTGAGTTGAGGTGCGCCCGGGCGGCGCCTGCCGCGAGTCCCTTCGCCGCGCCGCGCGTCTGCGGTATGATGCGGAAATCCGCTTGCGCGGACAAGGGCTTTCTGGCGCCCGGGGCGCGGGCGGCGGGGGGCGGACAGGCGGTCACTCCGCGAGGCACCGTGGCGGACATTCTCGCGTTCCGGGGCGGTTCGGATGAACCGGAGCGACCCCGGCGGTGTCGTGGAGAGGGAAGGGCGGCGACCTTGCCTTCGGATGCTGAGCTGATCCAACGAGTCCGCCGGCGCGACGCGGAGGCCTTCGACGAGATCGCCGCCCGGCACGGCGGGGCGATCCGGCGAACGCTCGAGCGCATCGTGCGGGATCCCGCGGCGGCCGACGACCTGCTCCAGGAGGTCCTCCTGCGGCTCTGGACGCGCGCCTCTTCGTCGACCTGCCGCCGGGCGGACAGGCAGCGCCATAGGTCGCGAGTGCTTCCGTCAGGCCACCCGCGCCGGAAGGCTACTGGGACTCCTCCTCGATCTCGATGTCGAGGAGCATCTCGTCGGCCTTCTTGGCGGCGACGGTCTTGGGGTACTTCCGGACGACCTCCTTCAGCAGGGAGATGCCCTTGTCCCGCTTGCCCTGCTTGAGGAAGGCCTTGGCCATGTCGAGCATGTAGGCGGCGTCGTATTCCGGGTCCTCGACGCGGGGCTTGGTCGGGCGAGTCTGGGGGCGGGGTCTCGGCCGCGGCGGGGGAGGCGCAACCGGCGGGATCGGCTTGGGCCTGGGCTTTGGCGGGGGGGCCTGGCCCAGGACGACGCCCTCCGGCAGCTTCTTCGTGGCCACCGCCGGGCGCTTGGGGTCGGGGGGCTCGGGCTTCTTGGCGTCCAGCACGTCCGCCAGCGTCCGGACGCCGACGGCCTTGCCCAGGATCGGCAGCTCGCACGTCACGACGATCTTCCCGGTCTTGCGGGTGAAGCCCGCGGGGACCCACTCGGCGACCTCCTGGAGGATGTTCTGGCTGTCGTAGAGCATGTGGCTGTTGGTCAGGTCTCTCCGGCCGTTCGTGAAGACAACGTGGGGGTTCTCGCCCAGGGGGTGGTAGCCGGCGAACTCGAGGTAGTACCGCTCGCCGCCGATGCCGTAGGGGATGATGTCGGTGCGGATGCGGATCTGCTTGTCGCGGTGGTGGTAGTACGCGCCGAAGACGAGCCGGCAGGGCGGCCCGAAGCGAAGGACGTTGAGCGAGTCGGCCGAGACGGTGTACACCAGCGACTTGGCGCTCGGCCCGGCGACGATCATGCGCTTGCCGGAGGCCAGCACGGCGTAGGACAGCTCGTAGTTCCCGGCGGGGATGCCCGTCTTGCCGCTGACCTTCACGTCGTAGGCCCGCCCGTGCTGGTCGTCCACCAGCATCAGGCAGCGAAGCAGCGACGAGCGGACCGGCACGTCGACCATGCCGAGGTCCTTGTGCTCCATCGGCTGGAACGTGAGCTGCCCGCCGTCGGAGGCCACCTCCAGCAGGCCGTGCTGCTTGCCGACCTGGTGGTGCTTCCAGAGGGGCATGGCGCCGGGGGAGGCCCCGATGACGATGGCGTCCTCGCCGTCCTGGGTGTACTGGCCGTCCATGTTGTCGTCGAAGAGGCCCACGGACACGCCGTCCAGCACCCCGGCCATGCAGCCGTCGACCATGTACCTGCCGCGCAGGTTGACCGCCTGGTTCGCCCGGACCCCCACCGCGACGTCCACGAACCGCAGCGCATAGTCGCGCCGATCGCCGTCCCCCGACAGCCGCAGCAGGAACCGCGCCGCCCGCGTCAGCAGGTTCAGCCGCGCCCACTCGCTGCCGAGGACCTTCCCGTCTCCGTTGCAGTCCACCCCCAGCATGAACCCGTCGCCGACGTAGCGCCCGGCGACGAGGATCTCCTTGCCCGCGACCTGGATGCGCCCGTAGGGCTCGCCGAAGCGGAAGCGCCGGCCTCGATCGGTGATCTTGGCGGGCGTGTAGGTGCTGCCGGCGCGGCCGCCGGCCTGGAGCTTGAGCTTGACCGTCCTGGCCGGGGCCATCTGCCCCCGCGCGGTCCCCCAGAGCGTCAGCGCCAGGCAGGCGGACAGGACGGCATGTGAGCGTCGCACCATGGTCCGGTGACCCGCGGCGACCGCCGGGAGGGCCCGGCGCAAGGCCGCACGGGTTCCTTGAATGCCGGGAGATACAAGGGCTCTTCCACTGACCAGGATAATGCGCCGCCGCCGCCGGTTCAACGGCAAACCGCCGCGCCGGGCGAGCGAGGCCGCGGTCGGCGTGCGGATGCCGGCAGATGGCCACGCTTTCTGTGTTGTCGGCGGCTCGGCGGAACGGTACCCTCTCGGTGGCATTCCGCTGAATAGATGGCGGGGGCCGCGCGTCTAGAGCGGTGACTGTCCTTCGGGAGAAGGAGTTCGGCCATGATGGAATGGTGGAAGGCCCTGGAGACCATCAACCAGGTGTTCTACGCCGCGGCGGCGTTCTTCAGCGTCGTCTTCCTGTGGCAGTTCATCTCGTCGCTGATCGGGCTGGCCGGCACGGACGCCGACGTGGACGCCGACATCGACGGCGACGCGGACCTGGACCTCGACGACATCGAGGCCCACTCGATCGAGGAAGCCGCCGAGAGCACCATGGCGTTCCGGATCTTCACTGTCCGGGCGATCCTGGCGTTCTTCACGCTGTTCGCCTGGGCCGGGGCGCTGTACCTCGACGCGGGCCGGTCCGTCGGCGACTCGTTGGCGCGGGCGATGGCGTGGGGGTTCGCGGCCTGGCTGTTCATCGCGCTGCTGATCAACTGGCTGCGGCGGCTGGCCGAGACGGGCACGCCGAAGCTGAGCACGGCCGTCGGGCAGCGCGGCAGCGTGTACCTGGACATCCCCGACGGCGGGCAGGGCGAGGTCCGCGTGCTGGTCAGCGGGGCGATGTCGCTGGTGAAGGCCCGGACAGCGGGCGGCGCGATGAAGGCCGGCACGCCCGTGCGCATCGTCCGTGTGCTCGATGCCGGCAGCGTGGAGGTCGAGCCCGCCGAGGCGCCGCAGGAGCCGAAGGAAGGCGAGCCGTGAGCCTGCGGGGCCGCTGAGGAGCTTCGCCGCCTTCGCGGCGGCGAGGGGACCCCGTCCAGGGACTACGGAGTCGAGCAAAGCCGTCGGGCGGCTGGGAGCGCCCGTTGCCGTGGGCGCCCCGGCAGCAGATCGTCACAAGCGGAAAGCAGAGCCACAGAGAAAGGAAGCGAAGCCATGATTGTCCATGGGAACCTGCCGGCGTGTCTCGGCGCGATCGATCCGTGGGTCGCGCTCGTCGTGATCCTGCTGGTCACGGGTCTGAGCATGTTCATCTTCATCGTGAGCCGCTACCGGCGGTGCCCGTCGAACCGGGTGCTGGTGGTCTACGGCAAGACGGGCAAGGGAGCGGCCAAGTGCGTCCACGGCGGCGCGGCATTCGTCTGGCCGGTGTTGCAGGCCTACGACTACCTGGACCTCGAGCCGTTCGTCGTGCCGATCGACCTGGCGAACGCCCTCTCGCAGGAGAACATCCGCGTCTCCGTGCCGACGACGGTCACGGCGGCGATCTCCAACCGGCCCGGGATCATGCAGAACGCCGCCATCCGCTTGCTCGGCCTGACGAGAGGGCAGATCCAGGCCCAGGCGCAGGACATCATCCTCGGGCAGATGCGCGCCGTCATCGCGACGATGAAGATCGACGAGATCAACCGGGACCGCCAGGCGTTCATGTCCAAGGTCAACGAGGCCGTCTCCGTCGAGCTGGAGAAGATCGGCCTGGCGGCGATCAACGTCAACATCCGGGACATCGAGGACGAGTCGGGCTACATCCAGGCCCTCGGGCGCAAGGCCGCCGCCGAGGCCATCCAGCAGGCCAACATCGACGTCGCCGAGCAGGAGAGGACCGGGCAGACCGGCGTGGCCGAGCGGCAGCGGGACACCCGCGTGGCCGTGGCCAACGCCAACAGCGAGGCCGACATCGGCGAGGCCACCGCCGACCGGAACCGTCGCCAGAAGGTAGCCGGCCTGGAGGCCGAGGCCGTCAACGCCGAGACCGACGCCAACGCCAAGAAGGCCGAGTACAACGCCAACCAGCATGTCGCCGAGCAGGAGGCCCGCAACCGGTCGGAGTCGGCCTCCCGCAAGGCAGACGGCGCGATCCGCGTCGCCCAGGAGGAGGCCGAGAAGGCCGCCGAGCTGGCCCGCGCCGAGCGCGAAGCCGCCCGACTCGAGGCCGAGGTCGTCGTGCCCGCCAATGCCCGGCGCGAGCAGGTGGTCATCGCCGCCGACGCCGAGAAGCAGCAGGCCATGCGCATCGCCGAGGGCCAGGCCGCCGCCACGCTCGCCAAGATGGAGGCCGAGGGCAAGGGCGTCCAGGCCATCCTCGACGGCAAGGCCGAGGGCTACCAGCGCCTCGTCAGCGCCTGCGAGAGCGCCCAGCAGGTCGCGACCCTGCTGCTCATCGAGAAGCTCACCGAGGTGGCGGGCATCCAGGCCCAGGCCATCCAGGACCTGCCGATCGAGAAGATCGTCGTCTGGGACGGCGGCGGGGGCGACGGCGGCGGGATGAGCGGCCTGGGGGGACGCATCATGGGCGCCCTGCCGCCCATGCACGAGCTGGCCAAGCAGGTCGGGCTGGACCTGCCCGAGTTCCTCGGCAAGCTGGCCAAGGAGGCCTCGGCGAGATCCGATCCCCGGCCGGCGACGGTCAGTGACGCCGGCGGCAAGACCGCCGAGCCCGACGAGGCGGAGGTGCTCAAGCCGGTGAACAAGAAGAAGACCTGATCGTCGTCCACCATTCCCATCGGACGGGGCGTCGCTCCCGAGCGGGCGGCGCCCTGTCCGTGCGCCTCAGCGCCCGCGGGGGGGGCCACATTCCTGCGGCGTGTGCGACCTGTTTTCCCGGCGCCACGTGAGTCCTTTGTATATAGCGGCTTATTCGTCTATTGGTTGCGGGAGATAGGTCGTGGGCGGCAAAGGCATTACTGCAGAGGAACGGAGGCAGGGCCGGATGGTGGATTCTGACCGGCTCGCCGAGCCCTGCAACGGGACCCAGCCCGTAACCAGTCCCGCCCGTCCGGATCTGTGGGCCGACCACCGGTCGCCTGTTGGCGTCGATAGGGGCGTGACGGCCTGGTGGGCGTCGGTTAGGATGGGGCCCATTCGTGACCGACCATTTCGTCTGATGAGGGAGTGCACCATGCGTAGAGCAACGTATGCCGTTGCCGTGACCTGTGCCGTCTGGACCGCCCTGGCGGGTGCTGCCGCGCCGGCGGCCGCGCGGGACGCCGACGCCGTGCTTCGCGAGATCGGCACCCGACGGGGCGTCTGCGTCGTGCTGGGCGACCGGCAGGGCGAGCTGGCGGCGGCGCTGGCCCGCAAGAGCGAGCTGACGGTCGTCGTGGCGCTTGCCAAGCGGGCCGACGTGCTGGCGGCCCGGCAGGCGGCGGACAAGGCAGGGCTGTGCAACACGCGCGTCTACGTCGTCGGGGGCGGCCCGAAGCGGATCCCGCTGGCCGACAACCTCGCCGACGCGGCGGTCGTGCCGGCGGAGCTGGCCGGGCCGGCCAGGGCGGAGGTCCTGCGCGTCCTGCGCCCGGGCGGCAAGGCCCTGCTGGGCGGCGAGGAGCTGGTCAAGGCGGCCCCCGAGGGCACGGACGACTGGTCGCACCACTACCACGGCCCGGACAACAACACGCAGTCGGCCGACCGGCTGGCCCGCGCGCCGTACCTGACGCAGTTCGTGGTCGAGCCGCGGTACGGCCCGGCTCCGCAGGCGACGGTGGCCGCCGGAGGGCGGCTGTTCATGGCCTTCGGGCACGTGGCCTGGCATCAGCGCGAGGAGCCGTGGCTCAACACGCTCGTCTGCCTCAACGGCTACAACGGCACGATGCTGTGGAAGCGCCGCCTGCCGACGGGCCTGATGGTCGACCGCAGCACGATCATTGCCACCCACACGGCGGTCTACCTCGCCGACCACGAGTCGTGCAAGGTGCTGGACGCGGCCACCGGCAAGGTGGTCGACGAGATCGCCGCCCCCGCGGACGTCGTCGGCGGGACGTTCTGGAAGTGGATGGCCCTGACCGACGGCGTGCTGTACGCGCTCATCGGCCCGCGCGACGTGCCCGACGTGGAGGCCCGCTGGCGCCGGCGAGCCCACGGCTGGCCCTGGAGCGGCATCTCCAAGGGCTACAATGCCGACAAGTACCGCTGGGGCTTCGCCAACACGCTGGTCGCCATCGACCCCAAGACGAAGAAGGTCCTCTGGCACCACAAGGAGGCCGACGCACCCATCGACAGCCGGTCGCTCTGCATGAAGGCCGGACGCATCTTCCTCACCGAGTTCGGCCGGTACGTCGCCTGCCTCAACGCCAAGGACGGCAAGGCGATGTGGCGCAAGACCCCCAAGGACGACGAGGCCCTCTTCCAGGCCATGGGCAAGTTCAAGCCCGGCCACGGCTTTCGCACGGGCTGGAAGAGCACCATCTACGCCCGCTGCACGGACAAGGCGGTGTACTTCATGGGCCCGCAGCTCGAGAAGCTGACGGCCGTGGCCGCCGAGAACGGGCGGCTGCTCTGGTCGCTGCCGGCCAAGCTCAACGTGCACGTCATCGCCCGGGCGGACGGGCTGTACACCATCGGCGCGCAGAACACGAAGGGCGAGACGCGCAAGCTCGACCCGATGACCGGCAAGGTCCTGGCGACGTACGACGTCTGGCGGCGGGCCTGCACGCGCGCGACGGGCAGCCCGGACAGCATCCTCTTCCGCGCCCCCGGGGGGACGTGCCGGCTGGATCTCGCGGCCGGGAAGCCGGCGTGGATCTCGCCGATGCGCTCGTCCTGCCACGTGGGGGTGGTCATCGCGCACGGGCACCTGTACTGGATTCCGTGGGTGTGCGACTGCAGCCTTCAGATGTTCGGGTCGATCTGCAACGCCCCGGCGGGGGACTTCCCCTTCGGCGCCAAGGCCGACGGGGCCGAGCGACTCGAGCTGTTCGAGGCCGAGACCGCGGCGGAACGGAAGGAGCGGCAGCGGAAGAAGGACGAGAAGGACAAGGACAAGCCCAAGCGCCCCCGCCGCCGATGGCGCCCCACGCACTGGTCGACGTACCTGGGCAACAACGCCCGCGCCGCCCAGACGGCGTGGCGGGCGCTGAACGTGCCGGAGGAGGCGGCCCAGCTCTGGCAGGCCAGGCCCGAGCGCCCCTTCGTGGCGACCGCGCCGGTGGTCGTCGGCCAGACCGCCTACCTCGCCGGCGACGACGGCATCGTCCGGGCGATCCACCTCGGCAGCGGCAAGGAGCGCTGGCGAGCCTACACCGGCGGGGAGGTCCGCTACCCGCCATCGATCGCTGCGGGACGGGCGTTCGTCGGTTCGGCCGACGGGTGGGCCTACGCCTTCGACGCGGGGACCGGCAAGCTGCTGTGGCGGTTCCGCGCGGCGCCCGCCGAGCGGCGGATCCCCGTCTACGAGCGGCTCCAGTCGACCTGGCCGGTCGCCGGCGGCGTGCTCGTCGAGGGGGGCGTGGCCTACTTCGCCGCGGGCATGTGCGACTACGACGGCACGCACGTGTTCGCCGTGGACGCCAACAGCGGCAAGCTGAAGTGGCACAACCCCGCGAGCGGGCACCTGGACGCCTTCTCGCGCCGCGGCGTCGCCGTGCAGGGCTGCCTGCTCAGCCACGACGGCAAGCTCTACCTCGCCGGCGGCAACGCCGTCTCCCCCGGCGTCTACGACATGAAGACAGGCAAGTGCCTCACCGGCGCGCCGGAGGGCTTCGGCACCCACGCCCCGCGCGGGCGCGAGCTGCGCCTCGTCCGCGGCGCGGTCGAGGTCAGCGGCCAGCCGCTCTACTCCGGCCCCGACAACCCCGTCTACGACCAGTCCTCCCGGTGGGCGCCGCCCGTGCTGATCGGCGGCAACGCCAACGTGATGTTCCTGCCCGGCAAGGGCAAGAAGGGCAAGACCTGGCGGCTCGTGGCGATCGACCCGTTCGCCAATGAGGAGCTGTGGAGCCAGCCCCTGCCGGCCCAGCCCGTCCGCTGGGGCATCGCCGCCGGAGCCGGGAAGATCGTTGTGACCCTCCGCGACGGGCGCGTGCTGTGCTTCGGCCGCAAGCCTGCGCCGAAGCCGAGCTGACCGGCCGGACTGGACCTGGGATCCAAGGAGGCGGAAGAGATGCTACGCGCCGGCAGAGAAGCAGCGGCTGTGCTCGCCGGGTTGCTCACGGGGCTGATCGCCCAGCTTCTCCTGGTCTCGCCGGCCGGGGCGGAAGTCCGGTTCGGCGGCATGACCTGGTACCACTCGGACGACCCGTCGCGGTTGCGGCTCAACGCGCGGGGCCAACTGGAGTGGAAGCCGAAGAAGCCGCAGCAGGTCCTCGCCCATTTCCCCGCCCGGCGGCTCGAGAAGGTCGGGGACGTCGTGGAGATCGCCTTCCTCTGGAAGAGCGAAGGCCAGACCACCTCGAAGGACTTCGACGACAACATCGCCATGACGGCGGGGACGGGCGACTTCCGCCTGGGCGTCTTCGACTCGAACGGCCAACGCGTGCGCAGGGACGGTGGGGGACCCAACCAGGAGCTCTTCACCGACTACAGGGGCTACCAGGTGCGGTTCTCGCCGAACGTCCCCAGGACGGACAAGCGATTCCGCGACAGCACCGGCGAGGCGCACAAGCCCGGCATGATGCTCAAGCGCGTCAAGTCAAGCCGCGTGCTCCTCAGCAACACCAACTCGTACAGGTCCTTCTTCAACACGCGCGGCTGGGGGCTGCCCGCCGGCCGGTTCGGAGCGTTCCGGCTGGTCCTCAAGCGGACGGCCAAGGACACGGTGGAGTTCTCCATCACCATCGGCCGGACCACGTACAAGGCCACCGACACGGACGCCCGCCGCCAGCCGCAACGCATCGACACGCTGGCCATCCAGTTCCCGAACGCCCGGCCGTACACGCTCGTGACCCTGGCCCCGCGCCGCCCGGCGAGCGGCAAGGGCATCCGGTTGAAGGTCGACCTGGCCCTGCCGACCAGCGGCAAGGACCCGACGCCGCTTCCGGGCACGCTGAAGGCCGGCTGGCTGGGCTTTGTGGCCGCCCGCTGGGCCGACATGTACATGCACGACGGGGTCTGGGAAGACGGCACGGCCGGCGGCCCGCCGGCGACCCTTGGCATCGGGGGCTCCGGCGTCCACGTGAAGATCGACTGCGGGCGCGCGGGCAACGGCGGCTTCCACGTCTACGGCATGAGCCGGGACAACCTCGGCGGCGGCGGCCGACCCACCGGCAAGCCCAAGGGCGACCCCATCGCCAACGGCTGGTTCCACAACGTGGACTGGGGCGGCGAGCGCACGGGGGACATCCTGATGCGCATCCACGGCCTGCCTGCCGGCACGTACGACCTGACGTGCTACCACAACCACTGGGAGCCGAAGACGCAGAGGACGCGCAACCGCCTCGACCGGCCTTCCCGGATGCCGAACCTGCCCCGGGTCCGTGCCGTGCCGCTCCCTGCCGCGCCGCTGCCGGGCTACGGACACTGGGACATCGGTCGCGGCACGGGCAAGGGAGTCACCTCCATCAGGGAGGCCCGCAACGTCGACGTGACCAGCGTGACCTCCGACGGGAAGGTCGCCACCTCGGTCATCTCGTTCAGGACGGACGGGTCCAACGATGTCCTGGTGATCATCGACGGCGGCGACAACAGCTATCCGGACCCGGCACGCCCCGGGCGGGAAGGCTCCAAGGCGGTCCTGAACGCCTTCCGCCTGGAGCAGCTCGATCAGCACCCCGGCGCCGCTTCGCGTTGACGTGATCGAGCGAAGCAACGGCGGCATCGTCCGGCCCGGTCCGGCCTGACGCCGCCGCGGGGAACACGGCCCTCGTCGCCCCGCCGCGGCGTCAAGCTGCATTCCCCCATGCCAAGTTCGACGGGCTCGACGTCAACGATGTGCAGTTTTGTGTAGCTTCGCGCGGATACTATTATAGTAGGAGATCCGTGCTTAGTGCTTGTTATTGAAGAAGTTAAATCTACATTGACCCTAGAGCATTCTCACACCTCCGTACAAAACGCCGAGCCCTCCCAAACCTGCATGTCGCAATCGGAAATCCCGCCCGCGGAGCGGCCACGGCTCTTGAGCAAGTCCGTCAAGGCTGTCCACGCCTGGGGCCTCTCCGGGGCCTGGAATCTATGCAACCCGTTATTATAAAACTGCTTATGCCTTTGTTGGCCCGGAGAGTCCGTCCGGTTTCCGGCTGATCCGGTCGGCGGCGAGCCTACCGCCGGAGCTTACGCTGGTCGAGACGCTCGCCCGCCGGCCGGCGCACGGGGATCCGCAGGCCGCCGCTCGCCTCCAGCTCGTCGAAGAGCTGCTTCTTCATCGCCGCGACGCGCTCGCGGAAGGCGGGCACGTGGATCAGGTTGTGCCGCTCCAGCGGGTCGGTCTGCAGGTCGTAGAACCCGTCGTGGTCCCAGACGCCGTAGTGGAAGACGTACTTGTACCGCTCGGTGCGGATGGCGAACAGCGTCGGCGTCGCCGGGAAGTTCCACTCCCAGTGGTACTCGTAGAGGATGTGATCGCGCCAGGGAATCTCCCGCCCGCTCAGCAGCGGCAGGAAGGACCGCCCGTCCATCGCGGGCGACTTCGGTCGCGCCACCCCGGCCGCGGCCAGCAGCGTCGGCGCGACGTCGATGTTCTGCACCATCTTCGTCACCCGCGTGCCCGGGCGGATCATCCCCGGCGCGTAGGCGAGCATCGGCACGCGGATCGACTCCTCGAACGCGTCCCGCTTGTCGTAGAAGCCGTGCTCGCCGAGGGCGAAGCCGTTGTCGCCCATGTAGATCACCAGCGTCGAGTCGCTCAGCCCGCTCTCGTCCAGGTACGTCAGGACGCGCCCCAGGTTCTCGTCGAGCCCGTGCACGGTCTCGCAGTACCGCCGGTAGAGGTCGTCGAAGGACGGCACGGGGTCGTTGTCGTACGGCCCCGTCTCCATGTGGTCGATGCCGTGGATGCTGTAGCGGCGCTCGCGGACCCACCGCGGCTGCGTCCGGTAATTGCGCTCGGTGTTGGCCATCGTCTCGGGACGCTTCACCTGCGCCTTGGCGTAGCGGCCGCGGTGGCGCTTCGCCGGCTGGAAGGGGTAGTGGACGGCCTTGAACGACAGGTACAGGAAGAACGGCTTGTCGGCGCGGCGGGCCGTCTTCAGCCACGCCAGGGCCTGGTCGGCGAGGATGTCCGTGGTGTAGCCCTCGAACCGCCGCCGCTTGCCGTTGATGTTGAGGACCGGGTCGAAGTACGTCCCCTGTCCCCTGAAGCTGACCCAGTGGTCGAAGCCCGGCCTGGGCTCGTCGTGCTCGTGCCCCATGTGCCACTTGCCCACGAACGCCGTGCGGTACCCGGCATTCTGGAGGAGCTGCGGGAAGAACACGGTTCCCTCGGGCACGGGGCGCTGGTTGTCCACCACGCGGTGGTGGTGCATGTACTGCCCCGTCAGGATGGACGCGCGGCTGGGCGAGCACAGGGACGTGCTCACGAAGGCGTTGGCCAGGTGCGCGCCCTTCGCGGCCATGCGGTCCATGTTCGGCGTCTCCAGGAACGCCGGCGCGCCGGTCATGAAGCTCATGAAGTCGTAGCGATGGTCGTCGCTGAGGATGAAGACGATGTTGCGCGGCCGGGCCTTGCGCCGTCGCTCGGCGGCTTCCAGCCGCGTGCCCGTCCTGCCCGACAGCGCCCACGCCGCCGCGCCCAGGCCGATCGACTTCAGGAAGTTGCGGCGGCTGTGCCACCCGGCGGAGGGGCTTGTCCTGCGTTCCATGCCAATGTCTCCCTTCTCGTTCGGCGCGCGTGTGTCGGCGGCGAGCCGCAGCGGCCAATCTACACGGATGCAGCCCCGATGAGAACCACCCCCTGCCCCGCCGCGTCCCCTCGGCGACCACGACAGGGCTCGGCCCTCACCGGAAGACCGGCCCAAAATGGGGCGTGGTTCAGATCGAGGTAACGCCTCCGCCCGGGTGATCCGCGCAGCGCGCGGCGGCCAGCGACGGTTCAGTCGTCCCTGGCGGGACTCGACACCACGGTCCATCCTGACCCACCACTGACGTGGTGGGCTATTATCAGAAGTCCCTACGGGACAGGCTTCTGCGTGTTGGGTGTCCCGGCAGGGACGCCGTGAGAATAGCCCAGCAGTTCACTGCTGGGAGCCTGTGGTCGCCTCTCGGGAGAGTCCCGACAGGGACGACTGAACGCCTCGCGGGGACGGTTGCCCTCATCGACGTCACGCTGAACCATGCCGAAAATGGGGCCTGGTTCAGAACGGGCGTGCTCGGGGTAACACTCTTCTCTTCGCCCCGAGGGGGCGCAGAGGATTTAGCCGGGGGCGCAAGCCCCCGGCAACGTTAGTCTTATGAACAGAGCCCCGGAGGGGCGGAAGGAGTGCTCGCAGCGCGGAAGTGTTACCCTCTGCTGAACCATGCCGAAAA
>CAZXOC010000193.1:1666-14650 GCA_964642165.1 uncultured Planctomycetaceae bacterium | reverse complement strand
CCACGTAGATGATGGGGATGACGCCCGCGCTCAGCAGCGCGTTGCGGGCCCCCAGAGGCAGGAAGTTGCCAAGAAAGCCGACGCCGTAGATGATCCCGAGAACGCCGACCGCGAGGAAGGCGAGTCCGGACAGGCTTTCCACCGCGCTGAAGGCCTTTCTGCCGGCCCGCTGGTTCGGCCAAGCCAGATACAGCAGAAGGAAACCCGACGCGATCACCGCCCCGCCCTGAAACCCCCCGCCGGGCGTCAGGTGACCGTGGAGGAAGATGTACGCACCCAGCAGAACGATGAACGGGAAGAGGACCTTTGATCCCGTGCGAACGATGGGGCTGGCCTCCTCCTTTTCCTCGCCGGCCGCCCTGCCCCCCGGGAAAAGCACCACGCCCACCGCCGCGGCGGCGATGAAGAGCACGGTCACCTCACCCAGCGTGTCGAACCCCCGGTAGGCGACGACCACCGAGGTGACGACGTTGGCGGCCCCGGTCTCCCTGGGTCCGTTCCGCATGTAGTGGTTGGCCACGTCCACCTTATCCTCGCCGAAGGGGATCTTCGCAAGGACGGCACAGAATCCCGCGCCCACAGCCAGCACAAGAACCAAGGCCACCGCTTTCCGCATGTCGCTACTCTTCGTATCTCTTGGTTTTCCTCACCGCCACGACGAACATCGCGGTGGTGAGCCCTGCACCGATCGCGGCCTCGGCCATCGCCACGTCGGGCGCGTCCAGAAGGTAGAACAGGAGCGAGGCGAGCAGACTCACCGCCGCGCACGTGATCACCGCGCTGATCAGGTCCCGGAAGAAGCTGGTCGCGACGGCGGCGAGGAGCATCAGCAGGATGAGGATCGCCTCGATGACAATCATTCTTCGGCGCTCCCCGTCGGCTCAGAGGTTTCGGCCGCGCTGCCGACTTCCTTGCACTCGCCGAACTCCCGGCACTTGTCGACGACGGTGCCCTCGTAGGGACGAACCGCGCTCTTGTAGCTGGCCCTGGCAAGGGCGTGGGCGCTGATCGGGTTCGTGAGAAGGATGAAGACCGCCACGATCAGGGCCTTGAATATCCAGTCCGGCTGGGCGATCCCGACGCCCACAATCGCGCAGAAGGCGCCCAGCGTGGTGCATTTCGTGCCCGCCTGCAGCCGGTTGTAGACGTCGGGAAGGCGGAAGATCCCCAGGGCGCCGAGGAACAGGAAGATCGCTCCGAAGCCCACAACGCATGCGCCGATGATGGCGGGTATGGTCACAGTCCCCTCTCCAGGTAGCGCGCCACGGCGATCACGCCCACGAACGCAAGCACCGCGTAGACCAGGGCCACGTCGATGTAGATCCGGCTGCCCAGATAGAGCCCCAGCAGGACCATCAACGCCGTCGTAATGGTGACCATCCCGTCCACGGCGACGAGCCTGTCCGGTGCGGTCGGGCCTCGCAGGGCGCGGATCATGCAAAGGACCACCGCCGCCACTCCGATGCTGAAGAAGACAATGTAGAGGGCGAGGCTCATTCGCAGATCGCCTTCAGATGCTTCTCGAATCGACCGGCTATCAACTCCGAGGCCTTTTCGACGTCCTCGGCCTTCACGTTGATCCAGTGAATGAACAGGTACTCTCCCCGGACGTCCATGGTCAGCGTCCCCGGGGTCAGCGTGATGGAGTTGGCAAGGAAGAGCCTGCCGATGTCGCTCTTGAGGTCCGTCTTGATGGCCACGATCCCGGGTCTGATCGGCATCCGCGGGTGAACCACTCTGTAGGCCACGTCGAAGTTGGCCTTCATCATCTCGTAGAAGAAGACCGGCAAGTAGATCGCCAGATGAAGGAGGCGCCGGGGGGAGAAGATGCGGAGACCGCGACTCGTGAAGCCCTTGTACCCGAGCCCCGCCACGAGCAGCCCAAGCACCGCGCCGGCCGCCAGCTCCTGCCAGTCGGTGGTTGAGGTCAAGAGCAGCCAAAGGCAGAAGAGCACGGCCGCCGTCGCGATGTACCTGCTTAGATGTCTCCGCATCGTTGCGTTCCGAACATGGTGCTCCTAGACGGGCCGGGTCGTTGCAGAGGCGTGGCGCGACCCGTGACCGCGAACCGGGGGGGGGCTTTCCGCATCTGCTGCGACGAAGCCGCCGTCGGCGCCGGCAGCCCTCCGTTCTCTATCGCGCCAAACAGAAACACACAGATCTCCGGCGCCCGAACGTGCGCAGGGCTGCCCGCGCGCGTCGGCGCGTCAGCCCCGGCTGGGGCGGAACTTCTTCCGGATTTGTTCCACGCTGACCGCCGGGAAATCCCGTTCGAGCAGCTTGAGCATGGCCCGGACCTGGCCAGGCCTCGGCAGGTAGTAGCAGCGGAACGCGCCTTCCCGGCTGAAGGCCACCAGGCCGCTGTGCTTGAGTACCGATAGATGCTGTGACACGTTGGGCTGGCGGACCTTCAGCAGCTCACGAATCGCCGTCACGCACCTGGGGCCTTCAAGAAGTTCGGCCAGGATCATCAGCCGGACCGGATGTGCCGCCGCCCGGAACGTCTCCGCCCACTCAGTCGCTTCACTCAAATCCACGTACTACCGGCTCCTTCCAACCGACGAGAGAATAGGAGCAAAAGAATAGTCGAATTTTCGAATGCTCTAATCTAGGCCCAACGCGCGGGCTGTCAAGCGAATTCTCGGCCTGACGGCGAGAATCATGGACCGCGCTGTTCTCTCTCGGCCGCATGGGGCTTGCGAGCGGCCCGGAGAGACCTCCGTCCCCGCGACCCCTCGCTACCGGCGACGCGGCCCCCGGATGTCTTGGGGCGCGGGGCCGACAGGGACGCGGCGGCATCGGACGGCGCCCCAGCGCGGTCGTTCGCCGCGAAGGACCCCAGCCCGGCAAGTGTGCGACTGCCCGACCGCAAGGAAGCGGCGACTCCGAAGCCGGGTGCCATCGCCGCCCGGCGGGCCGTTGTTGCACATCGCTGACGGCGGCGCCTTGGCATCGCCCGCGCAGGCAACCGGCCGCTGTCGCGAAGCGCATCGCCTTGCCCTGCCAGGGCGTTCTTCGCTTCCCGACACCGGCCGGCATCGCCGTTCGCCGAGGTGTTCGCTACCGGAGAGGGTGGGATTCGAACCCACGGAACCCGAAGGTTCACCGGTTTTCGAGACCGGCCCGATCAGCCGCTCTGGCACCTCTCCAGGCCGCACGTCCGGACCAACGTACGGGGATTCTACGCCGGGGGGCGCTCGGGGGCAAGGCCCCGGCGGGGGAATCGCGCAAAGTCCCCTTGTGGCGTAGGAAACGGCGCCGTACAATGAGAGGCGACGAACGTGGAGTCCGCCGGGATTCGCCCGCCACGGATGGCCGGCGGATGCGTTAGACGTAATGGAGATCCAACGGCGTGGGTATGCGCCGGCGCGAGACGACCCTGATGGCCAAGACCAATATCTTCGCGGCGACGGTGGAGCACTTCCTCGCGCCGATCCTGCCGTTCATGAACGACCCCTCCGTCGCGGAGATCATGGTCAACGCCCACGACGAGATCTACATCGAGAAGCAGGGCAAGCTGGTCCGGACGGAGGCGAAGTTCGAGGACGAGAACGCCTTCATGGCGATGGTCAACAACGTCCTTCAGTACACCGGCAAGCGCCTCACGCCGGAGCACCCGCTGATCGATTCCCGCCTGCCCGACGGCAGCCGAGTCCACGTGATCCTCTACCCGCTGTGCCGGACGAGCACGTGCATGACGATCCGGAAGTTCGCCAAGGTCATGTTCGACGCGGACCACCTGGTCGAGCTGGGCTCGTGGACCGCCGAGGCGCGCGAGTACGTCGAGATGTGCGTGCTGGCGGAGAAGAACATCCTGGTCGGCGGGGGGACCAGCAGCGGCAAGACGTGCCTGCTGAACGTCCTGAGCAGCTTCATCCCGAACCATCAGCGGATCGTGGTGATCGAGGACTCGGCGGAGCTGGCGCTCCAGCAGGACCACGTGATCTCGCTGGAGTCGCGCCCGCCGGACCGCTGGGGGCGCGGCGAGGTGGGCATCCGCGAGCTGTTCCGCTCGTCGCTGCGCCTCCGCCCCGACCGGATCATCATCGGCGAGTGCCGAGGCGGGGAGGCCCTCGACATCATCCAGGCCATGACGTCGGGGCACGCCGGCAGCATGTCCACGCTGCACGCCCACATGGCCATGGACGCCCTCAACCGCCTCGAGACCCTGGCCATGATGAGCAAGATCGAGCTGCCCCTGCACGCCCTGCGGGCGCAGGTCGCTTCGGCCATCGACGTCATCGTCCAGATGACGCGCTTCCCCGACGGGCGGCGGGAGATCACGCAGATCTCCGAGGTCCTGCCCCTGACCGACGACGGCCACTACCGCCTCCGCGAAATGTTCGTCCACGAGGTCGGGCCCGACGGCGCGGGCCAGCTCAACTGGACGCACCGGGCGTCCGCCTTCTGCAACCAGCCAAAGATGCGTCTGTTGCGCGGCCGGTGGCGCCTGACGAAAAGGTTCTTCGACCCCGAGGAGCCGACCGATAACCCCTAAGGTGAGCGCGTGAGAGACGGCCTTCGGGACAAGCTGAGGCGGTGGCACCGCGACCAGCGCGGGCAGACCACCGTGGAGTACGCGCTGCTGATCGCCGTGATCGGGCTGCCGGCTATCACCGTCTTCGGATGGCTCCTGGCCATCCTGGCGGAAAACTACCGTATGGTGACGTTCCTGGAATTGCTGCCGTTTCCGTAAGGAGTCAGCGCGGAACGGCGCGCGATACGCGGCTGCTGACTCGGCAGGTGACGAGATGTGGAAGTGGATCGGGAAAACGCTGAAGGCCCTGCACTCGGATGAACAGGGCGCGGACATGGTCGAGTACGTCTTGATCGTGGCCGCCGTGGCGCTGCCCCTTCTGGCCGTGATCATCTGGTTCTGGAAGGACATCAGCGGCTGGGTGGGCGAGGCGTACGACGAGATCCGCAGCGGCACGGCCGAGACTGACCCCAAGACGCTGGGCCACTGATCGGCGCTCGCTGCGCGGCGCGCCCCGGGGCCGGGGCGACCGCGGCGGAGACGTTATGGCCACGCAGAGCGCGGCGTGGTGGGGCCTGTGGCCTTACCACGTATTGTTCATCCTGCTGCTGGCCGCCGCCTACACGGACGTCCGGCAGGGCAAGATCCCGAACTACCTGACGTACCCGGGCGTCCTGGTGGGCCTCGTCGGCCACACCGTCATGGGCCGGCTGACCGGTCAGGGCGGAGCGGCCGTCGGGCTGGCGGGATCGGCCGCCGGGCTGGCCGTCGGGTTCCTGCCCCTGATGGTCGCCTGGAGGATGGGCGTCCTCGGCGGCGGAGATGCCAAGATGATGGGCGCGGTCGGGGCGCTGACCGGTTGGCGGTTCGCCCTGGCGGCGATGTTCTACGGGATGATCGCGATGGTGATCATGGCCTTCGTGGTCATGATCGCCAAGCGAGTGACGCGCCGGACCTTGGGGCGCATGTGGCGGACGGTCGCGCTGCTGTTCGCGCCGGGCGGGACGCTCAAGCCGCCCGCCGGTGCCGACAGCCCGACGGTCCCCATCGGCCTGGCGTTCTGCCTCGGCGCCGGCGCGGCGCTGATCGAGGTCTTGTGGCGCGGGCCCGTGGCCGGCAAACTGGCGCTGGGGCTGTGAGCCAATGGACGGGCAGAAGGAACAACGGAACGGACAACGTCGCCCCGCCCGGTGGATCCTGGCCGGGGGCGTCGTGCTCGCCGCCGCGGTGATCCTCCTCGCCGCGTGGATCGCCGGGCGAGTGGTCGGCCCGCGCGCCGGCTGGCTGTTCCAGGCGCTCACCAGCGGCACGTTCCTCTTCTGCGCGGGCGTGCTGTTCGTCTGCGCCGTCCTGTTCGTCGGGATCCTGGCGATGCTCTGGCGACTGGGCCGCCCCTACCGCGCCCAGCGCCGCGGCGAGGACGGCGTGGCCATCCTCGAGTTCGCCCTGGCGTTCCCGTTCCTCCTGGCGCTGGCGCTGCTGATGGCGCAGACCTCGCTGGCGATGGTGGGCAACGTCTGCGTGCACTACGCGGCCTTCTGCGCCGCGCGGGCGGCGACGGTGATCGTGCCGAAGGACTTCGGCAGGGGCGAGCCGCGGAACCGCCTGCTCGATGGCGACGACGAGGAAGGCAAGATGCACCGCATTCAGCGGGCGGCGGCCTGGGCGGTCATGCCCGTCTCCTACGGCGGCGAGGGCATCGACCCCTACGACGGGGTCATCGCGGACGGCCTCGGGCGGTTCTTCTCCGTCCAGAACGAACCGCCCCCCGTCTGGGTGGACGAGCGCCTGGGGCGGAAGTTCCGCTACGCGATGGACCACACGTACGTGACGGTCCGCCCGGCGCATCGAGACGACGACGATGACGACGACCTCTACGACGAGAACGAGGACCTCCACGTGACCGTCCAGCACACGTTCCACCTGGCCGTGCCGTACGCGGCGAGGGTCTTCGCCTTCTTCCCGGGCGGCGTGAGGCTGGACTTCGGCGACGGGGAGTTCGGGTCGGTGATGGCGGCCTCGTGCAGCCTGCCGAACGAGGGGGTCCAGGACTACGTGGACATCGAGACGTTTCCCTGATGTAGGACAGCGGCGGACCGGAAGGGCATCCGGGCCCGGGCCGAGACGGAGCACCCATGTCCAGCGAACAGAAAACCCAGGGCGGGGGCGTCGGGCTTGCGAAGGGCACGAAGGTCGGCAAGTACGAAGTGGTCGAGCGCCTCGGCATCGGCGGGCAGGCCGTCGTGTACAAGGGGCACGACCCGCTGCTGGACCGTTTCGTCGCGCTGAAGCAGGTCTCGTCGCACCTGGCCGCGGACGAGAAGTTCCTCGAGCGCTTCCGCCGGGAGGCGCAGATCCTCGCGAAGCTCGGCGGCGAGCAGGAGTCGATCGTCACGATCCACGAGCTGATCGAGGACGAGCGGGGCCTGTTCATCGTGATGGAGTACCTCTCGGGGCACAGCCTGGAGACGGTGCTGGCCGACACGGGCGGGCCGTCGGAGCCCAAGGCCGTCCTCCAGATCATCTGGCGCCTCGCCGCGGCGCTGAACGCCGTGCACAACGCCGGCATCATCCACCGCGACCTGAAGCCCTCGAACATCATCGTGGGCGACGGCCTTCGGGCCAAGATCACCGACTTCGGCGTGGCGGCCAGCATCACCGGGCAGACGTCCATGGTGCTCGGCACGACGAAGTACATGGCCCCGGAGCTGTTCGAGGGGGCGCACGTGGACGGGCGCGCGGACATGTACTCGCTGGGCTTCATCGCCTACGAGCTGCTCGCGGGGCGCCCGAAGTTCGACGAGATCTTCGCCGACATCGTGCGCGACAAGCACAGCGAGGCCCTGCGGTGGATGAAGTGGCACGGCAACCTGTCGGTTCGTGCCCCGGGGCTGGAGGAGGTCAACCCGTCCGTGCCGCACGCCCTGTCGGGCATCATCGCGAAGATGATGGCCAAGGACGTGGAGGAGCGCTACCGGGGCATGGAGGAGCTCGGCCGCGCCATCAAGACGTCGTTCTCGCCCCGGGCCAAGGCCGCCCGCCGGGCGCGGCGAGGGGGAGCGGCCCCGGCGCTTCGGCCCGTTGCCGCGGGGGCCCTGACGGCCGAAGACAGCGGCGCGCCCCTCGTGACCCCCGACGAAGGCGACGAGCTGGAAGTCGCGGCGGGCGCCGCGGCGACGGCGCCGCTGCCCGCCAGCGGGCTGGGGCGAAAGGTCCTGCTGTTCTTCGTCGTGCCCCTGGTGCTGCTGCTGATCCTGGGCGGCGCCGCGGCCGGGGTCATCCGCATCATCCAGCAGCGCCGCCTTCGGCGGCAGGAGGCCGAACTCGCCAACCGGACCTACTCGACGGCCGTGACCACCCTCAAGGAGGCCCTCAAGACCTACGAGCGCGCGAAGTTCGACAGCGCCGCCAAGGGCTTCATCGACGTCCGGACGCGGTTCGGGCACACCCTGCACGCCGTCAAGGCGTCGGTCCTGCTGCCGCTGTGCCAGGCGTACCTGTCGATGGCCGACGGCGATTGGGAGGCGGCGAAGCTCAAGCAGAACGACACGGCCAGGCAGATCAAGCTGGTCCAGGGCAAGTACAGCTCGCTGGCGACGTGGGCCCGGGAGGCGCGGGACTACGAGCGGAACTTCGACAGCTACTACACGGCGACGCGGAGCTTCCGCGAGGCGATCACCCGCGCGCGCGACGAGTTCGGCACCGGGCGCTACGACGAGGCGCGCCTGATCATCCGGCGGGACCTGCGCGACGTGTCCCTCACGACCGGGCAGGAGGAGCTGGTCGACAAGTTCCTCCGCGAGGTCGACCTGAAAGAATTTCGCGAGCAGCTCGCGGCGCAAGTGCAGAAGGGCGACGACCTCGCCGGGGAGGGCAAGTTCCGCGAGGCCGAGGAGGCCTACCAGCAGGCCCAGGCGCTGTTGCGGACGGAGCGCGCATCGGTTTTGCCGGCCGACGAGGGAAAGACACAGGGCCGCACCATCGCCGCCAAGCTCAAGAGCCTCACCGAGAACCGCGCGGTGCAACTGGCGATGGCGGAGGTGGCCAAGGCCCGGGCCTCGGGCGACAAGTCGGCGCTGGTGGACAAGCTGCGCAATCTGGACCGCCTCCAGCCGAGCGACCCGATCAAGGAGGAGATCCGGACGCTCCAGGCGGAGATTCACCTGGCCGTGGGACGTGACCTGGTGGCGGCGGGCAAGACCGACCAGGCCCGCCAGGCGTTCGCCAAGTCCATCGAGTACAAGGACACGAAGGACGCGCGGGACGAGATCGCCCGCCTGGAGCAAGCGGACCAGCGTGCGTCGCTGGTGTCGGCCGGCGACGCGCAGTTCGCCAACGCCAACTGGGCCGAGGCCCTCGCGAAGTACCAGGAGGCGGCCAAGCTCCAGATGGACGACGACCTGGCCAGGAAGATCAACGAGTGCCGCTTCCGGATCGGGCTGGGTCAGGCCGATGCGCTGCGGCGCGACAGGAACTACGACGAGGCGACCAAGGCGTACATGGCGCTGGCGAACATCAAGCCGGCCGCCCGCCCGCTGATCGACGCCCGCCTGGCGGCCATGGAGGCCGACCGGAAGTACGAGAAGTTCCTCGCCGACGGCGACGCGGCGCTGAAGCGGGCGCAATGGCCCAAGGCGCGGGAGTTCTACATCCAGGCGCAGAAGGTCCGCAGCACCGCCGAGGTCCAGGGCAAGATCACCGAGACCCGCTACCAGGAGAACAAGGCGCGCGGGCAGGAGGCCCTGGAGCAGCGCGACTATAACGGCGCGCTGGGCTACTTCCAGCTCGCCAAGCGTTTCAAGGACACCCAGGAGATCCGCGGCCTCATCGCGAAGGCCGAGAAGGGGCTCAAGGACGCCGGCTAGCGCCGGGCCCCGGACGCAGCGCGGGACGCCTCCCGTGAGAAGGGCGACGTGACATGAGCGGCGAAAGGCGATTCATGCGTGCCCCCCGGCCGCCGGCGCGGCGGGCCCCCGCCCGGCGCCGCGGGCAGGTGCTCATCATCACCATCATCTCCATGACCCTCCTGGTCGGGCTGGTCTTCTACGTCTACAACGTCGGCGACCAGGTCAACCGGCGCCTCGAGATGCAGGGTGCCGCGGACGCGACGGCCGTCACCGGCAGCGTCTGGATGGCGCGGAACATGAACGTCGTGGCCATGAACAACGTGGGCATGGCCAAGATGATCTCCCTCGTGCCCATCCTGGACGCCCAGCCCCTGTCGGCGAAGATGGCCTACGAGGAGGTCAAGGCGTGGGAGGAGGGCCTCCAGTCGATCGTCGGCCAGCCGCGAATCGACCCCGGCGTCACCGGGCAGACGGAGATGTACCTGCGCCAGGGGACGGAGTCGCTGCGCGGCCGCATGGAAACCCAGCGCGACATCCTCCAGCCGTTCGCCGAGGCGATCAACCCGCCGAACTTCGACATGGAGGAGATCACGCACTGGGCGAAGCAGGGCGTCGGGGGCTCGCCGCCGCACGGCATGCTGTGGCGCGCGGCGGTGGCGATGCAGGACTTCTCGCGGGCGGCGGTGGCGTCCTGCGGCGTGCTGGCGCAGGAGCGCGCGTCGCGGATGGGCCGGCGCGACTCGGCGGGGGCGGCCTTCCTGGTCCCGATCCTCCCGGAGATGCCCGCCCGGCAGGGCGAGTACATGGACTTCCAGCCGCCGATCCGCGGCAAGTGCGAGGTCACCAGCACCTATGCCACCATGGAGCCCAGCGGGGGCAAGGGCGGGGCGATCCCCGACATGTTCTACCCGCACCGCCTCGGGCCGTGGGCGCGCCTCCACCGGTGGCGGGACTACAGGTCGGAGTTCATCGAGACGGGGCGGGAGTGGGTGGCGGGCTCGCCGGGACGGGGGCACACGCGCGGCAGCCACGGCAACGTGAACGTCTCGGCGCGGAAGGTCGGGCGCTCGGCGCGCCAGCCCAACAGCCGGGGACGCCCCGGGCACTGGCGCAACACCGGCTACCGCGAGCTGCTCGGCTACACGACCTACGGGCCCTACGAATGGGCCAAGCGCCACATCCACTGGTGGGCGCGCGGCAACAACGAGAACCCCGGCAAGCTTCGCGACACGTACTACTACGAGTACCTCAGCAAGATCGCCGGCATCAAGCTGAACTACATGTTCCCCGCCAGCGGCATCGGGGAGGAGACGATCACCCAGGAGATCCACTACCCCGTCTGGGTCCCGTCCTACCCCGAGGCCAAGCGGATCGGCGAGGACCCCGACAACCACGTCGCCTACACGATGTACTACCTCGTGGAGATCGCCTCGAAGTACCCCGAGGGGCACCCCGGGTTCATGACGCGCGGGACGTTCCGGAGCAACGGCGAGTACCCCATCGCCATGTGGACCCAAGGCTGGAACGACCCGAACAACTGGAACCTGCCGATGGTGTCCAACTACGTCTGGCGGGACAGCTACAGCTACGAGACGACGATGGACCACGAGCTGGGCATCCGCGAGGAGCGCGTCCCGCCCGGCGATCCCGCCGGGCAGGTCGTCTGGCACCCGGTCTACATGTACGCGTGGTACATCTTCGGCGGCATCGACATCGGCGGGATGGTCGAGATCTCCAACCCCGCCAACTGGGACCGCTACGACGACGTGCCCGCCCCGTTCCTGCTGGACACCTCCGAGGGCGACTACGGCGGCGACGACCCGGACGTCGGCTGGCGCCGCCAGCGGTTTATGTTCCTGGGCGTCGCCCGAAAGCGGACCGAGGCACCGGTCTGGCGCCAGCGGTTCACCCACGTCAGCCCCATCCGGGGCATGATCACCGTCGCCCAGGCCAAGCTGTTCAACAACAAGAGCTTCGACCTCTGGACGCAGGACTGGCGAGCCCAGCTCGCCCCCGTCACGAAGCTCCTGCCGGTGACCGATCCGGTCAGTTGGACGGCCCGGCTGGAGCAGGGCGTCAGCGACGCCGGCGCCGTCGACAGCGTCGACCCCGAGGAGGTGGAGACGGCCTACCAGTACCTCTCCTCGCTGGACCCGGACATGGCCCGGCTGTACATGCACCACTGAGAAACCGCTCGCGCCGCGGCGCGGGCGGAGAGACGAGGCGACACGATGGCAGCGACAGGACAGAGCGACCCGGCCGGCGGGCGGCGCGACCGCCGCCGTCGGCGCGGCACGGCGCTGGTGGAAGCGGCCATGTGCATCCCGCTGCTGGCCGCCGTCATCGTGCTGACCATGTTCCTGGGCTGGGCGATGATGAACCAGCAGAGCGTCAAGGCCGCCGCACGCTACACGTCGTGGCGGCGGGTCTACGGGAGCTGGAACCGCCCCGAGAACTACGACCCCAACACGCCGGACGACCCGAACCACCCCGGGCTGAACCACATGTTCTTCCGCGATCGGGCGCGGTCCATTCACGTCGAGCGCGACTCGGGGCACGCCGACGAGCTCGAGCGCCTCGTGGCGGCCGCCTTCGACCAGGGCGAGGACGCCGGCAGCTTCGCCGACGGCCTGATCATCAACCCCCCGCTCGATCACGGGCGCTTCCCGCGGGCGCGCCGGGCGCGGATCTGGGTGGATTTCCACCACGACATGGCCGCCTTCCGCAGGTACCAGGGGGACATCCGCTCGCACCACATCCGCGACGGCGTGGAGTGGCGGCGCAGACAGGCCGACTGCCGGCACGTCACCCGCGAGCAGTTCCTCTACTCGCTGGAGACGGTGCTCCAGGCGGTCCGCCCGCCGGGCGACGGCATGGGGAAGATGGTCCGCAGCCTCTACCGGAACGGCTGGTGAGCGGCGCCGAGGCGATGAGACGATCCCCCCAGGGCGAGGCCGACGCCGACCGACGGCGCCAGGTCCGGCGGACGTGCCTCCTGCTGGGGCTGATCGTGGCGGGGGTGTTCGCGGCCTGGCTGGCGGGGGAGGGCGTGCGGAGCTACCTGCTTTCCTCCCGGTGGGATCCCGAGCCGACGGCCCTCCGCCCGGCACCGACGACGCTGCCGGTGCGGGCGACGAGCGGCCCGGCGAGCATGGTCGGCTCGCCGCTGGCGGAGGTGGGGCTCGAGCCGATGGCGGGCCACCCGGGGGGCTTCGTCCCGCCGCCCGGGGCGCGGCGCCTCTTCGCCTTCCGGCGCCGGCTGACGGACGCCACCGAGGAGCAGGGGCGCTACGAACTGGCCGCCCCGGCCGACGCCGCGGCGGAGCACTCCCGGCGGGCCTTGGGCTCGATGGGCTTTAAAGTGCTTTCCGATACAATAGATACGCAAGGGCGCCGGACGTTGGTCTTCCGGAAGGCCCCCGCTTGGGCAACCGTCTCCCTCTGGCGGAACCGCAGACGGGAGAAGTCCGTTATAATGGTGGTAACGGTGGTCACGCCGCCGTCCGGTACACGCGGAACGAGGTGAGGTGTCATGGCCGAAGAAGAACGCGGCGGGGTTCAGAACGTCTGGCTGCTGTTTATCGCGCTGGGGCTGGGCCTGCTCGTGGTGGTGATCTACAACGTCCACATCTACAACGTCCGCCGCGAGGGACGCGGCCG
>CAZXOC010000193.1:0-1566 GCA_964642165.1 uncultured Planctomycetaceae bacterium | reverse complement strand
GCAGCATCACCGTGGAAGTCTCCAAGGACGTCTCCCTGGAGTTCGCCAACGTCCTGACGCACGTCAGCGGCAGCCCCTGGGTGGAGCTGATCAGCTCCCGCGACCGGAGCGACCGGAACTTCGGGCGGATCAACCCGCTGCTGAAGGATCTGGCCAAGCAGCCGAGCCGGCCCCCGGCCAGCGTCGACGACTGGGACTAGCCGCCGGGCCGGCGGCATCGAGGCAGCACGTGGAAGTCTGGGTCTACAACCAGTACAGCGACCAGCGCGAGGTGGTGAAGGTCTCCGACGACAACATCACCATCGGGCGCGACGAGGCCAACTCCGTCACCCTGCGCAGCCCGTTCGTCTCGCGGCATCACGCCCGCGTCTTCTGGGAGGGGGGCAACTTCTTCCTCGAGTCGCTCGGCATGAACGAGACGACGGTGGCCAACAAGATCGTCCCCTACAAGCAGCGCAGCAAGATCGACTACGGCGACGAGATCCGCATCGGCGAGTACAGCCTGTACCTGATGGAGCCGACCGCCCGGCGGATCACCGTCGCCGACCGCGCCGTCTCGCCTCGGCGGCGCGTCGTGGACCTCGAGCAGGCGATGCACGCCGAGCTGCTGGAGCGGCTGAACCTCCGCGTCACCGGGCAGACGGGCGTCGCCGACGCCAAGCTCGTCGCCCTCATCAAGCACCACCTCGCCGAGATCATCGACAAGCACTTCGACGAGGTGGACCGGCCGATGGTCGACCACCTCGTCCGCGACTTTCTCTGGCGGGGGGTCCTCACCGAGTTGGCGCGGCGCGCGACGGGCAAGCTGATGTACGGCTACGGCTTCGAAGGCACCGACGTGCTGGACCAGAAGCACGAGGAGGCGATCGCCCGGCTGATCGGCGACGTCGTGAGCTTTTTCCCGCTTCGCCTGCGCCCCCACACGCTCAAGGACGACATCACGTCCATCGAGAACGACTGGGACGGGCAGATGGAGCGCATCGGCGCGCGGATCGGCCCGGAGCTGCGCGACTACGTCTGCCGGCGGATGCTCTCGAAGGAGATCGAGGACGTCGTGCTCGGCTACGGGCCCCTCCAGGACCTGCTGGGGATGCCCAACATCAACGAGATCATGGTCGTCGGCAAGGACCGCATCTACATCGAAAAGGACGGTGCGCTGCAGAATACGGGGCGGAGCTTTTTCTCGGATGAAATCGTCACGAGCATTATCGAGCGGATCATCACGCCGGTGGGGCGGCGGATCGACCAATCGAGTCCGCTGGTCGATGCCCGCCTGCCCGACGGGTCGCGCGTCAACGCGATCATCAACCCCCTGAGCCTGTCGGGCCCGGTCCTGACGATCCGAAAATTCGCGCGGATTCCCTTCACGATCGACGACCTGGTCGATCGCAGCACCCTGTCGAACCGGGCGGCGCGGTTCCTTCGAGCGTGCGTGCTGGGGCGGAAGAACCTGATGATTTCCGGGGGAACCGGGAGCGGGAAAACCACCACCCTCAACGTGCTGGCGCATTTTATCCCCCCGCACGAGCGGATCGTCACCATCGAGGATTCGGCGGAGCTGCATCT
>CAZXOC010000192.1:0-14661 GCA_964642165.1 uncultured Planctomycetaceae bacterium | reverse complement strand
TGCCGGACAAGTCGGCGGACAGGTCCGTTCGAGGTCATCCCTCAAGGAGCGTCAGCACGCCACGCGCGGGGCCGGCCAGGGCATGGGATCGCATAAGCCCTTCGTACGAAAGGTGTTACGGGTGTGAGGCGGGCTTACGAGATCATCGCCAGGCGGAAGGAGACGACCAGCCACTTGCCGTGGACCTTCCGGAGGCGGACGCGGTGCACGCTGGCGGCCTCCTCGCCCTCCCAGTCGCGGATGGTCGCCTCGGCGGCGTCCGGGGCGGCCCTGCGGACGCTGAGGCCCGTCAGGTTCACGAAGCCGCGGCGGACGGCCGGGGCCGGCAGGAACCAGCCGGCGAAGCCGCGATACTCCTGGCGCGCGAACGCCCGGTCGGGCGTGCCGTCGTCGACGAGGATGACGGCATCGCGGCTGCCGCAGGTGGCGAAGGTGGCCGTCATGACCGCCTGGCGGATCTCCCTCTCCTCGGTGCGCTGCTGGGGATCCCGCATGAGCGGGCAGGGGTCGGCGCCGTCGGGCGCGCCGTCGCCGTCGCTGTCCTTGCTCGTCGGCTTGGTGCCGAGCAGGGCCTCGGCGGCGTCGGTCAGGCCGTCGGCGTCCGCGTCGGCCCACAGCTTCTTGAAGGTGAACCGGTGCTCCTTGCCGGCGAGGGTCAGGACGACCTGCCAGGGCTCGATTCGCAGCCGCAGGCCCTTGGCCGCGTCCCGCGCGGGCAGCTCGACGGGCACGACGACGGGCACGCGCCACGCACCTGCCTTGTCCCGCCGTGTCAGCCAGAGGCGGCGGACGCCGAAGCGCAGCCAGAGGAACACGGCCCACGTCGTGCCGCGCTCGTCGGCGACCTCGGCGGCGGGCTTCAGGTCCAGCGGGGAGAAGTGCGTGATGGCGTAGTCGTGCTTCCCGAAGCGGAACGCCGGCGGCTTGGCGCGGCGGCGCTCGGCCCAGGCCTCGAAGGCCTCGACGGCGGCG
Organism: uncultured Planctomycetaceae bacterium; assembly: GCA_964642165.1. Taxonomy (GTDB): domain Bacteria; phylum Planctomycetota; class Phycisphaerae; order SM23-33; family SM23-33; genus CAYRVX01. Next base: position 13,689 of record CAZXOC010000192.1, on the reverse strand, counting down.
ACGGCCGGCTTCGTGCCGACGCGCCCGAGGGCCTCCAGCGCGTGGATCTTCAGCTTCCGGTTGCCCTCGTGCGTCGTCAGGAAGTCGCGCAGCGCCGCGACGGCCTCGCCCGTGCCGAGCGCCTCCAGCTTGCCGATGGCGATGAGCTTCTTGTCGTTCGCCGGGACGCGCAGGCCGTAGTCGACGCGAGCGCCCCGGGACAGGAGCACCTTGCGGAGGGAGGCGGCCTCATCGGCGGGCGGGTCCGCCCCGGCGTGCGGCGCGGCCAGGACAGCCGCGGCGAATGTCCACGGAGCCAGGGATCCAAGCCGAATGTCAAGCCGGCTGCGCATCGCTCTCCCTTTCCACGGTGCGCCTGCGGGGGCGGGCACGTCGGACGGTGTGTTCGACGCACCGGGGAGAGGGAAGTTCGGCGAAGCGTTGTGCCGCGGACGGTCGGCGATAGGATGGTCGGCGGCGGGCTGCCGGAGGCGGCGCCCATCCCTCGTGAGACGGAGAGGACCCGTGTGGATCAGCAACGTTCGTGCCGTGACGCCGGATGAGGTGCTGGAGGCGGCGGCCGTCCGCGTGGAAGGCGGGCGGATCGCGGAGCTGCGCGCGGCGCCCGCGCCCGGCGAGCCGGTCCACGACGGGGAGGGACGGACGCTGCTGCCGGGGTTCCTCGACCTGCACAACCACGGCGCCCTGGGCAGCGACTTCATGGACGGCGAGGCGGGGACCCTCGAGAAGATGAGCCGCTTCCTCGCCCGCCACGGCGTGACGGGCTTCCTGGCGACGACCACCTCGGCGCCCGCGGCGACGCTGTCGGACCGCATCGGCCTGGCGCGGGATCGCATCGCCGCCGGGCTCGGCGGGGCGCAGTGCCTGGGGCTGCACCTGGAGGGCCCGTACCTCAACCCCAGCCTGGCCGGCATGCACCCGGCGGGCCACTGCCGGCACCCCGACCCCGGCGAGTACGCCCCGTGGTTCGCCGGCGGGATCGTGCGGCGGATGACGGCGTCGCTGGAGCTGCCCGGCGGCGAGGGGCTGCTGGCCGACGCGGGCGCCGCCGGCGTGCTGCTGAGCCTGGGGCACACGAACTGCACCGCCGAGGACGTCCGCCGCTGGGCGGACGCCGGCCTGCGCCACGTAACCCACCTGTACAACACGATGAGCCGCGCGGAGAAGCGCGGCGGGCCGACCCGCGTCTGCGGGTGCGTCGAGGGGGCCCTCGCCGAGCCGCGGATCACCTGCGAGGTCATCGGCGACGGCCACCACGTGCCCGAGCACCTCTTCCGCGTCGCCGCGCTGTGCAAGGGCGCGGGGGGCATCACGATCTGCTCGGACGCCACGCTGTTGACGGGCGCCGTCGCCGAAGGCGTGCCGACCCGCTACGGCGGGCCGGAAGGCCAGGAGCTCGTCGTCCGCGACGGCAGGGCGGTCTCGCTGGACGGCACGATGCTCGTCGGCTCGATCGCCACGCTGGGCGACATGGTCGCCCGGCTGCTGGCGTGGCTCGACGGCGACTGGCGCGCCCTGGCGCGGACCATGAGCACGAACGCCGCGGCGCTGATCGGCCTGGGCGAGACGAAGGGGCGCATCCAGCCGGGCTGCGACGCCGACCTGGTGCTCGTGGACGACGCCGGCCGCGTCGCCCAAAGCTGGGTCGCCGGTATCCCGCAGATCGGCGGCCCCGGGGTTACAGGCGCAGGTGGCGCCGCCCCCGACGCGCCTCTCACACGAACGCAGGAGCCGAGGCGATGAAACGCATCCTGATGACGGCGATCGGCCTGGCGGGGTGCTGGGCCGCGGCCGCGGAAAAGCCGACCCAGCCGGCGAAGCGACCCCCGCGGCTGCACATGCTCTCCGGCTCGAAGGAGTACCAGTCCGAGCCGTCGCTGAAGGCCTTCGCGGCGTACCTGGAGAAGCACTACGGCGTCCGCAGCACGCTCTCGCTGGGTCGGGACGGCATCAAGGAGCTGCCGAACCTGGCGGCGATGGCCGACGCCGACGTGCTGGTGGTGTTCTGCCGCCGCGTGAAGATCACGGGCGATCAGCTCCGGCGCATCCAAGGCTGGTGCAAGGCGGGCAAGGCGGTGGTGGGGCTTCGGACGGCCAGCCACGCCTTCCAGAACTGGCTGGCGTTCGACAGGGAGGTCCTCGGCGGCGACTACAAGGGCCACGGGGGCGGCGAGAAGGCCATCGAGGTCTCCTTGAATGCCAAGGCGAGGAGCCACCCGGTCCTGAAGGGCGTCCGGCCGTGGACGCGCGCGGGCAAGCTCTACCGCAACCCCAAGCCGGCGGCGGACATCACGCTCCTGCTGACGGCCAAGGGCCGCGGGGACAGCCAGCCGGTCGCGTGGGTCCGCACGCAGGCCAACGGCGGGCGCGTCTTCTACACGTCGATGGGCGTGCCGACGGACTTCCAGGATGCGACGTTCCAGCGGCTGCTGGTCAACGCGGTCTTCTGGACGGCCAAGCGCGGCGTGCCTGCCTTCAAGCCCGCGGCCCGGCCGGCGGCGGCGAAGAGCGACGGAGGGGGCGCCGTGCCGGCGTCGCCGGGCTGATGTAGACATCCGTCTGCGCGGAGGAGGCCGCGCCCGCCCCGGCGGGGTCGGCGGGGTGCCCGGGCCGGGAAGCTTCCGTACTTCAGCCCTGAGAAGCCCTTGCGCCTCTGGCGCGGTTGGGGCGGGCGGTGCGGCCGCCGCCTCGGGCGAGCCGGCGACCGGCCGAAAGGCGCACTATGCCTTGTCCATTTCGGGAGCAGATGATATGCTAGGGCGTGTCGCCGGGCCTCGGCTCTGCGCCAGGGCCGGGCAGGCGGTGACGGGCCGTGTCCCCGCGCCGTCGGTTTGTCGGCCGGCCCGAGTCGCCCGGCCCGGGAGCAGGAGGAACACATGAGTCGTGGAGCACGCGCCGGGCTGGTTCAGCCTGCCTTCGAGCTCCTGGAGCCGCGGCTGCTGCTGGATGCCCAGTGGCCCGCCGTTATCGGGGCGGGGGCGTCGGCCTCGGCTGCGCACGACACGACCGAGCGGTTTTCCTGGAGCGGCTACGAGCTCGCCGCGCCGCTCGTCGAGGCCCCGCTCATCGGCCCGCCCGTCTCGCCGGCCGGCGCGTCGGCCGCCACCACCGTCCTGGAGTACCGCTTCGACGGGCCGGTCGTGCTGGAGCCGGCCGACGCGGGCTTCGTGGCCCGCCTGGCCGGTGAGGAACAGTGGGTCAACGAGTTCGACCCCGTCGTGCCGGTCCGCACCAGCCGCATCCTCCTGCCGCCGGGCTCGGAGATCGTCTCGGTGGCGGTCGATCTCGGGGCGGGCGTCGTGGTGGCCGAGGGGGCGGAGCTGCTGGCCGCCTCGGAGCCCGTCCCGATCTACGACGGGGCGGACCTGGACGTGGAGTACACGGCGACCGTCGCGACCGCGTCGTTCCCTGGCGACGAGGCGGTGACGTTCCGCACCGAGACGCTGGCCGGCTACTGCATCGGCGTGCTGACGGTGTTCCCGGTCCAGTACGACGCCGCCGGCGGGACGGTGACCTACCATCCGCACGTGGGCGTGACGGTCACGACGGGCCCGTCGTCGCGCCAGGCCGTCGGCCTGCGGCCCGGCGCCGCCGACCTGGCGCGCGTGGTGGGCCTGGTGGACAACGCGGCGGCGGCGGCGCCGTACGAGCCGCTTTCCGGCGCGGCCGGCGGGGAGGCGGCGCCCGCGGCGCCGCTGTCCGGCCCGCTGGCGGACGACGGGCCGTACGAGTACGTCCTCGTCACGTCGGAGTCGCTCGCCGGGACGTTCCAGGAGCTGGTGGACCACAAGCGCTCGCGGGGCCTGACGGCGACGATCGTCACCACCGAGACCATCTACGCCCAGTACAGCTCTCCCTACGCCAACGAGAACGACGACGCGGGCAAGGTCCGCGAGTTCATCGCCGACGCCTACGCCCGCTGGGGCACGCAGTACGTCCTGCTGGGCGGGGACATCTCCGTCGTGCCCGAGCGACGGGTCTACGTGACCAGCGGCTCCTACAAGGCCACCCTGTGCACGGACATGTACTTCGCCTGCCTCGACGGGCCGTACAACTACACCGACGACACCCACTGGGCCCAGAGCAACGACGGCGACGGCGGCGGCGACGTGGACTTCACGCCCGAGCTGGCCGTCGGGCGCGCGCCCGTGGAGACGGTGGCCGAGGCGACGAACTTCGTCGCCAAGACCGTCTTCTACGAGACCACCCCGCACGCCAACGCGACCCACAGCGTGCTGATCGGGCAGAAGCTCGACGCCAGCCCGCTGACCTGGGGCGGCGACTCGTGCGACTACATTGCGGAGAACGCCTTCCCGGCCAGCGCGGAGATCACGCGGCTGTACGCGCGGGACGGCACGTTCAGCAGCACGGCCGTCAAGAACGCCCTGAACGCCAGCCCCCACTTCATGAATCACCTGGGGCACTCCAGCTCGACCAGCAACTCGGGGCTGTACCGCAGCGACGTGGACGCGCTGACGAACGAGTACGCGTACGTCTTCTACTCGCAGGGCTGCAAGGCCGGCCAGTTCGAGGTGAACGACGCCATCGCCGAGCATCACCTCAAGGCGCCCCACGCCGGCGTGGCGGCCATCATGAACTCGCACTACGGGTGGTACTCCCCGGGGGTGCCCTCCGGCAGCGGCACGCAGTGGGCCCTGGCGTTCTGGAACGCCCTGTTCGACGAGAACATCCTGCCGATCGGCGAGGCGCACATCGACGCCAAGATGGACCGGCTGGGGACGATCGGAAGCACCGGCAGCGGGCGCTGGCTGTTCTTCGGCTCGACGCTGTTCGGCGACCCGGAGACGCACTTCTACTTCCCGCGGGAGGGCCCGCCCCGGGTCGTCGCGCACGACCCCGAGGGGGACTGCCTGCCGGCCCGGTCCCACGTGCGCTTCCGGTTCGGCGAGCCGATGGACACGCGCAGCTTCTCCGTCGCCGACGACCTGGTGAGCTTCACCGGCCCCGGCGGGCGGGACCTGGCCGACCAGATCACCGGCTTTCTGTGGCGCGACTTCTTCACGCTGGACGTGTTCTTCCGCCCGCAGGCCGGACGCGGCACGTACGAGATGACCATCGGCCCGAACGTCCTCGACGCCACGGGCCAGGCGCTGGACCAGGACGGCGACGGTACGCCCGGCGAGGCCGACGACGACCGCTACCGCGCCGAGTTCACCGTCGCCGGCGCCGACGTGGTGGACGTCCTCTACGAGGCCGACATGGACGCCGACCCCGGCTGGACGCTGGATCCCGGCTCGGGCGACTACCAGTGGCAGTGGGGCAAGCCGATCGGCCTGTACAGCGACCCCACCAGCGGCCACACCGGCGAGAACGTGCTGGGCTACAACCTGCGCGGGCTGTACGACCACAACATGTCGCCCGAGCACGCGACGATGCCGTCGCTGGACTGCCGCGGCTACGCCAACGTGACGCTGAGCTTCCAGCGCTGGCTCCGCGTGCACCAGGGAGCCTACGACCGCGCGAGCATCGAGGTCTCCGCCGACGGCGGGCCGTGGACGACCGTCTGGGAGAACGACGGGGTGTTCTACGACAAGGCGTGGCACGAGCAGACGCTCGACCTGTCGTGGATCGCCGACGGGCAAGCGGACGTGCGGATCCGCTGGGGCATGGGACCCACCAACGACAGCGTCGCCTACGGCGGGTGGAACCTGGACGACGTGTTCGTCACCGCCGCGCGCGACCACCCCGCCGTCGTGACGCACGCCCCGTCGGGCGAGATCGGCGCCGGCTTCGACCACGTGGACGTGTTCTTCTCGACGGCCATCGACCCCGCCACGCTCACCGCCGAGGACGTCTCGCTGACGGGCCCGGCCGGGGCCATCGACGTGACGGACATCACGCACGTCGAGGGCAACACCTACCGGCTGCACGTCGAGCCGCAGGACGCCCTGGGCACCTACGAGCTGGCCCTCGGCCCGGACGTGGCCAACGCCGGCGGCTTCGCCATGGACCAGGACGCCGACGGCATCGGCGGCGAGGCGGGCGACGACGTCTACCGGGGCAGCGTGGCGATCATCCTGCCCGACACGGACGGTCCGGCCGTGGCCTACCACACCCCCTCCGGCAGCGTCCTCCACGCGCCCGGCGCGCTGCGGTTCGTCTTCGACGAGGACATGGACACCGGCAGCTTCTCGCTGGCCGACGTCGTCTCGTTCACCGGCCCGGGCGGGACGGACCTCCGCGGGCAGATCACCAGCTACCGCTGGCAGGACGCGCGCACGCTGGAGGTGGCGTTCCAGCCGCAGCACGGGACCGGGCTCTACACGATGGTGCTCGGCCCGGACATCGCCGACGACCCGCCGGGCGGCAACTGGATGGACCAGAACGGCAACGGGATCTGCGGCGAGGGCGACGACGCCTACACGGCGAGTTTCGAGCTGTCGAACATCGACCTGTACGGCAAGTTCCTCGCCATCTGGCCGAACAGCCTCGACAGCGGCGACGGGACCACCGTGGCGAGCTTCCGTATCCGCAACGACGGCGGGACCGACGCCGGGCCGTTCCGCGTCCGCTTCTACCTCTCCGAGGAGGACCACATCGACCCGGAGGAGGACATTCTCCTGGTGCCCGAGGCCGGCGGCGACGCCTTCGAGGTGGCGCAGCTTCCCGCCGGCGGCGAGACCTACCAGCCCGTCCGGCTGGTCGTGCCCTCCACCGACCCGTTCGGGGCGAACAACGACTACTACGTCGGCATGATCGTGGACGCCGACGGCGACATCGCCGAGACGAACGAGGACAACAACGTCAACCGCGGCCTCGGGCTGGACATGATCGGCGCCTACTACGGGCGGATCCTGGGCACCGTCTGGCACGACGCGGATGCCGACGCGATCCGCGACGGCGACGAGGAGCCCCTCGCCTTCCACTGGGTCTACCTGGACCACAACGACAACGGCGTCCGCGACGAGGGCGAGCCGCGGGCCATGTCCGAGATCGACGGCGGCTACCTGTTCCGCTACCTGGACGACGGGCACTACGTGGTGCGGCTGGAGCCCAAGGACGGCTGGGTGATGACCCACCCCGGTTGGGCGGACGCCTTCCGCGTCACCCTCGTGCCGGGCGAGACCGTGGAGTTCCTGAACTTCGGCGTCTGCCAGCCCGTGACGGTCTCCGGCGCGGTGTTCGAGGACGTCGATTCCGACGGGATCTGGGACGGCGACGAGGGTCCCCTGCCCGGCCGGCGGGTCTACGTGGACGCCAACGACAGCGGCACGTTCGACGACGGCGAGGCCGGCGCCGAGACCGGCCCGGACGGGCGCTACCGGCTCGAGGGCCTGCTTCCCGGCGCGCTCACCATCCGGCAGGAGGTGCCGGACGGGTGGTTCCTGACCTCGCCGGAGGGCGGGGCCCACCGCCTCACGCTGCGGAGCGGCGAATCGAGCGACAACCTCAACTTCGGCAACATCGACAACCGTGACTTCCGAGACCCGGACACGGTCGAATATCCCGCCCAGGGGCTGCGGTTCGCGTACTACCACCATTCCCGCCCGGTCAGCGCCGACGACCTCGACGCGCTCGTGCCGGAGTTCACCGGCGTGGCGGCCAACTTCGACCTCGCCGGCCGCGAGCGGAACGAGGACTTCGGCTTCCTCTACAGCGGCTACGTCCACGTCGACCGGGACGGCATGTACAGCTTCTACACGGCCAGCGACGACGCCTCGCTTCTCTACGTCGGCGAGACGCTGGTCGTGGACAACGACGGGTACCACGCCGCGCAGGAGCGGTCCGGGCAGATCGGCCTGAAGGCCGGCGACCACGCGATCACGCTCAAGTACCTCCAGGGCACCGGCGAGCACAGCCTGACGATCTCGTACGAGGGTTCCGGCCTGGCGAGGGCGGCCATCCCCGACGCGGCGCTGCTCTACTCCGACGCGCCCGACGTGGCCCCGCCGGGCCTGCGCCGCGCGTCGGCCGTCGACGCGACCCACGTGTCGGTCGCGTTCAACGAGGCCCTGGACGCCGCCTCCGCCGAAACGGCCGCGAACTACCAGATGGATCCCGTCCTGGGTGTCGAGTCGGCGGTGCTGGAGGCGGACCTGCGGACCGTCACGCTCACGCTGGCCGGGGCCATGCTGGCCGGGCGAAGCTACACCGTGACCGTCCACGACGTTACCGACCTGGCCGGCAACCCGATCGAGGCGGGCTCCCAGGCCGGCTTCGTCTTCAGCGGGATGGACCCGGACCTGCTGGTCTGGTGGACGTTCGACGAGGGCGAGGGCACCGAGGCGGGCGACTCGACGGGGCGGGGCCGTCGCGGGCAGGTCTCCGGCCCGGAATGGGTCGCCGACGGGCGCCTCGGCGGGGCGCTGCGGTTCAACGGCGGGCTCGACCTCGTCGAGGACGCCGACGGCGAGGACTATCTCAACGGCCTGGACGGCCTGACCGTGGCGATGTGGCTGAAGGCCGACGCCGAGATCGTCGGCGACACCGACGCCGGCTTCTTCACCACCCGCCAGCCGGGCAACAAGGAGTGCGTCAACTTCCGCTACGACGAGGACGGCTACCACTCCGGCTCCTCGAACACGTACAAGATCTACGTCCAGACCGACGAGAAGAAGAACCAGCTCGAGGGCGAGGCGTTCAGCCAGACCTCCGACTGGCAGCACTTCGTCGTCGCGTGGGCGTCCGGCGGGCCGATCCGGCTGTATCTCGACGGCGCGGCCCAGGAGTTGACCTACGACCTGGGCGACCTGGGCGGGCGCATCTCGGCGGCCACCACGCTCATCGTCGGCCAGGGGTGCAAGGCCGCCCAGCCCTGGCTGGGGCTGATCGACGACGTGCAGGTGTACGGGCGGGCGCTCGACGAGGTGGAGATCCGGAAGCTGGCCAACCTGGAGTCGGTGGCCGCCGCCGACGCCTACGAGGTGGACGAGGACGGCGCCCTGGCGGTGGAGGCGGCGGACGGCGTTCTGGCCAACGACACCGACCCCGACGGCGGCCCGCAGCCCCTGACCGCTGCGCTGCTGGCGGACGCGTCCCACGGGATGCTCACCCTCGCCGCCGACGGCTCGTTCGAGTACGTCCCCGCTCCCGGCTACGAGGGGGCGGACAGCTTCACCTACCGCGCCTTCGACGGGCTGGAGTACGGCAACGTCGCCACGGTGAGCCTCGACGTCGTGCCCGTGCCGAAGGTCGAGGGGCGGTACGTGTTCTACAACCACTGCCGGTTCGACGACCCCGCCCTCGGCGGCGACGACGACGCGGCCGTCGCCAGCGACAAGGAGCCCCTGCTGCCCGGGGAGACCGCCACCTTCGCCAACTACACGAGCTACAGGCGCGGGATCAACGGCATCATGGTGGACATCTCCCACCTTCCCGCCGACGAGCTGACGGGCGACGACTTCGCCTTCCGCGTCGGCAACGACGACAACCCGGCCGGGTGGGGCGTCTGTACCGCCGATCCGGTCGTCACGGTCCGCCGCGGCGCCGGCGAGGACGGCACCGACCGCGTCGCGCTCGTCTGGGAGGACAACCAGATCGAGATGCAGTGGCTCCAGGTGACGGTCGAGGCGAACGCCGGCACGGGCCTGGCGGCCGCCGACGTGTTCTACTTCGGCAACGCCATCGGCGAATCGGGCAACTCCGCCACCGACGCGTTCGTCAACGCCACCGACGAGATTCAGGCGCGGAGCCACCCGCACAACCTGTTCATGGATCCCGCGCCCATCGACGACGAGTACGACTACGACCGCGACCAGCGCGTCAACGCCACCGACCAGCTCATCGCCCGGGGCCACAAGACGTTCTTCGACAGCGCGCTGAAGCTGATCACCGTTCCCGGCGAGCCGGTTCCGGCGGGGCCGGAAGACGCCGCGCCCGCGGCGCCGCCGGAGCCGTCGGCCGACGTGATCCCGCCGGACGCCGAGGAGGCGGGCCGTTCCGGCGGCCCGGCCGCCCGATCGCCGGACGCCCCGGCGCCGCGCGTGCGGCCGGTCGCCGCGACGGCGCGCCTGGCCCGGCTTTGGAAGCGCCGGGCGCGGCGCGCTGCGGCGCACCGGCGGATGCGCGGGTCGGCCGGCGAGGCCGCCCGGGCGCGGGCGGCCCGGCTCGACGCGGGCCTCCTGGACGCCCTGGCCTCGGCGAAGCTCCTGCCGCTGAGGTGAGTCCCCGGCCGGCGACGCCGCGCGGGCCGCTTGCCGCGCCGCCGCCGACCTGAGACAATGCATTCGATGGTGCGGCGCTGCTCAGCGCCGGCCGGTCGCCGGGGAGCTTGCGAAGACTGGAGGTGTGCCATGACTCGCCTCGCCGGATGGGCAGGTCCGATCCGGGCGGTGCTGCCGGCAGCGATCCTCCTGTGCGTCGCGGGCGCGTTGGTGATCTGCGCCCTGGCCGACAAGGGCCCCCACGCCCCGCGCGCGGCCCCGGTTGCGGCCGGGGCGCCGGCGACCTCCCCCACGACGCGCCCCGCGTCGACCCAGCCCCTCAAGCCCTGGAAGCCGCCTCGCATCAAGGCACGCCAAAGCGACCGCGCCGCCATGGCCCGCGTGATCCGCCTCTACGGGCTCAAGGACAAGCCCATCCTCGACGCGATGGAAGCCGTCGCGCGGCACGAGTTCGTCCCCCGCAGCCTGCTGGGCGACGCCTACCGCGACAGCCCCTTGCCTATCGGCCACGGGCAGACCATCTCCCAGCCCTACATCGTCGCCAAGATGACCCGGGAGCTGAGGCTCCCCAAGAATGCCCGCGTGCTGGAGGTCGGCACCGGCTCGGGCTACCAGGCGGCCGTGCTGTCCGAGTTCACCCGCCACGTCCACACCATCGAAATTATCAAGCCGCTGTACGAGGCGGCGAGAAAGCGCCTCAAGCGCCTCGGCTACCACGTCATCCAGGTCCGCCACGGCGACGGGTACTACGGCTGGGCGGACAAGGGCCCGTTCGACGCGATCATCGTGACGTGTGCGGCCGGGCAGATCCCCCCGCCGCTGATCAAGCAGCTCAAGCGCGGCGGGCGGATGGTGATCCCCGTCGGCGGGCCGTTCTCCGTCCAGAGCCTCCTGCTGGTGGAGAAGCGGAAGGACGGCTCGCTGCGCAGCCGCAGCCTCGGGGCGGTCCGCTTCGTGCCCTTGACGCGCAAGGACGCCACGGCGAAGTGACCGCCGGAGGCGCCCCGGCCCGCGCGGGCGGCCGCCTCGCGCCGCCCGACCTGTCCGCAGGCTCAACTCGCGGGGGCTTTTCTGGCACAATGGCACGCCTCGGCACGCGGGCGGCGCGCCCGCCCGCGCGGAGAGCCTCATGCCGCTTGTGCGGACACGACTGGCCGTCGGATGCATCTCGCTGGCGGTGATCTCGCTGGAGCTGGCGCTGATGCGGACGATGTCGCTGCGCTTCTGGCACCACTTCGCGGGCATGGTGCTCGGCGTGGCGCTGCTCGGCTTCGGCGCCAGCGGGACGTTCCTCGCCCTGCTCCGACGGCGCGTCGAGGGCCGCGAACGCACCTGGCTGTTCGGCCTGGCCCTGGCCTTCGCGCTGAGCATCCCGGCGAGCCTCCTGGCGGCAGAACAGGTGCCCCTGAACGTGCGCATGCTCGCCTGGGACCTCTCCCAGGTCGGGCGCGTGCTGCTGCTCGAGCTGGCGCTGTTCGTGCCGTTCTTCCTGGCGGCCGGGGCCGTCGGCGTGGCGCTGCTCGACACCCCCCGGCGCCTGGGCGGGCACTACGCGGCGAACCTGGTGGGCTCGGGCGCGGGGGCCCTGGTGGCCGTCGCGCTGATGCACGTGCTGACGACGGGCGAGCTGCTGGCGGCCACCGGCGCCGCGGCGCTGCTGGCGGCGGCGCTGCTGGCGCCGTGGCGCCGGGCCGCGGGCGTACTGGCGATGGCGGCGGCGGCCGAAACGCTCGCCCTGTTCGCCTTCGCCGTCCGCTACGAGCCGAGCTTCTCCGCCGACAAGGAGCTGCCGCTTCGCCTGGCCATGTCGGGGACCCGCCGGATCCACCACGACGAGGGCCCGCTGGGGCGGCTGGACGTGGTGGTCAACCCGGCCTTCCACGACGCGCCGGGGCTGAGCATGGCCCACATGGAGCCGCCGCCGCCCGTGGCGTTGATGGTCCTCGACGGGGGCGCGGCCTGCTGCGTCTACCGGTGCCGCGGGCGGGAGGACTGGCGGTTCATGGACGACACGACGTCGGCGGTCGGCTACCACGTCCGCGGGGTCGAGCGGGTGCTGGTGCTCGGGGCCGGCGGCGGCAGCGGGATCGGGCTGGCGCGGTATCACGGCGCGGGTCGCATCGTGGCGCTGGAGATGAACGCGCGGATCATCCGGGCGATGACCGGCCCGCTGCGCGACCTGGGCGGGGCCGTCTACGAAGCGCCGGGGGTGACCGTGGTCAACCGCGAGGCGAGGGGGTACCTCGCCTCGGCGGCCGGCGCGGGCGAGCGGTTCGACCTGGTCCACCTGCCGGCGATCAGCGGCTCGGCGGCGGCCGGGGGTGGCCTCCACGCGGCGCGCGAGTCGTACCTCTACACCGTCGAGTCGTTCGAGGCGATGCTGGCCGCCCTGACGCCGAACGGGGCGCTGTGCGTCACGCGCCCGGCGTGGGCGCCGCCGCGGGACGGGCTGCGCGTCTTCGACACGGCGGCCGAGGCCCTTCGCCGCCGCGGCAAAGACCCGCGCCGCCACCTGGCCATGATCCGAAGCTGGCAGACGGTGACGGTGGCGGCCTTCGCCTCGCCCCTCACCGAGGCCGACGCCGGGCGCATCGGCGAGTTCTGCCGCCGGCGCAGCTTCGACCTGTGCCACCTGCCCGGCATGGAGCGCGCCGAGGCCAACCGCTTCCACGTGCTCGACCGGCCGTACTTCCTCGAAGGCGCCGCCGCCCTGCTCGGGCCCCGGCGAAGCCGCTTCCTCGACCGCTACGGGTACGCCGTCGCCGCGGCGACGGACGACAAGCCCTACTTCCATCACTTCTTCCGGTGGCGACTGCTCGAGACGCTGCGCCGGCAGAGGGCCCGGGGCGTCCCGGCGCGGAGCTTCCTGGAGCTGGGCTACCTGATGCTGCTGGCGGCGCTCGCCCAGGGGGGGCTGCTGGCCGTCGCGCTGGTCCTGCTGCCGCTGATCGGCCTGCGCCGCGACGGGGCCACGAGGGGCAAGGCCGTCACGCTGGGCTACTTCCTGCTGCTCGGGGCGGGCTTCATGACGCTGGAGATGGGCTTCCTCCAGAAGCTCACCCTCTACCTGGCCGACCCGATCTACTCCGCCGCGGTGGTCATCGCCTCCTTCCTGATCTTCGCGGGCCTGGGCAGCGAGTGCAGCCGCCGGTGGCGAGCGCGAACGGCGAACGTGATCCGCGTCGCGGCGGCGGGCGTGGCGGGCTTGTCCGTGGCGTTCGTCCTGGCGCTGGACGGCTGGTTGGCCCTGACGCAGACGCAGCCTCTCGGCGTTCGCGTCGCCGTGGCCCTGGGGACCATCGCGCCGCTGGCCTTCGCGATGGGACACCTGTTCCCCACCGGGCTGCGGCGCGTCTCCGCCGCCGAGCCGGCGCTGGTGCCCTGGGCGTGGGCGGTCAACGGCTTCGCGTCGGTGCTGGCCGCCGTCGGCACGCCCCTGCTGGCGATGGAGATCGGCTTCTCCGGCGTGACGATCGTGGCGATCGCGTGCTACGCCGCCGCCGGCCTGCTCGGCCGCGCGCTGCCCCTCCGTCCCCGCGCGAACCGCATCTGACAGCGGCGGCCC
>CAZXOC010000191.1:0-14663 GCA_964642165.1 uncultured Planctomycetaceae bacterium | reverse complement strand
CCTCGTGGGGCGCTACCTGGTTGGCCTGGAGCGCCTCGCCCACGGCGACCGCCAAGGGGCCAGGGAGCACCTGCGCAAGTCCGTCGAGCGCGGCCACTACGCCTGGAGCACCGTTCTGCCCCTCTATGACTCCGTGTGGGCCCACGTGCTGCTGGAGCGGCTCGAGGCCGACCCCAACTGGCCGCCGTGGATCCCGGCGGGCGGCGCGCGGGCCCCGGAGTAGGGCCCGCGGCGCGGTCACCCGTCGGCTGTGGGTGACCGCGCCCGGATATCGTCCGCAGCGAATGCGGCTCATTCGCCGTGGGGGTCGAGGATCCGCCCGAAGGACTCTACATCATCGATCAGGTACCACTTGAGGACCTGCCCCTCAAGCTCACCGGTGCCGTGACCGACCTGGCGGCCGGAACCCACGCCGTCGGTGAACGTTCCGGCACCTGAGCACTCCCATGTTCCCTCGATATCCCAAGGGCAGAAGACAGTCGTCACGTGGAACGTGCCGTCGCCAAAAACGGGAACTGGGCCCTCCGGGGTCATTATAAAGCCAAGGACTTCAATATCGATGTTGAGTGTGACGTACGCTTCCCCGCACATTCGCGGGTCGTCTGCTTCGAAGATGTTGTAGTTGACCACACCCCTGATGTGCATGATGAGCTTCGAATTGGGATTGTTGCCGCCGGTGAACCACATTTTGGCTGGCGGCTGGAACGGCACGAAGCTGATTTGTTCTCCCGTGAATTCTGTCTTGGTTGCCCGCGCCGAGGCATGTCCCGTAACCAGCAGGACGGTAGTGAGGGCGGCGAGGCACAAAACCGCAATCTTTCTCTTGCAAGCCATGATCTGCTCCTTCGTTATCTCTTTTCCCACGCCCAATCGGTGCCTGTCTTCTGCGATCGTGCCGCAGTTGCGATTGCTCAGCCCATCATGGATTCCGCCTTCCTGTGAGCGGCTGGGGTGACTCACCTTGTTCCCTTGGTTGCAGCCCGATTCTGTCTGGCTTGCCGTGTGCTCACTTCCACGGGAGCGCCGAGGCCGGGCCCTGCGGTTTCCCTTCGAACTCCACGAACGAACGTACCAGGCACATTATGCTGCGCGGGCATTACAGAACTGTTACAGGCTGGTACAGCGCGCGGCAAAAAGCCTCGTTCCCCCCGCTTCTTGGGGATGCTGGTCTCTGCTGTGAGACAGAAATGGCTGCGCGGAAGTGCGGGTCAGTTCTCGCCTTCTTTGAGCGCCTCGGCGACGGCCTCCTGCGACGTCATGGCCCCCCCGGCCGCCCAGATCGCCGCGAACGCCTCCTCGCCGAGCGCCGCGCGCACTGCGTCGACGTCACGGTCGTGGCTGTCGCGCGGATCCGGGGGCAAGGGATCGCCGATGGGGTCGCGTGGCGGCTTCGGCTCGCCGGCGGCTTCGCGCAGCGTCTCCGCGGCGCCGAACAGTCGCGCAGCCCGCTCCGGCCGCGCCTGCGCCCGGGATAGTCGTGCGAATCCCTCCAAACAATGAGCGATGCACGGCTCGTCGCCAGACCTCAGCCGGATCCTCAGGCTCTCCTCATACAGCGCGCGCGCCGCCGCGCAATCGCCCCGCTTTTCGGCCAACTCGCCGAGCTTGTGGTGGATCGCAGCGACGGCCGGCTCATCCCCCATCTGCTGCCGGATCGCCAGGCTCTCCTCATAGAGCACTTGCGCCGCCGCGTCATCGCCCTGGTCTTCGGGGACCTTCGCCAGTCTCAGCAGTGTCTCAGAGATGACCCACTTCTGTCCCACCTCCCGCGCAACGGTCAGGCCTTCCTCATACAGCGGCAGGGCCGCTGCACGATCGCCCGCGGCTGCTGCCGAACACGCCAGGTTCAGCAGGCACTTGGCGACGAGGTTCTTGTTGCCCGCCTCTCGAAAGACGCCCAGGCTCTGCTCCATGATCGCCCGCGCCGCCGCACATTCTCCCAGGCCGAGCAGGGCCAGCCCCATATTCATGCTGGCTGTCTTCGCAACACCCATCTCATAGTCGAACGGCTCGTCGACCCCCAGGCTCTCCTTGCTGGCCGCCAGTGCTGCCGCGTAGTCGCCCTCGTGGAGGAATGCGGCCGCCAGCTTGCCCAGCGTACTGACGACCACGTCCTTGTCGCCCAGTTCCCGACCGATGGCCAGCCTCTCCTCATAGAGCATCCGCGCCGTCGCCGCGTCGTACTGTTCCATCGCGAGCCAAGCCGCTTCACCGAGCGCGGTGGCCCGCAGCGCTGAGCGGCCTGCCGCCTCCTCCCGCGCGAGCAATTCCGTCAGGTGCTCTTGCCCCTCGACCCAGTATCCCCGTATCGCCCAGAACCCCCCGAGCGCGCTGGCCAGACGCAAGCCGCCCTCCGCGCCATCCTCCGCCGATTTGTACCATTGCAGCGCCGCCCGCAGGTTGTCGTGCTCCGACTCCAGCCGATCCAGCCAACCCGCCTGTTCCGCACGGTCCAGTTCCGGCCGGGCCTCCTCGGCCAGCGCCAGGTAGGCCTCCGCATGCCGCTGCCGCAACGGGGCGTAGTCTTGTGTCGGGAGTTGCTCCCTGGCGTACTCGCGCAGCGTCTCCAGCATCCGGAAGCGCATCGGCGCTCCCTCGCCGGCCCCTTCCTCTGCCAGGACCAACGAGCACTCCCGCAACTGCTCCAGGACCTCGAGCGCGTGCGGCTGATCGCACACCGCCTCGGCCGCCTCCGCCGTCCAGCCTCCGCGGAACACGCTCAGCCTCGCGAAGAACTGCTGGAGTTCCGGGGAGAGAAGATCGTAGCTCCACCGCATCGCGGCACGCAGCGTGCGATGGCGCCGCTCCACGTCCCGCTTGCGGGACACGAGGAAGTCGAAGCGATGCTCGAGCTGACCCACCATTTGTGCGACCGTCAGCACCTGCGCCCTCGCCGCCGCCAGCTCCAGCGCCAGGGGGATGCCTTCCAGGCGGTAGCACAGCTCCGCCACGGCGTGGGCGTTGCCTTCGGTCACCTGGAAGTCCGGCCGCCGCGCCTGCGCGCGGTCGACGAACATCTCGACGCTCGCCCAGCGCATGAGACCCTCGGGGCTGTGGTCGCCGGTCGGCGTCGGCAGGGGGGCGACGAAGAACTCGCGCTCCGCCGTCAGGTCCAGGCATCGCCGCGAGGTCACCAGGCAGGTGAGCGTGGCGGCGCGTTCCAGGAGCGTCTGCACCAGGAGCGTCCCCTCGCCGACGAGGTGCTCGAAGTTGTCCAGCACCAGGAGGGACGACTGGCGGGACAGGGCATCCGCCGCCTGCTCCAGCGGCGCCGTGCGTGGGCAGCGCGGCAGGCGCAGGGCCTCCGCGACGGCGCCCGGGATGCGCCCGGGGTCGGCGAGCTCCTGCAAGGGCACGAACCAGACGGCGCCGCGGAACGGGTCGAACAGGTGCCGGGCCGCCTCCATCGCCAGGCGCGTCTTCCCGCTGCCTCCCGGTCCCGTCAGCGTCACCAGGCGCGTCGGATCGCCCAGCACCATCTCCTCCAGGCGCGCCAGTTCCTCCACCCGCCCGAAGAACGCGGTGAACTGCGACGGCAGGTTGCTGGTGTAGGCAGGGGCGGCGCTGGGCGGCGGGAACGCTTCCGGCCATCGGCCGGAGTGCTCGACCTCGAAGAGCCGCTCCGGCGTCTCCGTCGTGCGGAGGCGGTAGAAGCCCAGTTCCATCAGTCGCACGTCGGACGTCCCGCCGGACGCCAGCCCGCGCCGCAGCAGCGCGGCGCTGGCCTCCGAGCAGAGGATCTGCCCGCCATGGCTCGCCAGCAGCAGCCCCGTAGCGCGACGGAGCAGTCGGCCCGGCCCCCGGCCCCCCTCGCTGGCGGTCGTCTCCGTGGTATCCAGCGCCATGCGCGCGGCCGGCAGGTCCGGTTGCTCGTCCCGCGACCGGGCCGCCAGGGCGCGCTGGCAGGCGACCGCGCACGCCAGCGCGTCGCTCGGGCGAGCGAAGGCCGCCGTGGCGGAGGTGTCGCTCTGCCGGATCTCCCGTCCTCCGTGCCGGACGAACGCCTGGCGGAGCAGCTCGCCGAAGGCGGGGATCGCGTCGTGGCGGAGCCGGTCGGCCTGCCGCTGGCGATCCGGGGGCTCGATGTCCGTCACCAGGAAGGTCACGGTGCCGTCGGGCATCGGGCAGACAGCGGCGGCAGGCGGCTCCGCAGCGGGTGGCTCGGAGAGGGGCGTCTCGTCGGCCGCCTGCGCCGCCTCGACCTGGCGGGCGAGCCGGCACGTGGCGGCGCAGGGCGCCGCGCCCAGCTCCTCGTCGAGCAACTGCTCGAGCTCGCGGAAGTGCTCCACCGCGGCGGAAGGCCGTCCCGCCGCGGCCAGAAGGCGCATCAGGTCTCGGTGCCCTTCCTCGCGCAGTGGCGCCACGGCGACCGCGCGGCGTGCGAGGTCGATCGCGCGCTGCGACTGCCGCGTCTGCCCCAGATGGCGCGTCAGCGTGCGGACGACCTCGAAGTACTGGTCGGCCAGGTGCCGCTGCTCGGTGAGGACCCAGTCCTGGTAGTAGCCGGGCAGGAGGTCGCCGGCGTACAGGGCGACCGCCTCGGCCAGGAGCTCGACCCGCTCGGTCTCGTTGTCGATCGCTTCGGCGGCGCGACAGGCGGCCTGGAACTCGGCGACATCCGTGGTGACGGCGGCGGGGTTCAGTTGAACCGAGAAGCGGTCCGCCTGGACGATGGCGCCCGCGGGCACGCCGGGCAGCTCCAGTTGCCGGCGCAGCGAGGAGAGGGCCACTCGAAGGCTGTTTCGGCCTGCTGCCGGGACGCAGCCGGGCCAGAGCAGTTCCATCAGGACCTCGCGGGGATGGGCCCGCCCGCCGTGGTAGGCCAGGTAGGCCAGCAGGGCCGCGGTCTTCTGGGTGCGGAAACGCGTGATTACCCGTTCGCCTTGGCGCACGCGCAACTGGCCCAGCAGCTCGATGCGACACGGCGCCACCATGGCACACTCCCACGCCCTGCGAAGACCATTGTAATGCGCTCTCCCGCTGATGCAACCTGGTGACGTCGCGTCGGCTCGGGCGGCGCGTTTGCATCTGCGTCCTGTTCGTTTATCCTGACGCTCCTGTCGCGCTCCCTGGCCCCCATCGCCGGCGCGGCGGGGATAAGGAGCCCAGCATGAGCGATGACGCGACCCCGACGTACCTGGACGCCTCGCTCCCGCCCGGTGAGCGCGCCGCCGACCTCGTCGCGCGCATGACGCTCGAGGAGAAGGTCTCGCAGATGGTGCACGACGCCCCGGCGATCGAGCGCCTCGGCGTGCCGGAATACAACTGGTGGAACGAGTGCCTCCACGGCGTCGCGCGGGCCGGGCGGGCGACGGTCTTCCCGCAGGCGATCGGCATGGCCGCGTCGTTCGATGCGCCGCTGATGCGCCGCGTCGCCGACGCCATCAGCGACGAGGCCCGCGCGAAGCACCACCAGGCCGTCCGGCAGGGCAACCGCGGGCAGTACTTCGGCCTGACGTACTGGACGCCGAACATCAACATCTTCCGCGACCCGCGCTGGGGGAGGGGCCAGGAGACCTACGGCGAGGACCCGTACCTCACCGCCCGGATGGGCGTGGCGTTCTGCAAGGGCCTCCAGGGCGACGATCCCACCTGCCTCAAGTGCGTCGCGACGGCGAAGCACTACGCCGTCCACAGCGGGCCGGAAGAGGACCGCCACCACTTCGACGCCGTCGTCAGCCGGCGCGACCTGCGCGAGACGTACCTGCCGGCCTTCGAGGCCTGCGTTCGGGAGGCGTCCTGCGCGTCGGTCATGGGCGCCTACAACCGCACCAACGGCGAGGTGTGCTGCGGCAGCGAAACGCTGCTGGGCAAGATCCTGCGCGACGAGTGGGGCTTCGCCGGCTACGTCGTCAGCGACTGCGGGGCCGTCTCCGACTTCCACCTGTACCACGAGG
Source organism: uncultured Planctomycetaceae bacterium (assembly GCA_964642165.1). Classification (GTDB taxonomy): domain Bacteria; phylum Planctomycetota; class Phycisphaerae; order SM23-33; family SM23-33; genus CAYRVX01. The sequence goes on along the minus strand of CAZXOC010000191.1, from coordinate 8,766 downwards.
TGACGGGCTCCGCGGCGGAGTCGGCCGCCCTGGCCGTCCGCAACGGCTGCGACCTGAACTGCGGCTGCACGTTCGAGGCGCTCGTGCTGGCCGTCAAGGAAGGCCTGGCGACCGAGGCGGAGATCGACGTGGCCGTCACGCGCCTGTTCGAGGCCCGCATGCGCCTGGGGATGTTCGACGACGACGAGCTCGTGCCGTACTCGCGCATCGGCCCGGAGGTCGTCGGCTGCGACGAGCACCGCCGCCTGGCCCGGCAGATGGCCCGCGAGTCCATCGTCCTGCTCAAGAACGACGGGCTCCTGCCCCTCCCCAAGGACCTCGGGAAGGTCCTGGTCGTCGGCCCGACGGCCCGCGGCATGGACGTGCTGCTGGCGAACTACTTCGGCTTCTCCGATCGCTGCGTCACGCCGCTGGAGGGCATCCTGGCGGCCGTGTCCGCCGGCACCCAGGTCAACCACGAGCCGGGCTGCGAGCTGACGGGCGACTCGACGGCGGGCTTCGGCCGGGCCGTCCACCAGGCCCGCGACGCCGACGTGGTGATCGCCTGCATGGGGCTGACCGCGCGGCTGGAAGGCGAGCAGGGCGCGGCCGAGGACAGCGACGCCGGCGGCGACCGGAGGCACATCGCACTTCCCGGCGTGCAGGAGGAGCTGCTCAAGGCGCTCGACGAGACGGGCCGGCCCGTGGTGCTGGTGCTGACCAGCGGCAGCGCGGTGTCCATCCCCTGGGCGCAGGAGAACCTGCCGGCCATCCTGGCGGCGTGGTATCCCGGCGAGCAGGGCGGCGCCGCCGTCGCCGACGTGCTCTTCGGCGACTACAACCCCGCCGGGCGCCTGCCCGTCACCGTGCCGACGTCGCTCGATCAGCTCCCGCCGTTCGACGACTATCGCCTCGCCGGGCGGACCTACCGCTTCCTGGAGGCCGAGCCGCTGTACCGCTTCGGCTTCGGCCTGAGCTACACGACGTTCGAGTACGCCGGCCTGCGGCTGAGCCCGGCCGAGATCGCCGCCGGCCAGGCCGTCACGGTGACCGTGGAGGTGACGAACGCCGGCCGGCGGGCCGGGGACGAGGTGGTGCAGCTCTACGTCAGCGACGTGAAGGCGTCCGTGCCGGTGCCGCGGCTGCACCTGGAGGGCTTCCGGCGGATCCACCTGGCGCCCGGCGAGACGCGGGCGGTGGCCTTCACGCTGAAGGGCGAGCAGCTCGCCTGCTACGACGACGAGGGCCGGCCCTTCGTCGAGCCCGGCATGTTCCGCATCTCCGGCGGCGGCGGCCAGGCGGACGACCCGGCGAGCGGCGCCGTGACGGCGGAGCTCGAGGTCCTGTAGCGTGGAGTGATGCGAGCGATGTCTCCCGGCAGATGCATCGGAGTGCTCGTCCTGGCGCTGGCATGGGCGGGGCATGCCCCGGGCGGATCCGTCCCGGCCTCCGCGCGGGCCGGCGCGACCGACGCCCTGTCCCGGGCCCGCGCGGTGACCCGGTACATCCAGACGCACTTCTGGGACGCCCGCAAGGGGCTCTACCGCGGGTTCCACCCTCCGCGGAAGGGCAAGCTGCCGTACGCCTTCATGTGGGACAACGTCGTGCAGACGACCGTCCTGACGGCGGCGATGCGCCACGACCGCGACGTCTACGCGCCCGTCCTGGCGCGGTTCTTCGAGGGCCTGGACGCCCACTGGGACGCGCGCCGGGACCCGCCCGGCTACCAGCCGTATCTCGCCGGCGGCGGCGACGACCGCTACTACGACGACAACGCCTGGGCCGCCATCGACCTGATCTACGCCTGGGAACGGACCGGCGAGGCGAAGTACCTCCGTCGAGCCGAGGCGGCGCTGCGGTTCGTCCTGTCCGGGTGGGACGAGAAGCAGGGGGGCGGCATCCACTGGCACGTCAGCCGCGGACGCGACAAGTCCAAGGCGCAGAAGGGCGTGTGCAGCAACGCGACGGCGGCCTACGCGGCGCTGCGGCTGGCACGCCACAAGCCGCCCGACCGCCGGCGGGCGCTGATCGCCCACGCCCGCCGCATCCTGAATTGGACCCGCCGCCTCCAGGACACCGACAAGCTCTACATGGACCACGTCCACTCCCGGACCGGCAAGATCCAGCGGCACAAGTGGACGTACAACACGGGCATGATGATCCGCTGCCACCTGCTGGCCCACCGGCTCACCGGCGATCCCGCCGACCGGGCCGAGGCCGTCGCCGTCGGCCGGGCCGCCGAGGCGCTGCTCGATGCCAGGACCGGCGCCTACCGCGACGCGCCGTTCTTCTCGCACCTGATGGCGGAGGCCGACGTGGAGCTGTACCGCGCCACCGGCCAGAGACAGTTCCTCCTCCGCGCGCGGCGGACGGGAGAGCACTTCTGGCGGACGTGGAGGGCTCGCCCGCCCGAGGAGCTCAAGAGCGTTGCGGGGATCGCCCGGCTGCTGTGGGTGCTGGCCGACGTGACGGGCGATCCGCCGACGACGGCGCCCGCCTCGCCCTCCGCGCGCTAGCCGCCGCCGGCCGCGGCTCCGTCCTGCCGCGTCCGCGTGAAGCCGTGTGCGCCGAGACGCTTCCCCAGCGACCAGTACTCCCCGTGGACGTAGCAGAGGACGTCGAGGCGGTCGATGCGGAGCTTGCCGTTCTCGTCGAGCGCCGATTCGTCCACGTGCTCGACGAGCACCTCGCCGACGAACAGGTCGTGGTCGCCCCACTCCTGCACGTCCAGCAGCCTGCACTCCAGGTTCAGCGGGCACTCGGCGATCAGCGGCGGGCGGACCCGCTCGGCCGGCAGGGGCGTCAGCCCGAACGCCGCGAACTTGTCCACGTCGCGCCCGCTCGCCGTGCCGCAGCGGTCGACCTTCTCCAGGAGCCCCGTCGGCGGCAGGTTCGCCACGAACTCGCCGCACCGGCGGATGAGCTCGTGGCTGTAGCGGGCCTTGGCCATGGCGATGCCGACGATCACCGGCCGGGCGATGCTGAGGTTGTGCACCTCGCCGAGCGTGATGATGTTGGCGCGCCCCTCGGCGTCGATCGACGTGATGAGCCCCGCCGGCGTCGGGTAGATCGGGCGAAACGGCTTGATCGTGCGCTTGGGCATGCTCAGTCGTCCTCCGTCCGGCACCGCGCCCGCAGGAGCTTGCTCAGGGCCATGGGATCGTCGCCGCCCCCGAGCGGGCGCACGACGACCGTGAACGCCGTCTCGACGGGGCGGACCCAGTAGCGCTCCTGCGTGGGCGGCCCGCAGGACTCGCCCCCGAGCCCGTGCTGGTGCACGTCGAGGTACAGATACGCCTCATCGACGCGAACGAGGTCGCAGGTGTGCGTCGCCGCTGTGAGGTTCTCCAGCGCGTGGTGGTGGACGCTCACTTCGAGCAGCTCGCCGACCACGACGAGGAGCCCGGCGCCCGCGTCGTTCGCCAGCGCGGCCCAGCGGCAGTCGCAGCGGTTGCCGTACTCCTGCGGGTAGATGTACGGCGTGTACATCTCGTCGACGGTCGTCTCGTAGAGGCCGATCGCGGCGCCGGTCTTGCGGTCCCAGTAGTTCTCGTGGGGTCCGCGGCCGAACCAGGCGAAGCGCTCGAGGCCGCCCGGCACCGCGAGCGCCAGCCCGATTCGCGGCAGGTTGGGCACGTCCAGCTCGGGGCGGACGGTCGTGTCGATCTGCACGCTGCCGTCGGCGCGGACGGTGTAGTGCTGCTCGCAGGCAACGCGGCCGGCGCAGCCGTCGGCGCGCATCTCCGTCTTCACGGCGACGCGGACGGAACCGGCGCCGGCCGCGGCGATCTCGACCGACGCGCCGTGGTGCTGCATGCGGTCGAGCCCGGCGGCCCGCCAGCGCCCGGCCGTGGACTGCTCGCCGCGGATGCCGTCGTTGTCCGTCGGGGCACGCCAGAGGTTCACGCGCGGGCCCCGGGCGTCGTGGATCACCTCGGCCGGGCCGTGCCGGAACGAGACGATGCGGCCTTCGGCCTTGGAAAAGACGACGGCGAAGCCCTCGCCGGCGACGGTCAGTTTCCCGGCGGCGTCCTGGATGGACAGCGGCCCGGCCGGGGCGGCGCCCGCGCCCGGCTCGACGGCGGGCGGCTGGCGGGGAAGGGCGAACTGCTCCCAGGCCACTTCGAAGCCCTTCTCGGCGTGCCACGCGTCGGCGGCGAGGGCGAACGTGACGGTCAGGAAGCCCTCCGCCCCGGGCGGGAGCGTTGGCGCCTCGAACGGGACGGTGAGCACCTCGCTGCCGCCGGGCGGCGTGCGGAGCTTCGGCAGCTCGCCCCGCTGGACGACCTGCCCGTCGGCCTCCAGCCGCCACGAGCCGTCCAGGTACGACAGATCTGCAAAGAAGCTCTCGTTGGTGATGCGAATCCGCCCGCGGGGGAGATCGACCGCCTCGAACTGCACGGGCTGCTGGACCTTCTTCATCTCCCACATGGCCGGGTGCGGCGTGCGGTCCGGCCAGATCAGCCCGTTGATGCAGAAGTTCGCGTCGTTGACCTCGTCGCCGAAGTCCCCGCCGTAGCCCCAGTATTCGCGGCCGTCGCCGGTCGCCTTGACGATGCCCTGGTCCACCCAGTCCCAGACGAAGCCGCCCTGGAGCCGCGGGTGGCTGCGGATGGCGTCCCAGTACTCCTTCAGGTTGCCCGTGCTGTTGCCCATCGAGTGGACGTACTCGCACATGATGCCCGGGCGGTCGCCGTCCTTCGTGACCAGCTCCTCCAGCGTTCGCCGGTACGTGCCCTCGCGGGTGTCCACGCCGAAGCCGATGAACGGGTACATCGGGCAGAGGATGTCGGTGCCCAGCCGCGGCCAGCCCTCCACGTGCATCGCCCCCTCGTAGTGGACGGGGCGCGTCGGGTCGCACGCGCGGATCCAGCCCGCCAGCGCCGCGTGGTTCGGCCCGAAGCCCGCCTCGTTGCCCAGCGACCAGAGGATCACGCTGGGGTGGTTGCGGTCGCGCAGGACCATGCGGCTGCCGCGCTCCAGGAAGGCCGCCTGCCACTCCGTCAGGTTCGACGGCTGGTTGTAGACGCCGTGGCACTCGATGTTCGCCTCGTCGATGAGGTAGAGGCCGTGCTCGTCGCACAGCTCGTACCAGCGCGGGCAGTTGGGGTAGTGGCTGGTGCGGACGGCGTTGAAGTTGAACCGCTTCAGCAGGCGGATGTCGGCGAGCATGGACTCCTCGGTGACGGCCTTGCCGCGCCGGTCGTCGTGCTCGTGGCGGTTGGCGCCCTTCAGCAGCACGGCCTGGCCGTTGACCAGGAGCTGCCCGCCGCGGATCTCGACGCGGCGGAAGCCCACCTTGCAGCTCTCGGCCTCGACGACGCGGCCGGCGGGGTCCTTCAGCGTCAGCACGAGCGTGTAGAGATGCGGCGTCTCGGCCGACCACTTCCGCGGGTCCGGCACGGACCGCGTCAACTCGACCCGCGGCGTCTCCCAGTTCGTGCGCCACTCGAGCTTCGTCTCGACCGGCTCGCCGACGGGCCGCCCGTCCGCGTCGTACAGCGCCGCGGCCAGGGAGTGCTCCTGGACGTCCTCGATGCCGAAGCTCGCGATCCAGGCCGTCACGCGCAGCGTCGCGTCGGCGTCGCTGTCGTCCAGCTCCGTGCGGGCGAAGAAGTCGCGGACGTGGACCGCCGGCGTCGCGACCAGGTACACTGGCCGGTAGATGCCGCTGAACCACCAGTGGTCCTGGTCCTCCAGCCAGCAGCCGTCCGACCAGCGGAGCACCTTGCAGGCGACGGTGTTCGTGCCGGGCTGGAGGTGCGGCGTGACGTCGAACTCCGCCGGCAGGCGCGAGCCCTGCGAGTAGCCCACCTCGCGCCCGTTGACGTGGAGATAGAAGGCCGACTCGACGCCCTCGAACATCAGGAGGACCCGCCGGCCGCCCCATGCCTCGGGCAGCTCGAACGTCGTGCGGTAGCATCCGGTGGGATTCGCCTCCGGGACGCGGGGGAAGAGCTCCGCCGGCCAGGGGTACTTCACGTTCGTGTAGATCGGCTTGTCGTAGCCGGCCATCTGCCAGCAGGCGGGCACGTCGATCTCGTCCCAGCCGCCGTCGTCGAAGCCCGGCTGCTCGAAGCCGGCCGGCGCCGCAGCGGGCGAAGCCGCCAGGTGGAACCGCCACCTCCCGTCCAGCGGCAGGTGGAAGGGCGAGGCGCCGCGATCCCCGGCCAGGGCCGACGCCTCGTCGGCGTACGGGATCAGCGTGGCGTGGCCGGGCTCCTTGTTGCGGGCGACGACCTGCGGGTCCTGCCAGTCGGGGGTCTTCTCGGCGGGTCCTTCGTTCACGTCGTGTCTCCGTCCTGCGGGCGGGCCGCGGGGGCTGCTCGGGCCGGCATGCGTGCTCCGAAGTGGCCACGTATAGCGGACCGCGCGCGGAAGTCAACGGCGCGCGTCGACGGTCCGGCAGCCCGCGGGCCGCTTGCGGCGGGGGGCGTGCCGCGTCTAGGATACCCCACCGACGGGGCCCTGCGTTGAGGAGACAGAAGATGAACCTGCACGTCGGCACGTTGACCTGCGTTGGCGCGATAGCCGTCCTCTCGCTCGCCGCACCGGTGTGGGGGCAGTTTCACGACCAGCCGGGGCGCGTCGTCCTGGTGAGTGCCCGGCGGCTGAGGGCCCTGGCGAAGGCGCCGCTGAAGATCTCGCCGGGCGGCACATGGCACGCGTGGGCGTGGCAGCGCGCGGGAAAGCGCATCGAGTGGACCCTCGGCGGGAAGGAGCTCTCGGCGGCTGGGGAAGGCAAGGGCGAGGCCTTCGCCTGGGTCCGGCTGGGCGAGGTGGACCTGCCGGCCGACGAGCCGGTGGCCGTCACGTTCGCCCCGCGCCCGGCGAAGGGGGACACGCTCGTGGGCGCGCTGCTGCTGGCGCGCGACGCGGGCTGCGACCCGGCGCGTCTGTGGCGCCTGACGCGCGTGTTCCCGGCCGGCCCGCACGCCGCGGGGGACGAGCGCCTCGGGCGCTGCCGCCACCTCAACCTGCGGATGGCCATGCCGAAGCCCGCCACGAAGGCGGCGTGGGAGCGGCGCGCCGCGTGGCTGCGCGAGCACGTCCGCGTGAGCTGCGGGCTGCTGCCCGAGCCGCTGCGCTGCCCGCTCAAGCCGCGCGTCTTCGACAGGATCGAGCGCGACGGCTACACCATCGAGAAGGCCTTCATCGAGAGCCGCCCGGGCTTCTACGTCTGCGGGAACCTGTACCGGCCCTTCGGCAAGGCCCAGGGCAGGAAGGGGCCGTTCCCCGGCATCGCCGCGCCGCACGGCCACGGCAAGTACGGGCGCCTCGGCGACAGCGTCCAGGCGCGCTGCATCACGAAGGCGAAGCTCGGGTACGTGGTGTTCGCCTACGACATGGTCGGCTACAACGACTCGGGCGTCCAGGCGGGCAAGCACCGCACGATCTTCACCACGCCTCACGACGAGCTGTGGGGCCTGAGCCACATGCACCTCCAGAGCTGGAACACGATCCGCGCGATCGACTTCCTCCAGTCGCTGGACGACGTGGACCCGAACCGCATCGGCGTCACCGGCTGCTCCGGCGGGGGCACGCAGACCTTCATGGTGATGGGCATCGAGCCCCGCGTGACCGCCGCGGCGCCCGTCTGCATGGTCAGCGGCATCATGCAGGGCGGGTGCATCTGCGAGAACGCGCCGCTGCTGCGGATCGAGACGAACAACATCGAGATCGCCGCGCTGATGGCCCCGCGCCCGCTCATCCTGCCGTCCGTCACCGGCGACTGGACGAAGGAAACGCCGAAGGTCGAGTACCCGTCGATCCGCGGCGTCTACGAGCTGTACGGCGCGGCCGGGCGCGTCGTCAACGTCCACATCAAGAGCGGGCACGGCTACCCGCAGCCGCACCGCGAGAGCGTCTACGGCTTCTTCGAGCGGTGGATCCGCGGCAAGGGCGACGGCAAGGCCGTCCCGGAACCCGCCGTCAAGATCGAGAAGCGCGAGGACCTTCGGATCTTCCCCGGCCGCAAGCTGCCCGCCGACGCCAAGACGCCCGAGACGCTCAAGAAGCACATCATCGCCGAGTGCCGGCGCCAACGCGACGAGCTGCTGCCCGCCAAGGCCGCCGAACGGCAGCGCTTCGCCGAGACGCTCGGCGCGGCGTACCGGCACGCCATCCTGGCGGCCGTGCCCAAGGCCCGCGAGCTGGCCGTGAAGGACCTCGGCTCGGCCACGGCGGCTGACGTCCGCGTCACGCGGCTGCTGCTGGGGCGCAAGGGCGTCGGCGACCGCGTGCCGGGCATCCTGTATCGACGCAAGGGCGCGTCGGGGGCGGGCCCCGCGTGCGTGGTCGTCCACCCGGACGGCAAGGCGGGGCTGATCGACGCGGCGTCGGCGCGCCCGGGCAAGCTCCTGGCGAAGCTGCTCGAGACGGGGCAGACCGTGCTGGCCATCGACACGTACCTCACCGGCGAGCACCTCTCGCCGCTGGAGGCGACGCACCAGAAGAAGACGGGGCGCTACTTCACGACGTACAACCGCACGCCGCTCGTGCAGCGCGTGCAGGACATCCTGACGGCCCTGGCGTACCTGAAGCGCCAGGGAAGCACGCGGTCGCTGGGGCTGGTTGGCGTGGGCAGGGCCGGGGCGTGGTGCCTGCTGGCCGCGCCGCTCGCGCCCGAGCGGACGAGCGTCGCCGCCGACCTGGACGCGCTTGGCGGCGAGGAGGATGCCCGCTGGCTGGGCGACCTGTTCACGCCGTCGATCCTGAAGGCGGGCGACGTGCGCACGGCGGCGGCGCTGGCGGCCCCGCGGCGCCTGATGCTGCACAACCTGGCCG
>CAZXOC010000190.1:0-14722 GCA_964642165.1 uncultured Planctomycetaceae bacterium | reverse complement strand
AGGGAGTTCACCGCCAGGAGCAGGCGGGGTTCGAGAGGTTCGAGAACCGCGCCGGGGGTCTCTGCGCCCGTGGGCTGAGCGGCCATGGTCTTCTCCCGCAGGGCGGGCGCAGGGGCAGGAAGCACAGGCACCCAACAGAAGTGCGTCCGTTACCCCGTGCCCGCACGTAGATGCGCATCTGAGTATACCGCGCTTCGGCCAATGATCAAGCTCTCGTCGGAATTGCTTCGCTCTCCGCGGCCGGGCGCCGGAGCGTTGCGCTGAGGAGGGCACAAGAATGGCTCGGTAGTGCACGACGTATCGCGCCAGGCCTACCGCGCACGGCTCGCGCCGAGGACGAGGCCTGGAAGGCCGGCACGATTCGGCCGGCGGCGCCAGCCGCCGCAGGCCGGTGCCAGAAACGACCCAGCCGCGAAGGGGCGACAGGATCTCCCGACACGTGCGTTCCTTGCGCCCCTTCGGGGCTGGCGCGTTGTTGGCGTCGTGTTCCGTGGGCTGACGCCCACGGCCAAATCCTCGCGCCCCGCCGGGGCTCACGAATGCTCGATCCTCCGGGCTGAGGAACGTTGCATCTTCCCGGTTGAGCAGCGCCGGACCCGCGCTTGCCCACTCCCCAAACATCTCTGCAGACAACTTGGAAGGGCCCTTGCCTGCGCGGCCGCCATTCCACGTCAGCAGCCACGACGGTCCGCGGCCGCGCCCACACGTCCTCGGCGCGCGGGCCGTTCGTTGAGCACGTCACCAGGCGAGTTGCGTGAACAGGGCCGCGTTACGTGGATACGTCTCCGTCGGCGGGCGCTTCACGCGGGCAGGACGGCGACGTCGCGGGCGGCGACGTGTAGCGTGACGCGCCGGCCCTCGGCGATCGGCGGGCGCGGGTCGGAGAGGACGAAGACCTTCCAGCGGGCCCGGCCGCCGAGGTCGCAGAGGTACTGGCGCATCTCGCCGAGGTAGATGCAGGCGGCGACGGTGGCCGTCAGGCGGGCCGTGCCCTCCCCCGCCGGGCCGCTCGCCTCCTCGCCCCCGGGCGCCAGGGCGATCCGCTCCGGCCGGATGCAGCAGGTGACGTCGCCCCCGGCGAGCCCCGCGTCGGTGGCCGGGGCGAACAGGACGCCCACCGGCGTCTCGACGCGGAGCCGCGGCCCGTCGGCGGCGGCCGTGCCCGTCACGAAGTTCGCCTCGCCGAGGAAGTCCGCGACGAAGCGACTCTGGGGGCGGTCGTAGACGTCTTCGGGGCGGCCGATCTGCACCACGCGCCCCTCGTCCATCACGGCGATGCGATCGGCCATGGAGAGGGCTTCCTTCTGGTCGTGGGTGACGTAGACGGCGGTGGTGCCGGTGGCCTTGACGAGGGATCGCAGCTCCTGCCTCATGTGGAGGCGCAGGCGCGCGTCGAGGTTGCTGAGGGGCTCGTCGAGCAGGAGGCAGTCGGGCTGGGCGGCGAGGGCGCGGGCCAGCGCCACGCGCTGCTGCTGCCCGCCGGAGAGCTGGTTGGGCTTGCGCCCGGCGAGGTCGTCCATCCGCACGCGAGCGAGGTTCGCCGCCGCGCGACCGCGGCGCTCGGGGCGGGGCACCTTCCGCATCTTGGGCCCGAACTCCACGTTGTCCCGGACGGTCATGTGCGGCCAGAGGGCGTAGTTCTGGAAGACGAGCGCGGTGTGGCGGCTCTCGACGGGCTGGTCGGTGACGTCGCGGTCGCCGAGGACGACGCGACCGGCCGTCGGGCGGGTCAGCCCGGCGATGATGCGAAGCAGCGTGGTCTTCCCGCACCCGCTGGGCCCGAGCAGGAAGAAGAACTCGCCGGGCTCGATGGTGAGGCTGACGTCGCGGACGGCGATGGCCGCCGCCGCGCCCGTGCCGTAGACCTTCGTGATGTCGTGCAGGAGGATCTGCTTCATCGCCTGCATCCCGGCCGGGCGCGCCGCAAGGGTCGCGGCCCGGCCCGGCGATTGTACCTCACGCGCGGAAGATCGCGCCGAGCCTTCTGCCCATCAGCGCCCCGGCGACGGCGAAGGTCCCGCCGAGCAGCAGCATGCCGTAGACGCCCAGCGCCGAGGCCACGCTCGCCGCGTCCACGTTGCCGGAGGCGGCCTGCTTGTAGATCTCCTTCGTGATCGGGTAGTGCGCGTGCTGCTGCGCCAGGATCAGCGAGTCGCTGACCTCCAGCATCGCGAAGGCGAAGGTCAGGACGCCCGCGGCGATGATGTTGGCCAGGATCAGCGGGACGGTGATCCGCAGGAGCGTCTGCGGGCGCGTGGCGCCGAGGTTTCGCCCGGCCTCCTCGAGAGAGACGGGCACCTGCTGGAGCCCGGCCGAAACGCCCCGCACGACGAACGGCAGCCGGCGGACGGAGTAGGCGATCACGAGGATCACGAACGGGTTGCGCATCGGCCCGATCCCCTCCAGGGGACTGCCCCTGGCGGTCATGGCGACGTACCCGGCCGCGAGAATCAGCCCCGGCACGGCCAGCGGCAGCATGGTCAGCCCGTCCAGCAGCGTTCGCCCCCGCAGGCGGCTGCGGATCAGCAGCCAGGCCGCCGCGCAGCCCAGGGCGATGTCGACGGCCGTCGAGGTCCCGGCGTACATCAGGCTGTTCCGGATGCAGCCGTAGGTCTCCCGGCGGGTCACCACAAACACGAGATGATCGACCGTGTAGGCGGTGGGCAGGATCGTGCTGACCCATCGGCGCGACAGGGCGGTGAGCACCACGCCGACGTGGGGCAGGAGCGACGCGAAGATGACGGCGCCGAACAGGCCCCACGCCGCGAGCGTGCCGACGGGCCCGAGCCGGCGGGTCTCCTCGGCGACGGTGGCCTTGGCGGATTCGCCCGCGGCGCCGCGTCCGAAGACGAACTTGCCGAGCACGTAGAGGGCCACGGCCGTCGAGAGCATGATGAAGACCAGCCCGTAGGTCAGCGGGCTGACCTGCGCCTGGGAGAGGCGCTGGAAGATGGTGACGGGGATGACCTCGTCGTAGCCGAGGATCAGCGGCGTGCCGATGTCGGTGAAGGCCCAGATGAAGATGATGGTCCCGCCGGCGAAGAGCCCGGGTCGGATGAGGGGCAGGGTGATGCGAAAGAAGGACCGCAGGGGCCCGGCCCCGAGGTTGCGGGCGGCCTGGGTCATCGCCGGGTCCACGTTGGCCAGGGCGGCCGAGGCGTTGAGGTAGAGGATGGGGAACAGGTGGAGCACCTGGAGGACGACGACGCCGCTAAAGCCGCTTCCGAGCCAGTCCGGCGGGCGCCCCGCGGAGAAGTCGAGCAGGCCGATCCGCTCCAGCAGCAGGTTCAGCACGCCGTACTGCCCGAGCAGTCGCCGCATGGACAGCGCCCCGACGAATGGCGGCAGGATGAGCGGCACGAGCAGCAGCGCGCCCAGCACGCCCGAGCCCCAGAATCGGTAGCGCGTCCGGACGACGGCCAGCGGGATCGCAACGACCAGACAGGCCAGCGTGGTCACCGACGCCAGCGCCAGGCCGTTGACGAGCTGCCCCCGCAGGATCTCGTTGCCGACGACGCGCCGGAACCAGTAGAAGCTCACCCCCCCCTTGTGATAGAAGCCCGCGCCGATCGTCAGGCAGACGGGCAGGATGAGGAAGACCAGCAGGAAGATCACCACGAGACTGGCCAGGGCGATGGGGACCAGCGCGGGCGGGCCGTCCACCCGCGCCCGCGCGCGGCGCGGCAGATGGGCGTTGTCGTCAACGCGCTTCACTCGGCGACCCGCTTGTATCTCTCGCGGAAGAACCGCTGCCAGTCGGTGGTGATCTTCTCCGCCTCGGTCTCGTCGTTGAGCTTCCGGGCGACCTCGGCGATCCCCGCCTCGGTGGCGACGTTATCCGGCAGGCGGTGGAACTCGGCCAGGCGCTTCGGATCGAAGTTCGTCTCGATGAGCTTCCGCTTCGCCGCCCGGAGGAACTGGTCGTTATCCACGGCGGCGGCACGGACCAGCTTCCGCAAGAGGCCGAAGCGGCGCTGCCACATCGTGCGGTCCAGCTCCAGCGCCCCGCCGCCCTCGTAGGGGTTGACGATGCCCGGGCAGAGCTTGCCCGCGTAGGCGGCGTACACGTCGCGCCGGATCGGCTGGCGCCCGAGCGCGCTGCGGATCGGGCCGTCCCTCTCGCCCACCCGCAGCGCCCACAGCGCCTGGCCGCGACGCGACAGGACGAAGTCCACGAACCGCTGCGCCAGCTCCGGGTGCGGCGGGTTGCGGAGGATGGCGATGGGGTCGGCGTTGAAGGCGGTCTGCCCCTTCGGGCTGACGTACACCAGCACGTCGGGCGCCTCGCGAACGCGGTTGATCCCGTAGAAGTCGATGCACGCGGCGATCGGCGCCTCGCCGAGCACCGGGGCGTTGGCCGCCCCGCTGGCGCTGTCCACGAACCGCTTGCCGTTGCCCAGGATGCCCAGCAGCCGCGCCCAGCCCGCCGGCCAGCTCGGCGCCGACTGGACGATCATCTCGTATGCCGCGGCCGCCGAGCCCGACTGCGTCGGGTCCGCCAGGCAGATCTGGCTGAAGCACTCCGGCCGGGCGAGGTCCTCCCACCGCTTGGGCTCGGGGATGTTCGCGCGCTTCAGCAGCGAGCGGTTGTAGAGGAAGCCGAACCCGCTGACGGCCGAACCGAACCACCGCCGGTTCGGGTCGTACATGGACAGGCCCCCGAAGGACTCCGGCACGTTGGCGAGCACGCCGTCGGAGACCTCCATCGGCTGGAGGATGCCCTCGGCGGCCATCGTCGCGAAGTTCACCTCCCCGCCGCCCCAGACGACGTCGATCTCGGCGCCCTTCCCGTTCTTGTACCTGTTTTCGAGGAAGCGGAGGACGGCGGTGCTGCCGCCGCCGACGTCGCGCCACACCACGTGGACCTTCCGGCCGTGTTCCACGGCGTGGTGGAGGTTGAAGGCCCACTCGAACTCGTTGCAGATGTTCTCGTTGTGCGGGCTGATGACGACGAGCTCGACGGTGGGCATCTCGTCGAGGCCCTTGCCCCACTTCTCGCGGACGGCCTGGTCGACCTGGGGCCTCCGCGGGTCCGCCGGCGCCGACGAGCCGCCCCCGCACCCGGCAAGGCACGCGCCCCCGAGCCAAGCCGCCAGCACCATCGCCTTCGCTGCGTTCATCCTCATCGTCCCGGGGTGGTCTCCGCCGCCGGTGCGATTCTCGCAGGCCTCCCGGCAAACGCAAGTTCGTTTTGCGTCGGGGCGGCGCGGGTCGGCGGGGCGCTCAGGCCTTGGCCGCGGCGCCGCTGGCGACGATCGACTCCCCCGGCGGCAGGTACACCGTGACTCGCGTGCCGAGGCCCTCGCGAGCCGAGACCTGCATCGCCCCGGCATGCGCCTGCACGCAGCCGTAGGCGCTCGATAGGCCGAGCCCCACCCTCTGCCCCGTGCCCTTGGTCGTGAAGAACGGCTCGAAGGCCTGGCGGCGCGTCTCGTCGTCCATCCCCACGCCCGTGTCGCTGACCGAGATCTTCAGGTACCGTCCCGGGGGCAGTTCCAGGCCCCGTACGTGGCAGGAGGCCCGGTCCAGCTCGACCCGCTCGGTCGAGAAGGTGATCTGCCCGCCGCCGGGCATCGCGTCGCGGGCGTTCAGGCCCAGTTCCAGCAGGGCGCTCTGCAACTGCGCCGAATCGCCCAGCAGAACGGGCGGCTCGGCGCGGAAGTCGAGGTCGATCTCGACCCGGCTGCCCACGGCGGGCCTCAGCAGGTCCGTGACCGACCGCAGCAGCCGGTGCACGTCGAGGGACTCCTTCTTCAGGTCCCGTCCCCGGGCGAAGCGGCGGAGCTTCTCGGTCAGCTCGCCTCCCTGCTTGGCGGCGTCGATGATCTGGTCGAGCTTCTGCGACCGCTCCTCCTGCGCGCTTTGCTCGGCGCGGAGAAGCTCCGCGTTGCCCAGGATGACGCTCAGCAGGTTGTTGAAGTGATGCGCGATGCCGCCGGCCAGACGCCCGATCGTCCTGACTCTCCGCGCCCGCTGAAGCTGCTCCTCGCGCCCGTAGAGCATCTGCTCGGCGGCCTTGCGCTCCGTGATGTCCATGCCCGCCAGCAGGCTGCCGGTGATCTTGCCGTCCTGGTCCCGGACGGGCACGCCCCGGGAGAACAGGAACGTGTGCACCGTGCCGTCCTTGGCGCGCGCGGTCACTTCCACGTCGGAGGCGACGTCGCCGTTGAGGCCCCGCTCGAGCTCCTCCAGGACCTTGCCGCTGTCCTGCGGCTCGACGAACTCCAGGACGTGCCGCCCGGCCACCTCGCACTTCTCGTAGCCCATGATCTCGACCAGCGTGTCGTTGACGTCCTGGATCGTGCCGTCGGTCCCCACCACCAGATGGATCGCCGGACAGTGCTCGTAGAGGAACCGGTATCTCACTTCGGCCTCCCGGAGCTCGTCCCCCTCCCGCCTCCGCTGCTGCTCCAGGCGGTGTCGCGCGATGGCCATTTCGATGCCCGACCCCAGCTTCTCCGTCTGGAACGGCTCGAAGACGCACCCGAAGGGCTGGACCACCCCGGGGCGCCGGAGCATCGGCGCATCGGCGCAGCCCGTCAGGCAGACCACGGGGATGTCCAGGCGGCTCTGGATCTCCCGGGCCGCCTCGATCGCCTCCGTCCCGTCTCCCAGCCGGATGTCCACCAGGACGACATCGGGCTTGGACCGCGCCGCCTCCTCGACGGCCTGGCGGCCGGAGACGGCCGCCGGCGCCACGGAGTAGCCGAGTCCCCGAAGGCGCTGCCGGATATCCCGCGCAACGTCCGCCCGGTCTTCCACGACGAGGATGTTCGCACCAGCCATGACCTGGTCCTTCTCCGCCCTCACGGACGTTCCCGGCCGGCCCGCGGCCGCGACGCGCGGCGTCTGGCACGGCCCGGTGCCGATGCGCGCCGCCGACAGGCCGGCCCATGAGTAGGAAACCCGTGCGGACCCGATGGGATACGGTCCGGGTTCCCATTTCGGCGTGATGCCGTCGTCGCACGGACGGCAGGCGGGCGGAGCCCGGCGCGGGGCGCGCTTCTGCCGGCTGCCCGCTCGACCCAGGGACCTCGAACGTCGTATTTGATTATAGCTACCCGTTGCCTTCGGGCCAAGCCCGTGCGGCCTCCGACGGATTGGCGGGCGCTGCCTGCGCCGGGATCGGGCACCGGAAGCGCAAGCAGGTGGCCTGGACGCAGCTGTGCCTCGAGCTGGAGCAGACCGTCGAGGCCGAGGGCCTCTACCAGGACATCCTCCACCTGGTGCCCGTCTGCACGGTCCGGCTGGGCAAGTCCGCCCACCACGCCATCCAATGGCGGCACATGGGGAGGCAAAAGCTCCAGAGAATCGCCGCCCGCCTCGGCAAGACACTCGGGGCCGTCAAGGTCCTCATGGTCCGGGCGCGCCAGGCCCTCAAGCGCTGCATCCAGAGCCACGTCAACGGGGCTGCATCATGACGATGAAGGAAGACGAACGGGTCGAGCCGCTCTAGAACCGCCTTCACGTTGAGCGGCCCGACGCGGGCCGGCGACAGCTTGCCAGCATACCGGCCGAACCCGCGTGCAACGCGTCGGAATAACCCCCTTGCCAGCACCCAGGCCCGTGTGGTAGAGTAGGATGGCGATAGAATATTTACGAGAACGTAACATCGGTGCCCTGATCGGCGTTTGAGAGAAAGGGCTGGCTGCTGGTGTGAGGTAGCGCCGCCTCGGCGGTGGCTCACCATGCTGAGATGGCGTTGTGGACGTGGTTCAAGGCCCGGATGCACGGGCACGGGAGTGTTGTAGGCATGGCGTACGGCCGGCGGCTTCAGCGAAGTCGATACGAGTTGAAGTACCTCATCGACGAATCGCTCGTGCAGCGGCTTCGGGATTTCACTACGACCTACCTCGAGCCGGACGAGCACGCCCTGGAGGAGAACGGCTGGGAATACGCGGTGCACAGTCTCTATCTCGACAGCCCGTCGTTCGCGTTGTGCCGCGCGACGCTCCAAGGGCACAAGAACCGCTACAAGCTCCGCATCCGCTTCTACGACCTCTCCCCGGATAGTCCGGTCTTCTTCGAGATCAAGCGCCGCGTCTCGGACGTCATCCTGAAGCAGCGTGCGAAGGTCCGGCGGGACGCCGTCGAGGCGCTGCTGGCGGGGGACATGCCCAGCCTCTCCTGCCTGGCCAACGGCAGCGCCAGCAACGGCAACGACCTGGGTGCCCTCCAGGAGTTCTGTTCCCTGCGAGACATGATCGGAGCCAGGCCCCAGTTGTTCGTCTCCTACCTGCGCGAGGCGTATGTCACACAGCACGACAACTCCGTCCGCGTGACGTTCGACCGGCGCATCTGCGGCATACCCTACCGGGGCCGCTTCCAGATCGGCGGCTTCGAGGATCCCGTCTTCCCGGACATTGCGGGCGTGGTCCTGGAGCTGAAGTTCACGGACCGCTTCCCGAACTGGATTCGCCAGATGGTGCAGATCTTCGACCTGGAGCGCCGAGCGATGGCGAAATACGTCACGTGCGTCTGCACGTTGTCCCGCCAGCCGCATCGCCTCCAGCAGGCCCGGGAGCTCCGCGTATGAACGACGGCGCGAACGGCACTGCCGGGGGCTGGGTGGACATGCTCCTCTATGGAGACGTCCAGCCCAGCCTTGCCGGGCCGGAAGCGGTCCTGATGGTGCTGCTGCTGGCGTTCTGCGTCGGGCACGTCATCGGCTGGGTCTACATGCTCACGCACACGAGCCTGTCGTATTCGCGGATGTTCGTCGCCTCGCTGGTGGGCGTGCCGGTGATCGTCTCGCTGGTCATGCTGCTGATGGCAGGCAACATCAGCATCGCGTTCGGCCTGCTGGCGGTCTTCGCCGTGGTCCGCTTCCGGAACGTGCTGAAGGACACGCGCGACACGGTCTTCATCCTGTGGGCGATCATCCAGGGCATGGCCGTCGGAACCGGGCGCTTCCCCACGGCGCTTCTTGGCTGCGTGCTGGTGGGGCTGATCTTCGTGTACCTTCGCTTCACGTCGTTCGGGACGAGGCACCGCTACGACGTGGTGCTGTCGCTGCACTGGACGGCCGGAGCGGCGCAGCTTGGCGTGCTGAAACCCATCCTGAGGCGGCACGCCCTGCGGGCCAAGCTCGCCAGCCAGCGAAGCGCCGGCGACGAGGGGCTGGACCTGTCCTACCAAGTCCTGCTGCGCGATCCGGAGCGCAGCCGGGAGCTGGTCGCGGAGATCCAGACCACCGAGGGCGTGGCTCACGCCTCGCTGTACCACAAGGAAGACGAGTCGGAGATGTAGCAGATGGCGGATCGGCAACCCATTCCGACGCCGTGGAGTCAGTGGTGGCGCCGCATTCGACACCGCGTTGTTCCGCTGTTGGTCTTCGGTACGGCGGCCGTGACGGCGAGCCTTATGTGGAACAGGCAAGGCCGCTACCAGAGAAGCGTCGGCGTGGTGGAGGTGGTCCTGTACGAGATGACGGCCCCGGGCAGCGGCATGCTCGTTGCCGACGGGGTCCGGAAGTGGGAGCTGTTCGACGGCGTCGAACCCAACGAGGTGGTGGCCCGGCTGGACGACACGCTCCTCAGACGGCAGATCGACACGCAGCGAGCCCAGATCGCCCGCCTGGAGGCCAGGATCGCCGAGGAGGAGGCCCGGTTCGAGGAGACCCTCGCCGAGACGAACCTCCAGCACGCCGACCTGGAGTACGAGGGCTATGTGGACGCGCGCCGACTGGCCATCGACATCGGGCGCCTGCGCCTGGCCATCATGGACCGCAAGGCCCAGATCGCTGCCGACAAGATCGAGCTCGACCGCCAGGGCAAGCGGCTCAAGCAGATCGAGAAGCTCGCCGACCGGGGCGTGGAGACGCCCTGGGCGCACTGGAACGCCGAGCTGCGCCACGACATCGTGAAGGAGCGCCTGAGGGTCTCCCAGTCCGCCTTGACCGAGGCCGAGAAGCAGCTCGCCCAAGCCGAGGAGAGGGAGCGCACCGTCCGCCGGACGCTCCGGAACATGCCGCAGGTGGAACTGGCCAGCCTCGATGCCCAGATCCGCCCGCTTCGCGCCGACATCCAGATCCAGGACGCGCAGATCCAGGAGCTGAAGGCCCAGATCGCCGCCACCGTGATCCGGTCCCCGGTCAAAGGGACGATCAGCCGCATCGACTTCCGCCCCGGGCAGCCCGTCGCCGCCGGCCAGCCCATCCTCGCCATTACGGCGGAGCTGGAACAGAAGGACATCATCAGCTACATCCGCGAATCCCAGGGCGTCCGGCCGGAGAAAGGCATGTCGGTCGATATCCGGGACCGGTCCTTCTCCCGGCGCTGGGCCGAGGGCCAGATCGTCCAGGTTGGCCCGAACATCGAGCTGGTACCACGGCAACATCGGCGCGACCCGCAGTTGCGGGAGTGGGGCTGGCCGGTGCGCATCACGCTGGTCAGCAAGGCGGAGGACTTCCACGTGCAGCCGGGCGAACTGGTCGAGGTGACGCTGTACGCTCGGCGCTAGGCCACCTTGCCGATCCGCAGGGCGCCGGGCTGGGGGCCATCCGGAAGGCGCAGACGCCCGTATACAACATTCCGCCAGAGCCGGGCGATCTCTATGCGGAAGTGACTCCACCGCCAGTGGATAGAACCGGACCGAAGAAGGGGCCGAACTCGGCAACTGCTCTTGGCAGCTCGGGGAGATTGTGGTACAATCAAGGTGAATCGCCAGGTTCATAGAGCGTTGTCGGGCCGGCGTTCAGCGGCCCACGAGCCGGCAGCGCGAGGCGACGCGGCGTCTTCGGACGCACTAGGAGGAAGCAATGCAGCGACGTTCCCACATGCCGCAACCGGAGGGATTGCCGGCATTTGAGAACCTCGAACCGCGAGTGCTGCTCTCCGGCGAGCCCCTCATCAGCGAGTTCCTGGCCTCCAACAGCGATCCCGCCGGGCTGAGGGACGGCTGGGGCCGCCTCACCGACTGGATCGAGATCCACAACCCCGCCAGCGCCGAGGCCGACCTGACCGGCTGGAAACTCAAGGACGGCGGGAACATCTGGCCATTTCCCGACGGGACCACGATCGGCCCCAACGGGTTCCTGGTCGTCTTCGCGTCCGACGACGGCACCGTTGACCCGGCCGGATATCTCCACACGAACTTCAAGCTCAAGAGCAGCGGCGAGTACCTGGGGCTGCTGGACGCCGACGGGGTGGTCGTCCACGAGTACGACGAGTACCCCGAGCAGGCCAGCAACATCTCCTACGGCATCGCCCAGCACCTGGAGGAGACCAAGCTCGCCGCCGGCGGGGCCGCGGTCTCCTGGCAGGTCCCGGCGGACAGCTCCGACGAGCTGACGTGGACGCTCGACGGCTTCACGGAAGACGCCACCTGGCACAGTGGGCAGACCGGCCTGGGCTACGCGACCTTCGTGCCCGGCTTCGCCGTGTGGAACTACAAGACCGCCCTGGACGTCTCCAGCCTCGCGATCGCCCAGAGCGTCATCGACAACCCGGCGAACCAGACCTGGTCGCAGGGCGAGAACGCCGACGTCGTCAACTACCTCAGCACCGAAGGCTCGGCGCATTACGGCGACGACAATCCCTTCCCGGGGATGAACATCGGCAACGACGACGACCACTTCGTCGTCGAGGCCACGGCCATCGTGACGATCCCGGCCGCCGGAGACTGGACCTTCGGCGTCAACAGCGACGACGGGTTCAGTCTCGACGTCGGCGGCCACCACGTGGAGTGGCCCAACCCTCGCGGCCCGGCGGACACGCTGGCCACGTTCCACTTCGACTCCGCCGGCCAGTACGACCTGACGCTGGTGTACTACGAGCGCGGCGGCGGGTCGGAGGTGGAGCTCTTCGCCGCCCCGGGCAGCCATGGCGGCTTCGACCCGGGCGTGTTCGACCTGGTCGGCGACACGACCAGCGGCGGGCTCGCCGTCCTCAGCGAACCCATCGCCGGCGGCGGGGGACTGGCCTTCGCCGACCTGATCGAGACGGACGTCGAGGAGCAGATGAAGGACGTCAACGCGTCCCTCTACGTCCGGCTCCCCTTCACCGTCGCCGACCCGACGGCGTTGGAGTCCCTGACGCTTCGCATGAAGTACGACGACGGCTACGTCGCGTATCTCAACGGCACGAAGATCGCCGAGCGCAACGCGCCCGTCTCGCCGACGTGGAACTCCACGGCCACCGACCAGCGCGACGACGCCCAGGCCACCGCCTGGGAGAACGTGGACGTCTCGAGCTATCTCGGACTGCTCAACACGGGCGGGAACGTCCTGGCCATCCACGCCCTCAACGTCGCCGACGACGACGTGGACTTCCTCGTCCTGCCGGAGCTCGCGGAGCTGCTCTACACCCCCCAGGGCGAGCACTACTTCGCCGAGGACACGCCCGGCGATTACAACACGGACGAGTTCTGGCTCCAGGTGGCCGACACGAAGTTCACCGTCGATCGCGGCTTTCACGACGAGCCGTTTTCCGTCGAGATCTCCACGGACACGACGGGGGCGACGGTCTACTACACGACCGACGGAACGGAGCCCGGCCCCACCAACGGAACGGAATACGCCGGCGCCATTCCTATCCAGCAGACGACCGCGCTGCGAGCCCGGGCGTTCGCGGCCGGTTACGAACCGTCCAATACCGACACGCAGACGTACCTGTTCCTGGCCGACGTGATCCACCAGGCCGCCGACGGCACGGCGCCGGAGGGCTGGCCAGCGTCCTGGGGCAGCAACGTCGTCGACTACGGCATGGACCCGAACATCGTCGAGGACCCCGACTACGCCGCGACGATCCTCGACGACCTCCAGGCCATCCCGACCATGTCGCTCGTGACGGATCTGGACAACCTGTTTGACCCGGCGACGGGCATCTACGCAAACCCCGGGCAGCACGGCATCGAGTGGGAGCGGCCGGCATCGGTCGAGATGATCTATCCCGAGGACGCCGCCGGGGCGGGTTTCCCCGACGGCGCGGACGACGGCTTCCAGATCGACGCGGGGCTGCGGATCCGCGGGGGCTTCAGCCGGAGCACGAACAACCCGAAGCACGCCTTGCGCCTCTTCTTCCGGGCGGAATACGGCGACGCCATGCTGCGGTATCCCCTGTTCGGCGGGGAGGGCGCCGACGAGTTCGACGCGGTGGATCTCCGCACCAGCCAGAACTACTCCTGGAGCTTCCAGGGCGACTCCAACAACACGTTCCTTCGGGACGTCTTCGCGCGCGACGCGGAGCGCCTGACGGGCCAGCCCACCACCCGCAGCCGGTACTACCACCTGTATGTCAACGGCATGTACTGGGGGCTCTACCAGACTCAGGAGCGCGCCGAGGCCGGCTACGCCCAGACCTACTTCGGGGGCGACAAGGAGGACTACGACGTCGTCAAGGCCACCGGCCCGACCGGCGGGTACAGCATCGAGGCCACCGACGGCGACATGGACGCCTACCATCGGCTGTGGGAGGCGGCCACCGCCGGCTTCGGGAGCGACGAGGCCTACTACGGCGTCCAGGGCATGGACCCCGGCGGCACGCCGAACCTGGAGAAGGAGTGCCTCCTCGACGTCGACAACCTGATCGACTACATGATCAACGTCTACTACGGCGGCGATCGCGACGCGCCGATCTCCAACTTCCTCGGCAACGACAGGGTCAACAACTTCTTCGCCATCTACAACCGCGAGAGCCCCACGGGCTTCAAGTTCTTCCGTCACGACGGCGAGCACACGCTGGACAGGGGCATGGACGACCGCACCGGGCCGTACGACGCCCCGGCGCACCCGAACATGACCCTGTTCGCGTACTTCAACCCGCAGTGGCTCCACCAGCAGCTCACCGTCCACCCGGACTACGTCCTGCGCTTCGCGGACCGCGTGCATCGCCACTTCCACAACGACGGCGTCTTCGCCCCGGCGAACGCCACGGCACTGATGACGTCGCGGGCCGAACAGATCGACCGCGCGATCGTTGCGGAGTCCGCCCGCTGGGGCGACGCCAAGCGAGAGCCGCCGCACACGCGCGAGACGTGGCTGGCCGCGCGCGACCGCGTCCTCAACTTCCTCCAGACGCGCGCCGGCAACGTCCTCGCCCACTTCCGCGCCAAGGGCTGGTACCCCAGCATCGACGCGCCCGCGCTGTCCATCGACGCCGCGCCCCAGCACGGCGGGATGATCGACCTCGGCGCGACGTTGACGATCGCCAATCCCAACGGCTTTGGCACGATCTACTACACGCTCGACGGCTCCGAGCCGATGGACTCGGGCACGGCCTACGCCGGGGAGTCCATCCCGCTCAACGAGCCGACGCACGTCAAGGCCCGTGTCCTCGACGGCGGCACGTGGAGCGCCCTGACCGAGGCCACCTTCTACATCGATCTCGCGCCCGCCATTCGCGTCAGCGAGATCATGTACCACCCCGCCCAGCCGAGCCAGGCGGAGATCGACGCCGACTTCGGCGACAACGAGCTGTTCGAGTTCATCGAGATCACCAACATCGGCGACGATGCCCTGCCGCTGGCGGGCCTGCGGTTCACCGACGGCATCGACTTCGTCTTCCCGGCCATGTCCATCGCGCCGGGTGAGTACGTCGTCGTCGTCAAGAACCAGGCCGCCTTCGAGTTCCGCTACGACACGTTCAGCGGACAGATCGCCGGCGAGTACACCGGTTCGCTGAACAACGCCGGGGAGGAGATCGAGCTCGAGGCCCCCATCGGCGGCAACATCCACAACTTCGACTACGGGGACGGCTGGTACGGCCACACCGACGGCGACGGC
>CAZXOC010000189.1:0-14934 GCA_964642165.1 uncultured Planctomycetaceae bacterium | reverse complement strand
CGCCGTGATGGTCCGGAAGTCGGCGACGTGGTCGAAGCTCTCCGTCGTCAGCTCGGCGCCCGCCGCGTCGAACAGGTTCGCATCGCTGAGGACCAGCTTCGGCGTCTGGCCCGCCTCGATCACGCCGGGTATCTCCCTGTCCGCCGCGAAGCCCAGGGGCAGTGCGATGGCCAGGCTTCCCGTCCCGGCCTGCGTCGCGAGATCCTCCGCCGCGTCGGACCGCATCTCGCTCAGCGTCAGCGGGTCGTCGGGGTCCGTGGGCGTGACGGCGACCTCGGCGTCGATGACGGCCGTGCCGCCCTGGACCTCCACCTCCAGGAAGCCGACCGTTCCGCCCTGCGTGAGCCCGGCCTCATCCACCGCGGCTGCGACGCTGAAGCCCTCGCCCAGGTGCACCGAGAACGCATCGCCGGCCGAAGGCAGCTTCCCGAGGTCCACGCCTAGGACCAGGTCCAGACTCGTCGATGTGATCAGATCGACCTCCAGAGGGGAATCCAGGACGAGTCCCTCGGCCGCGAGGTCCTCGGCAAGCTCCAGCGGGACGGGGGCGCTGCGCACCACGTCCATCGCGAGCGTGTACTCGAGCAGGTCGCCCGTCTCGGAAAGGTCGGGCGCCGCCGTCAGCGTCAGGCTCACGCCCTCGCTGCTGCCGCCCAGGCCCGACAGGACCTTTAGCAGCCCGTCGGCGGTTGGAGCATTGCCCGACGTGAGGTAATCGGCCACCGGGCCGGCCAGCCGCGAGCGGATGATCTCGCCCAGCTTGAATGCCTCGCCGACGGAGCTGGCGAGGGCGGGAATCTCCTCCGACAGCGCGCCCGTCTCTCCCAGGCGCTCAAACCAATCGGCGAGGCTGTCGAGCCCGTCGACGAGCGCCTCGGTCGCCTGCTCGCTGGCGGCCTGGATGGGCGCAAAGGCCTCGCTCGTCTCGACGGCCGGGGCGGCCCCGCTGAACAAGTCGCTCGATGCCAGGACCACCTCCGCCCCACGACCGACCTGGAGGCTCGCGACGGTCGGCTGCACGGGCAGCGTCATCTGCGCCGAGCCGTGCGGCGCGAGGTCCAGCAGCCCTGCCAGGTCCGTCTGCCGCAGGTCGGCGGCGGCGATGTCCTCCGGTGCGAACATCACGGCCACCTGGGCGTCGAGGTCGAGCGTGCCGTTGTGGACGGCCAGGTCGATCAGGCCAAAGCCAACGTCCGCGCTCAACAGGTCCGCGTCGCCGCCCGGGAGCGCGGCCGGGTCCGACTGCCCCGGCGAGAAGCCCAGCTCTTCGGCGCCCTGGATGGCGATGGAGCGCACGTCACCGGTGCGAGCAGCCAGGACGATCCGCCCGTCGTCGCTCAGGCGAGCCTCCAGGGCGTCGGACAGGCCCGCGTCGGCCAGCGAGTCGCCAAGATCGCTCACCAGGTCTGACGGCTGCGCGTTGTCCGTCGTCGCCGACGCTGCGACGGTCACGTCCACGGCGCTCGCGTCGTCGCCACCCAGCACCAGGGCGAACGTCAGGCTCTCGGCGAGTTGCCCGTCTGCCGGCCCGACGTCCTCGCCGACGAGTGCCGGCAAGACCTCCGCCTCGGCGCCGAGGATCATCCGGGTCGGGCGGAGGAAGAACGCCCCGGCGGACACGTCCACGCCGAAGGTGAAGCTGAACTCCATGCCGAACGACGCGCTCGCCTCGACGCCGGTGCCCAACGAGAGGCCCATCTCCTCGGCCGCCGCGCCGAGCGTGAGCTGCGCGTCCACGATCCGCTGGGCCTCCAGGGTCACCTGGAACGCCATCTCGTCGCCGATCAGGTCGCCGGAGGCCGAGCCCGGAACCGCCGTCACGCTCAGGTCGGGCAGCTCGACGCTCAGGTCCTCCAGCGCCGCGACGAGGCCGTCCGTGTCGGCCCCGCCCGGACCGGGATCGAGGAAGTAGCCCTGGACGGGCTCGAGCAGCCCCTTCTGGAAGACATCGGCGACGTCCAGCGCCTCCCCGATGGCCTGGTCCACGAACGGGAGCGGCCGGGCCAGGTCGCCATAGGCGCTCAACTCTGCGCCGAAGTCCGTCATCGCCCCGAGGCCGTCCAGGAGGAGGTCCTGCTGATCCTGGGTGATCGCGGCGTCGAGCAGCAGCCGCGGCTCGAGCGGCTCGAAGCCGTGCGACGCGCGACCGACGGACAACGCCCCCCCTCGGGCCGACAGCCGACCACGGGCCAGCCTGTGGAGTGAACGAATGCGCTTAGCCGCATGAGTCTTCAGAGACATCGCAAGCCTCCTGTAAAGGCGAGGTGGGATTCCGCATGGAACTGGGGACGCTTCCGCGCCCCCCTCGATCGCGATGGGATGCATCGCGAGGACTGCGGGGGTGTGCTGCTCGTGCGACGGGGACAACCACGCCAACGGGAGCTAGGGCACAGGAATTGCGCTCGATAGTGCCCGGACTCGTCGCGCGAACACCCGTTGCCGATCTGCATCGGCGGCCCTCGCTTGACCTTTACGGCGGCCCTTAGCCGCCGCGGGCGGGTACGCCTGCCCTGTTTCAGCGCGAAAAAGCAGCGCCAAGCCTTGCCAGTGCACGCAAGACCGCAGGAAGGGCGGCCCGTTGCCTCGGCTCTCCAAGCCATCGGCAACAAGGCAACGCGCATCCTGCGCTCGCGCCAAAGAGAAAGAACTTCCCTGCTGGGCTGGGGTTGCCCGATTGCCAAGATTCTACTACCAGACTAGGAGTTGTCAAGGAGAAACCTGTGCACAGCGGGGAGGGGTGCGCGAGGCCGAATCCTGGCGGCCCAAGCGGCGAGGCGCTGCGATTTCCAGTTAGCGGCCCACAAGCGGCTATGGTACAGGCTGAGGTACGGGCCGGCCAAGGCCATGACCGACGCCGCGTTGCCCATGTCCCATCGCACCACGGCGCCCTTCATGCCTTCTCGGCAAGTCTTTGCCTCCTTGGTGCCCTCCCCGCAGAGCGCGTGGCTGGCCTCTCCTCGGGGAGGCCGCCCGCTCCTCGCCCTCGCGATCGGCCCTGCTGGTGCCCTGGCCGCGGTCGGCGTCAACACTCGAAGAGATTCCTCTCCAGCAGGCGCGAGGCCGGCTCCCTCTCGCATTCCTGAACGACCTCCCCCTCCATCGGTGGCTCCTCTCCCTCGGCGCCGGCGCACTCGGCAGCAACGCGGCGGCACAATGCTGCGAGGTCACCACCCGGCGCCAAGCTATGCTCGTGCCGGCCCTGAATCCGCTGGTTGAGATCGTGGCCGTCGCGCCAATGCTCCGGGTCCAAATTCCTTAATGCGAATATGATGCTTGTTTGGTACCGCGGATCGGCGAGGACCTTCTCCGCTCCTTGGAAAAGCACGTCCTCGAGCTCCTCCGTTCGGCGGCGCCGGCCGAGATCCCGCGCCTCCTCGACCTGCTTGCTCCACTCGCGATCGCGCCGGCGCCAGTTGAACAAGGCGCGCGAGGACAACCCTCCGGCTGCTGCGGCCGCCGCCAGCGTGTGGCCACCTCGGAGGGATTCCAGGATCGCCTCGCGGTCGGCGTCCTCCGCTCGACGAATCGGCATGCGCGCGCGGGCAGGCTTGGAATCATGTCCGGCCGGCTTCGCGTTGCTCCGAATGGCTTGAGCTGCCGGCGATGGCTTCTCCGCCGGGGTCTTGGCGAGCGACGGATCAGGCGGCAGAGGCGAGTAGTCGTCGTTCAGCTTGGCCATGACCTGCCCTCTCGCCCATGCGGCATGCGAGCGTGGCTGCGCCGAGCGTCTGCTGCAGGCGAGTCCATGCGTGCCGGCCAGGAGCGATTCGCCGAACCATCGCGTGCGTGCGCAGAATTTCCGGGAGCATGCCCTTCCGGGGCGAGCCCCGAGATCGCATTAGGTTTTCCCTCCGAGCAAATGCCCGGGTCTCCGTGCGCTTTGACGCATCGAACGGGCCGCCGGGCAGACCGCAGCTCGGGGTGACCTCGCGAGGGGAGCCGGGGCCGCTCTGCAGAATGGCCCCAGAATCGCCGATGTCACGCTTTTGCGCGTCGGACGGGTCAAAGTACCTTGGTGCCGAAAACACGCTTGTAACTCCCTGCAAATAAAGGCCTGGTTTCCGCTAAAAGCGTGACACCGCCACCGCCCGGTGACGCTGCCGGCGCTTCCGGGCTCTGGCAGCCTGTCGCTGGTGCTTCCTCCGGCACGTTTCGCAGCGTCCCGTCCGCCGCGTGCCCAGTGGCAACGCCTGCCCGCACTCCGGGCACAGCTTGGCGTCATCCCCGCCGCGCCTGGCCCGCAAGCCGGCCCGCCTACGCTCCGCCAGAACGGAGGTGCATCGCCAGCACAGCACGGCTTCGGCCTTGGGCGAGCATTCCGGGACAAGCTCGTCGCAGCAGGAACACCGGGGCGCGCGCGGACGGTTGGCCATGTACTGCCGCGCAGTCGGTTCCCGATGGCTGCCACCCGCGGTTCGTTGACAGGCCTCGCATGGCCCAGACGCTCCCGTCCGTTCGCCGCAACGAGGACAGAAGCAGAAGTCGTACCTCCGCCCGAGCTTGATGGTCCGCTCGTGTACCGGCAGTGCGAGGGCTTGGCGGCGATCCTCGGCCGTCTGCGGGACGATCTCGGCGAGGCCTTCGGCCGTCTCTCGAACGCGGACGCAGATCCTGTTCTCGCCGGCTTCGCGGGCGGCCTCGACCAACTCGTGCCATAGCTGCTGCGGCATCCAGTCCGGCAGCGGCAACGAGTAGCCGCGCAGCCCTGCCTGTTCGCCAGCTCCCAGGCAGGCGCCGTTCGGCGTCATCCGCGAGCACTCGGCCCGTGCCAGTGCGTACGGTGTCGTGGCCCTCGTGGTGGTCATGTGGGGGCCTCCTTGCTCGTCTCGGTGTCTGGGTAGGCGGGGAGGGAGTCGGCGAGGGCACGGTGAGAGCGCGGCGCCATCGCCTCTCTAGGGCCAGCTCGCGCCCCTTTCGACAGATGCCAAGTGTCCAGTCCCGACGGATGGACCGGGATCCCCTTGTACCAGCCCTTGTACCAAACAGGCCGGATTCTGGCCCCCTGTACCACCTTCGAGCGGCTACTTTGGTACAGGGCGGCGCAAAGCAAAAGCCCCGGAAGTCTCTTTTATCCCGAGGCTTTCGAACCTCCCCGACAAGGACTCGAACCTTGAACCTAGCGGTTAACAGCCGCTCGCTCTACCAATTGAGCTATCGGGGAACGTATCGCCTTTCCGGCGCTCGCCGGCAAACCAACCAGTGTAGCTAATCGGCCAGGCGAGTCAATACCTTTGGCGGCAGTTTGCCCGGCCGGGCGGGCAGCGGCCCTGCTGAGGCGCTCGGGCGCCTCCCTCGCGGCGGCGCGCCCGGGCCCTCGCGCCGGGCGGGGGGGCATCTGCCCGGTCAGCCCGTCGCGATGGGAGCGGTCGCTCCGCGGGCTTCCGCGCTGGTAGAGGGCCTCCGCCGTCCGCACGGACACGACAGCCGCGGTCCCGCGCGGTACAATCAGGGCGGCCCATCGAGTGTTCCTGGCGCCGGCCCGGCGACGGGGGCGCGGGTTGGGACGCATTGGAAGGGGAGGCTTGGCATGAGACGTCCAGGGCGTCAGGTGGCGGCGACGGCGGCGGTGGTCCTGGCCGCGGCGCTGTGTGCGGCGGCGGGAGAGGTCCCCGAGGCCCCGGCGGCCGCCCGGGCGTTCCTGAGGGAGCTGATCGCGCCGACGCCGCTGCCGGCGGCGGCACGGCGGCGCGCGGGGAAGCTCCTGGCCGACGTGGACAACGAGAGCTGGCGGGTGCGGGAGGCGGCGTCGAAGGAGCTGGTGCGGATGGGCCCGCGGGCCGCCCCGCTCGTCGCGCGGGCCGCGAAGGACGCTACGGGGGAACTGGCCGTGCGGGCCGAGCAGATCCTGGCCGCCTACCGGGCGGCGCAGGCGCACCGGCCGTCGCTCCTGAACCAGGCCGTCGACCTGCTGGCCGGGCGGAAGGACAAGACGGTGGTGGATTCGCTGCTCGTGCTGCTGGGGCACGCCGACGGCGGCATCCGCCACGTGGCCGAGTACGCCCTGCGGCGGATCACGGGGAAGCGCTTCGGCTACAACGCCCACGCGCCGGAACCCGAGCGGCGCGCGGCGGCCCGCAGGTGGGCCGCGTGGTGGAAGGCCGGCCGGCGGACGTTCGCCTTCGACCGCGCCCCCGCCGGCCGCATCGCCGGCGTCCTCTGCCGCGACATCGCCGGGAGGCGGCTCCGCCTGATCGACCTGGAGGGCAAGACGCTCTGGTCGCGCCGGATGGCGAGCGGCCTGCGCTACGCCGCCGCCCTGCCGAACGGCAACCTCCTGTTCAGCCGGTCCGGCAAGGGCACGTACTCGCTGGAGGAGCACGACGCGGCGGGCAAGGTGGTCTGGCGGACGGACGGATCGGTGCTGGGGGGGCTCCCGAGGGACGTGTCGCGCCTGCCGAGCGGCACCACGCTGGCGCTGGATCTCACCGGGCGGCGCGCCGTGGAGATCGACCGCGCGGGGCGGAAGATCGTCTGGCAGTACGCGCTCGCCGCCACCAACTTCCACTCGGTGCAGCGCCTGGCCAACGGCAACACGCTGCTGTGCTCGACCAGCGGCCTGGCCCAAGAGGTCAGCAAGGCCGCGAAGGTCGTCTGGAGCAGGACCGACCTGGGGGCGACGCGGGACGTCCACATGCTGGCCAACGGGAACCTGCTGGTGGCCCAGTACGTCGCCGGCCGCGTCGTCGAGCTGACCCCCAGCGGCCAGGAGGCATGGAGCTGGTCGCCGGGGGTCAAGGTCCGGTGCGTCGCGGCGAGTCGCCTGCCGGACGGGCGGACGGTCGTGCAGGCCTGGGGGCCGGGCCTGTTCCTGGTGGACGCCGCCGGGAAGCACGCCAAGTGCCTGCTGGCGGACGAACCGCGCATGATGTGCGTGCGCCAGTTCGAGCTGGCGCCGGCCGGGACGGAGCACTGGGGCAAGGGCGAGTAGCGCGTCAGTCCAGCCCGCGCTGCAGGGCGACGATGGCGTCGGCGACGGCGCGGCGGAGGGCGTTGAAGTCGCCCATGGCGGCGGCCTTGTCGGGGTCCAGGACGGCGAAGCCGTCGGGCGGGAAGCGCAGCCCCCCGCCGCGGTAGGCCGACCAGTCGTCGGCGATGGCGTCGGCGATCTGCTTCAGCAGCGTGCGGGCCCGTCGCGTTTCGGCGACGGCCTTGCGGGCCTTGGCGGCCTGGGCGACCAGCGCCTCCAGCCGGCAGACGTACTTGAGGTCGTCGATGCCCTCGCGGCAGCGTTCGTAGTCGAGCGTCGGCCAGACCTTCGCCCCGTCGGTCCGCACCAGCGAGCCGCGCTCGTTGCGGAGGTTGTAGTACCACTCCACCTTGCCGCGGACGCCGTGCTTGCTCATCTTCCAGAAGAACAGGCCGAAGGGGAACCGCCCGCTGTTGGCGTTGACGAACCAGGGAATCGCCCCGGTCTGGCGCACCTCCAGGATGAACGCCTTGTTGATGAGATGGCGTCCCTGGTTGTGGTGGTCGATGCCGTCCCAGCCGTTGTTGAACGTCGCGACGTTGAGGTAGGGGGCCATCGCCATGACCTCGCGGTAGCCGTTCATGTCGCTGGTGGTGGCGATCTCGGGCAGCTCCTCCCAGACGAAGCGCCCCAGGCGCTCGGCGATCCCGACGCCCTCGATGCCCTTGTTGGTCAGCTCGTCGCCGACGCTCATCAGCACGGGCACGTCGTGCGTGCGGGTCTCGGCGTGCAGGCGGCGCATGACCTGGATGTACTTCTGCTGCCAGCGCCTCGACGTCTCGTCGCCGTAGCCGGCCAGGGCCGAGAGCTGAAGCCCCATCGGCGTGGCGAAGTAGAACACGCCGGGGAAGCCCGCCTGCTTGTACGCCCGCAGCAGGGCGCCCAGCTCGGCCGTGTCGTCGTCGTGGACGGGCATGGGCCAGTCGTACAGCGGGGCGACGCACGTCATGCCGTGGGCCCGCATGTCCGCCAGGTGGGCCTTCAGGGCGGCCGCGTCCTTCGGGTTGGAGTAGTTGAAACCCAGCGAGAAGGGCGGGTCGGTCAGGCGGATCGGCAGGACCTCCAGGACCACGTCGATCGCGCCGACGGGCTTGGCCCCGGCCGTCACCGTCACCCGGCCCCGGTACGCGCCCGCCCGGGCGTCGTCGGGCACCTTCACGGTGACCCAGAAGTGCTCGGTGCTGTGGGCGCCCATGTTCCACTTGCGGCCGAGGGGCATCAGGATGTCCCGCCCTTCGCCGAGGAAGCGCTCGACCGAGGTGACGACGACGTTGGCCTTCGGGATGGTGGCGCCGCCCGGGCCCTTCAGCGCAGCGGCCGTGATGAAGACGTCCTGAAGGCTCTGCTTCGGGCGCAGCAGGAAGCTGAACGGCTCGTACTCGCCGGGCGAGGCGAACAGCCGCGCCTCCCGCGGATTGCCCGCTCCGCTGCGCTCGACGCGGACCCGGTCGGGCCGGCGGTAGGTGACCGTTCTGCCCTCGGCCGTGCGGATCGTCACCTGCTGCGGCGCCGCGTGCACGATCGGGCGGTCGACGAGCGCCCGCTGCTGGGGGGTGGGGTTCTGGTTGTAGTCCGTGACGAACAGGTCGAGCTCCGCGGCGCCCGCCGAGGCCGCCGCCAGCCCGAGAGCAAGGAGGATCGATGACGGTCGCCTGGTCATGGGCGCACCTCCGTTTCGTCGGCCTTGGCGCCGACGGGGACGAGCTTCACGTCGTCCAGCCAGATCGTGCCGGCCCCGATGTGGTAGATGAAGACGCGGTAGGTCTTGGCCCCGGCGGCGAGCTTGCCGATCACGGTGTACTGCTTCCAGCCGGGGGCGATCTTCTGTCGCAGCGCGCCGCGCGCGCCGGACTCGAAGTTGACGAACAGCATGTTGTCGCCCTCGCCGCGGGCCCAGAAGGTCAGCTTGACCTCCGTCGCGCCGACCGCGGCGGGGATCGCCGGCGTCATGATGCCGATGCGTCCGGTCCGCCCCACGCAGCGGATGCGGGCGGAGTACGTGCCGCCGTGGACGTACTCCTTGCGGCTCTCCCAGGAGTTCTCGTAGTCGCCGCCCCAGCTCCAGCCGCCCCACCAGAGCCAGCGGCTGCGGTTGCGGGCCGAGTTGCGGTTGACCTTCTCGAAGCCGCCGTTCTGGATGAAGTTCAGCGGCGGGTCCGTCACGGACAGCGACGTCGCGACGTACGTGCCGGCGCGGCGCCGCTCGAGCATGGCCTTGCGCTTGCGGTAGGCCTTCTCGCCGAGCAGGCCGTCGGCCTTCTGCTTCTCGACGGCCTTCAGTGCGGCCTCGATGCGAGCCGGCGGCCAGAGCTTCTTCGTGAGCTGCCGCTTCGTCTCCTTGGGCTCGGCGGCGATGAGCAGGCCCATCGCGCCGAGCAGGACGCCCGCTAAGACAAGCGCCGCGTCGATGCGTCTCATGGCGATCTCCTTTGCCGGGGTGCCGGCTGGGTTCCCGGGACGGGAGCCCATCATGCTCGCGTGGACGCCGGAGGGCAAGCGCCTCTTGCGGGCCGCCGGGGCCCGTTGCCCGGGCCGGGATGACGGCGGCACGTGACGAACCGGCGCGACCGCGCGGCGGCGGCAGGAAGAAACCGACACCCCGCTCCGGGTCGCGGTTTGGTAGAATCGCGGGATCGGACGGCCTCGCAAGGGATGGCCCGCGACGGTTCCGCCAC
Organism: uncultured Planctomycetaceae bacterium; assembly: GCA_964642165.1. GTDB lineage: Bacteria > Planctomycetota > Phycisphaerae > SM23-33 > SM23-33 > CAYRVX01. The sequence continues at coordinate 5,292 of CAZXOC010000189.1, read as the reverse complement.
GGCGGAGCTTCGACGCGGGCTCGAGGCTCTCTGCGACATCCCGGTATCCTAGCCGGCGGTGCGGCGGGCCCGCCGTTCCGCGGGTTTCGTGGTCCGTCGATCTCGGAGACTGACATGAGTCGAAAACTCGCCTGCATCCTCGCGTCCATCGCGTGCGGTTCCGCGCTGACCGCGGCCGCGGCGGAGACCGTCAGCGGACGCTACGTCCACATCATGCTGCCCGGCAGTGCTCGCACGCTGTCGCTGGCCGAGGTGCAGGTCTTCAGCGGCGGGAAGAACGTCGCGCTGAAGCGCCCGGCCGTCCAGACCACCACCGGGCACGGCGGCGTCGCCGGCCGGGCCGTCGACGGCGACACGGACGGCAACTGGAAGAAGGGGACGATCACGCACACCGCCGGGCAGACGGAGCCCGTCTGGGAAGTGGACCTGGGTAAGGCCCGGGCGATCGAGAAGATCAGCCTCTGGAACCGCGACGGTACCGAGAGCCGCCTGAACGACGTCCGCGTGTCGATCCTCGACGCCAAGCGGAAGGTCGTGTGGGGCGCCTCGGTGGCCCGGCCCGGAAGCGGCGCGACGCACCTGGCGACGGAGGCCTTCCCGACGTGCCCGTGGGCGGGCAAGAGGGTCGCGAAGATCGTGCCCGGCAAGGCCCAGGGCGGCCGGCGGGCGCCGAGGGACCGCCGCGCGCGCAAATCGAAGCGCCGCGCGCCCGCGCCGGCCGTGACCGTCACGACCGGCACGCCGCAATCGCTGCGGCGGGCCGTCGAGCACCTGGTGGCGACGTTCGGCCCGCGCTACCCCGAGGGGGCGTCGTACCTGAAGCGCCTGGCGTCCGTCGAGAAGCAGATGCAGGCGGACAAGGACGCCGGCCGGGCCGCCTTCGAGGCCCTCCAGCGCGAGGCGCTCCTGGCCAACCCGCTGCTGAATTTCGACAAGCTGCTGCTGGTCCGCCGGGCGGGCAGCGTGACGAAGTCCCTGCCGGCCAACTGGCAGGGCAACTGCATGCTCGCGCGCAGCGGCTTCGACAACGAGATCGCCGTCCTCTCGCCCCTGCGCCCCGACGGGAAGCTCACGACGCTCCACAAGCCCACCAACGGCTCGTTCGTCGGCGACGTGGACCTGCACTGGGACGGCCGGCGGATGCTCTTCTCGCAGATCGGCCGCAACGGCAAGTGGCAGGTGTGCGAGATCGGCGTGGACGGCAAGGGCCTGCGGGAGGTCACGCGGGACGAGATCGCCGAGTTCGACAACTACGACGCGGCCTACCTGCCGGACGACCGGGTCGTCTTCGCCTCGAGCGCCGTCTGCCACGGCGTGCCCTGCGTGGGCGGCAAGACGCCCGTGTCGAACCTCTACCGCATGGGTGCCGACGGCGGGAGCGTCCGCCAGCTCTGCTTCGACCAGGACCACAACTGGCACCCGTCGGTGATGCACGACGGCAGCGTCCTGTTCACGCGGTGGGAGTACACCGACACGCCGCACTACTTCACGAGGCTGCTGTTCCGCATGAACCCCGACGGCACGGGGCAGTTCGAGTACTACGGCAGCAACTCGTTCTGGCCGAACTCGATCTTCTACGCCCGCCAGATCCCGGGGCACCCGACGCGGGTGGTGGCCGTCGTCAGCGGGCACCACGGCGACCGGCGGATGGGCGAGCTGGTGATCTTCGACACGGCCAAGGGCCGCCAGGAGGCCGACGGCGTCGTCCAGCGCATCCCCGGCTACGGCAAGCGGGTCGAGCCGGTGATCAAGGACCGCCTGGTCGGCGGCGTCTACCCGCGCTTCCTGACGCCGTACCCGCTGAGCGGCGAGTACTTCCTGGTCTCGGCGCAGCTCTCGCCGAGGATGGACTGGGGCATCTACCTCGTCGACGTGTTCGACAACCTGACGCGGATCCGCGACCTGCCCCGCGAGTCGCTGCTGGAGCCGATCCCGCTTCGCCCGCGCCCGCGCCCGCCGGTCATCCCCGACAGGGTGGACCTGCGCCGCAAGGACGCCCTGGTGTACCTCCTGGACGTCTACCAGGGACCGGGGCTCCGCGGCGTGCCGCGCGGCACGGTCAAGAAGCTGCGCGTCTTCGAGTACCACTACGCCTACAACCACACCGGCGGGCACATCCACGTCGGCGTGGAGGGGCCCTGGGACGTCAAGCGGATCCTGGGCACGGTGGGTGTCGAGCCGGACGGCTCGGCCGTCTTCCGCGTGCCCGCCAACACGCCCCTGGCGATCCAGCCGCTCGACGCCGACGGCGAGGCCCTCCAGGTCATGCGGAGCTGGTTCACCGCCATGCCCGGCGAGATGCTGAGCTGCGTCGGCTGCCACGAGCGGCAGAGCGACTGCCCGCCCCTCGCCCAGGCCCGGGCGCTGCGGCGCAAGCCCAGCGAGATCGCCCCGTGGCACGGCCGCCTGCGGGGCTTCAGCTTCGCGCGCGAGGTCCAGCCGGTGCTGGACAGGTTCTGCGTCGGCTGCCACGACGGGACGCGCAAGGACAGGCCGGACTTCTCCAACGCCACCGCGGCGGATGCCACCACGACGATGCGGCGCCAGAAGTTCAAGTTCACGCGGTCGTACATGGCGCTGCACCCGTACGTCCGCCGCCCCGGGCCGGAGAGCGACTACCACCTGCTCGCGCCTTGCGAGTACCGCGCCAACACCAGCGAGCTGGTCCAGATGCTCCGCAAGGGCCACCACGGCGTGCGGCTCGACGCGGAGGCCTGGGACCGGCTGATCACGTGGATCGACCTGAACGTGCCCGACCACGGGACCTGGGCCGAGCAGCGGGGCGGGCAGCCCGTCGGCGCGTCCCACGAGGCCCGCCTGCGCATGCGCCGCCTGTACGCCAACATCGCCGACGACCCCGAGGCGGTCCCCGCCCCGCGGCAGCGCGCGAAGTTCGTCGCCCCGCGGGCGCCGCGGAGGCCCGACGACTCGGCCCCGGCCGTGGCGGGCTGGCCGTTCGGCCCGGACGAGGCCAAGCGGCGACAGGCCGCCGCCGGGCCCGCGACCAGCCGGACACTCGACCTCGGCGACGGCGTCACGATGGACCTGGTCCTCGTGCCCGCCGGCGAGTTCGTCCTCGGCGACCCGACCGGCGAGGCCGACGAGCTGCCCCGCGCCAAGGTGGCGATCGACCGGCCCTTCTGGATCGGCCGCACCGAGGTGACCAACCGCCAGTACCGCCGCTTCGACCCGCGCCACGACAGCCGCTACCTCGACCAGCAGTGGAAGGACCACACCACGCCGGGCTACCCCGCCAACGAACCGAACCAGCCGGTCATCCGCGTCTCCTGGGACGAGGCGACGGCCTTCTGTCGCTGGCTCGCCGAGCGCAGCGGCCGGCCCGTCACCCTCCCGACGGAGGCCGAGTGGGAATACGCCGCCCGCGCCGGGACCGACACGCCGCTGCCGTGGGGCACGACGGACGCGGACTTCTCCCCCTGGGCCAACGTCGCCGACGCGTCGATCCAACTGCTGGCCGTGCGCGGCGTGAACCCCAAGCCCCTGAAGAACGCGCCCCCGACGATGGACTTCGTCCCGCGCGAGGCCCGCTTCAACGACGCCCAGCGGATCGTCTGCGACGTCGGCACGTACCGCCCCAACGCGTGGGGGCTGCTCGACATGCACGGCAACGTGGCCGAGTGGACGCGGTCGGCCTACCGCCCGTATCCCTATCGCGACGACGGCCGAAACGCCCCGACCGCCGCCGGCGACCGCGTCGTCCGCGGCGGCTCCTGGCGCGACCGGCCGAAGCGATGCCGCTCGGCCTTCCGCCTGAACTACCCGAAGTGGCAGAAGGTCTTCAACGTCGGCTTCCGCGTGGTGGTCCCGGCGGGGCCCGCCCCCTCGGCCGTCGCCGCGAAGCGCTGAGCGCGGCGGGGTCGCACCTGCATTACGAAGGGCGCCGCCGCGCCCGCGCCGCGTCCTCCTTCAGCGCGGCCAGCATGGCCAGCAGTTGATCGGTGATCTTCCGCGACGCCCGCGGCTCGACGCGGTTGGTTCCCAGCCAGGTCTCGTAGCCGCCCAGCTTGTGCTGCTCGGGCGTCGGCAGGTAGCCGTACGAGCCGTTGCCGAACGAGATCGTGAACGATCGCTTGAAGGGCGTGCGCTGCTTGATCTCGAGGCCGATCTCCGCAAAGACCTCGAAGGGGATGGCGACGACGCCCAGCTCGCCGATGCGGACGGCTTGCAGCGGGATCGCGACCTCATCGGGCGACTTGCTCATCGCGATCGTCCGGCGGGCGTAGATCTCCTCGCGGCGGTGGCGGGGTTTGGCGTCCTCGCCGCGCTTCTGCACGGCGCGGGCCCATGCCAGCAGGCTGGCGTCCGGCTTGCGCGTCCGGAGCGTCAGGTCCTTCCCGCGGACGCCCAGCGGGACCCAGTCGTGGTAGGTCACCTTCCTCTCCGCCTCGACGACCTTGGCGGCCACGTCGCGGGCGACGAGGGTCATCTGCTCGTAGGGCTTCCGGCGCGGCGTCCTGGCGGTGAAGTTGATGTTGTTGACGTCGCCGCTGGTCCCGTTGGTCATGATGCCGACGAACGGCGGGTCCTGCCTGTCCGCCTTGAGAAGCTGCTGCACCCGGTCGGCGAAGATCCCGAAGTAGTCTGCCGACACGTCCCCGCGCCGCACGCCGCCGACGTAGTGCAGCGAGTAGTTCGCGAGCAGCGCGATGGGTCGCCCGCCGGTCGACCTGACCGAGATGAAGGCCACCTCGGGGTCGGTCGGCCCGGCGGGCTCGACCAGGTTCTTGTGGCCGCGGGGCGGGTTCATGCGGACCTTGTCCATGCCGCCGAAGGGGTTGGCCAGTTCCGGCCCGGGCTTCATGAACCAGCGGCGGTTGTGGACGTGCTCGGGCGCGCTCGCCGAGCCCCAGCCGATCCTCGCCGGCTCGAGGTGGTTCATCGCCCGGCGGAGGCCGTCGGCGATGCGACGGGCGAGGAAACGCTGGTACTCGAACAGCGTCTCGCCGCCCAGGGGCGCCGTCCCCCGGGCGGGGGTGGCCGAGTGCGTGTGCGTCGAGCACATCAGCACGTTGTCCGGCGGAAGGTCGGTCTCCTTGCCGATCCACTCCCGCGCCTGGTCGAAGACCTTGCGAGCGACGCCGAGGTTGTCACAGACCACCAGGGCGACGCGCGTCCTGCCGTCGTCGAGCACCAGGCACCGCGCGTGAAGCTCATCGTGGACGTGCGTGGCGGGAATGGGGCTCCACCCGCCGATGAGCGGCTGCCCCAGCGGCGGGGTGATGTTGGCCGTCGCCGCCCCGGCGCGGAACGGTCGGGCGGGCTCCTTTGCCG
>CAZXOC010000188.1:0-14940 GCA_964642165.1 uncultured Planctomycetaceae bacterium | reverse complement strand
TGAGCCGAACGTCGACTGGCATGTCTACTATTTTGATCCGGCTACGGGCCGGAAAGTCGATCAGGGCACGATCAAGGCCAGCGCCAAAGCGGGCGACAAGACGGCAGAGCCCGTTGGTTTCAAGAAGAACGTTCCGTGCCCGCAGGATTGGGTGCTGGTCTTTGAGCGGGTAACACAGTGAGATCCAATGAGTCCCGTGAGGGATACAGTAGTCTCAAAGCCGTGGGTGGCGCAGACGCTCGTGAACCATGAGTTTTGTACAGACTCTGGGAAAGCCCCATGTAAGGAGGCATTTTAACACTCGTTGTGTCAGTCATATACGTCTAATCCCGTTGCATGTATAGGCGTGAAAACTGACACAAGCCGACACATCGTTGGCCTGGCCCCCACACAATCTGGCAGTGCGGGCTGCGACTTGCGACCTGTCACGGCCCGCCGGGGCGCAGGGCGATCCGGTAGGCGAACTCGCCCTTGCGTGTCCGGAAGGTGATGCGGCCGTCCGCCGCCTGGAACTCGAGCGGCCGCCTCTCGCGACCGTTGGCGTCCACCGCAACGAGGGATGCCACCCTCGCGGTCTTGCCCGCCAGCCGGTCGAGCCGCAGCGTAACGTCGAACGGCGGGAGGTCCGGCAGCGGGGTGACGATGAGGGCGTCCTTCCGCCGCTCGCAGCGCAGCGCGCCCGTCGTGACGGCCGGGCCGAAGTCGATCGGCTTGCCCGCGACGTTCCATCGCGGCGCGGGCCCGGCCGGCGGCTCGTGCCGCACCAGCCGGACGTTCGTGACCTTCCCGCCACGGCGCTCGACGAGCAGCCGGCCGAGCAGGTAGCCGGTGCTGCCGACCTCCGTTCCCAGCAGCGGGTAGCGTCGCCCGGCCGTCGGGTCCCACAGGCCCACCACGATCCGGTAGTCCCTCTCCTCCCGGTCGGCGGGGACCTGGATCACGCGGTCCCTGCCGGTCGTGACGGGGCCGGTCCACCGGCTCGTGCCGATGGCCGGGCGGAAGTCGCCCTGGAAGGCGATCTGCTCGCCGCCGCCGGCGCGGTCGCTCTGGAAGTGGAGGAAGACGGCCAGGTCCCTCGGCGCCGGCCGGGCCGCCTCCCAGCTCAGGACCAGCCGGAACCGCCCGCCGCCGAGGTGCTCGACGCGTTCGGCCCGCGGGCGGATCGCCAGGTTCCCGTACGGGTCGTAGCCGCGGGCGTTGACGTACCATCGCTTCGAGCCGCTTCGCGACTGCTCGACGACGGCGCCGCCGATGCGCTCGATGCTCGACTCGATCTCGCCGTGGCGGGCGAGGTAGCCGTGCTGCGGCAGCGTGCGGCCGGCGACGGTCCAGTCGTCCTTGCCCCGGTTGACGCGGACCTTCGCGCCGCTTTCCCACGTGACGATCTGCCGGTGGATGTCCCCGCCGGCGAACTCGATGCCCGCGATGCGGTCCGTCGCGATGCTGCGGATGAGATCCTGCGCCAGCCAGTACTTTCGCACCGCCCCGCGTCCGAAGCCGCCGCGGTCGATCATCAGCGCGTGGCCGGTGAGCAGCTCGGCGGAGACGTAGTCGTCGCTCTCGATGCCGGCCTGCCGCCGCGACCGCCCCCCCTGGTAGCGCCCCGAGTAGCCCACGCCGTGCAGGCTGAAGCGGTCGTGCAGCACCGCGTCGAACCACGGCACCCGCTGCCAGTCGCGGCAGGGAACGCGGAGGCAGAACCGCTTGCCGACGGGCGAGAGCTGGAGGAACTGGCAGTCGGCCCCGTCCAGCCAGCCCGTGAGCTGGTCGTGCCCCGCCTCGGAGGTCATGGGGGCGTCGCCGCCCAGGTATTCGCGGATCCACGCGAAGGCCTCGCCCCAGTGCTTGCGCGTCTCCAGCATCGAGTGGAAGCGGCCCTGCTTGTCGTAGAAGTCGAACGGCCCGATGGACGTGAAGACGTCGATGAAGTAGTGCGTGGGGGCGAGGTCCGGCTTGATGAGCTTCAGGTTGCGCTTCAGGAAGGGCGCGAAGCGGTCCGGCCGCCATCGGTAGCTCTGCGCGTCGCGCCCGCGGTTGATCCACGCCTTGACCGGCCGGCCGCCGGGGGTGAAGCAGACGTGGTCGTAGCTGTAGCCCTCGGCGTCGGGGTAGAAATCGATGTAGTTGTCGTGCAGGCCCCAGGGGACGTCGTGGGCCTTGCAGACGGCGGCGATCTTCCGCATGTCCTCGACGCTCCCGAGCGCGGGGTTCGGCGGGTGGATGTCCGGCAGGCGGTAGTCGTAGCCCCACCGCTGCCAGACGTGCACGGTCAGCAGCGAGTCGGTCAGGCCGTACGCGATCATTCGGCCCATCGTGTCGGCGATCTCGGCGTAGCGCCCGCCCCAGATGTCGAAGACGAAGCGTCCGGCCTTGCGGCGGAAGCCCCCGGCGGGCTTCTTGTCGTACAGCGGGCGGTAGCGAATCGCGCAGTCCGGCGCGCCCTTCGTGCCCGGAACGAACGTCAGCGTCGCGTCCAGGTGCGTGTGGAGGGCGTAGGTGCGGCTGGCGGGGTCGACGGCGAGGTGGTCCGGCGGGTGGTTGCTGGCCGTCAGCAGGCTCGCCCCGCCGTCGAAGTCGAAGCCGACGTGGCTGGTGGCGAGGTTGTGTCCCCCGAAGCCCGCGCGGAAGGCCTCCGGCTCGACGATGCAGTAGCCGTGGCCATAGTACACGCGGGGCGCCTTCCGGTCGGCCGGGCCGAGCGCGACGTCCGTGATCCGCTTCGGGCAGGAGAGCTGGACGCGCAGGGCGGGGCCCTCGGCCCAGAGCGTCGCCGACCAGTGCGAGCCCTCGCCGTCGACTGAGAAGGGGTGCCGTAGCGTCAACCTCCCGCCGGGGCCGCGCTCGACGTAGTAGTTGTTGTCCGTCCGCGGCGCGGGCCTGTCCCAGACGGCCCGGCCCAGGACGGCCACCCGCAGCCCGTCGAAGACCACGCAGCGGTCGCCGGCGCCGAAGGCGATGGCCCCGTCGGCCAGGCCGTGCGGCCCGCAGATGATCGCCGCCGCATGCCCCCCGGCCAGCGGGAAGACGAACTCGCGGGCGCCCTTCGCCCGGCCCGTGCGGACCAGCTCGCCGGCGCGCCGGCGGAAGGCTCGGCGCTGGGCCTCGGTGAGCGGGGCGACGGGCCGACCGGCCGTGACCGTCGGCTCGGCCCAGAAGGACGAGTCGCACGTCGTGTCGCGCTTCGGGCCCGGGTGGCTCTCCAGGCGGAGGAGGATCTCCTTGCCGACGAAGCGGGTGAGGTCCGCCTTGCCCTCCAACCATCGCTTGCTGAGCGTGTGACGCTCGAAGAGCCTCTCCAGGTGCTTTTCGTCCGTCCCGGCCCAGACGCGGAAGGTCACGCCGTCGCTGGGTGGTTCCTCGGCCGTATGGTCCCGGATCGCGTTGGCGAAGCGAAGCTCGATGGGCTTGTCGTCCGGCAGGGCCAGGCGGTACTCGGCGAAGATCGTCCCGCCGCCGGGCTTCCACGGCGGGTGCATGTGGATGGCGCGCTTCGTCGTGCCGCGGGTGGCCGACTGGACGGAGAAGCTCGCGGACGACACCGGCGCCGAGCCCTGCCAGCCCACCGGCATGCGGACCAGCGGCTTGTCGTAGTACCCCCACGCCACCCGATGCCGGCGCGTGGCCGCCAGTGCCAACGCCCCGCCCGCCGAGACGCGCAGCGCCGGGAGCTTCCCGCCCGCGGGCGCGGCAGGGCGGGGCAGGCGCGCCGCGAGAATCTGCACGGCGTGGGCGATTCGCTCCTTGCCGTCCTGCACGAACGCGGCGCGGACGTGGACGGGGTACAGCGCCGAGCAGGCCCCCCGGCCGGCGGCGATGCGGAACGTGGCCTTCGATGCCTTGCCGGGCGCGATGTCGAGACGCTTGTCCGTCTCGCCGACGGCGCGCCACTCGTCGACCAGCCCGCCCATCCGCAGCCGCACGGTCAGGGACTCCTTGCCGGTGTTGGCCACCGTGACCGGGACGTCCCGCGGCGTGTCGTGGGCCGTGACGTCGGCAACCTCGCCGATCGTGACCGTCAGGGGGCCCTGCCTGGCGACGTGGCCGTTGAACGCTGCCGCCGGGCGGGCGCAGAGAAGCGAGGCCAGGGCGAGCCCCATCGGGCGCAGGTGCTTCATCGCGTGTCTCCTGTTCGGCGCGCCGCGCGCGGGCGCCGGCGCGGCCCCGGAGACATTGCCGTGGATCGGCCCGTGGAAGTCAAGGGCGGCGCGGCCGGGCGGGCGCCGTCAGCCCTTGGCCGAGAAGCGGCTCTTCGGCGAGCCGCACCGGGGGCACTTCCAGTCCTCCGGCAGATCCGCGAAGGACTTCGGCGGCGCGGTCTTCATGGGGTCGTAGACGTACCCGCACTTGCCGCAGACGTACTTGCGGAGGTCCTTGCTTCCGCCCTCGGCGGCCTTGCCCGCGACCTTCCTGGCCTGACCGACGGGCTCGTTGGGGTCTTTGTCGGGCTCCGTCTCGTCCCTGCAGCCGCCGAGGAGGGTCCCGGCCGCGATCCCCAGGGCGCCGGACGCGGCCCGGCGGAGGGCCTGCCGGCGTGTCAGCTTCGATCCCATCTGCTTTCTCCGTTCCGGAGGCATGCGCCTCGGCCCGCCTCGCGGGCCGTCCAGGGGATTCTACCCCGCCGGGCGGCACCCGTCCTCCCGCGCGGCGCCCGCTAGCGCACCTTCGGGTCGCCCCAGGCGCTGTGGGCCCCCGCGCCGCCGGCGATGCCCTTCGTCACCAGCTCCAGCTTGTCGACCCCGACGAGGTCCACCACGACCGGCCTGTGGATGCCGTGCTTGTGCACGCTCCACGTGCCCGGGCTGTTGAAGACCGTCTTGCCGTCACAGACGACGTGGAAGCTGGCCGCGCCGCCGGCGCCCGTCGTCAGCCCGTAGCACGTCGAGAGCTGCTTGTAGCGCCCCCGCAGCGAGTAGACGATCCGCGAGGAGGCGTGGGCGTACAGGCCCGTGAGGAACTTTCGGCCGGCGATGCCGATCGGTCCCTTGGCGGCGGTGACTTGGCGGAACGACCCCCATCCCACCCGGACGGAGTCCGGCTTGATGTCCGCCAGGTAGAGCCACTCGGCGGGCTTCCGCAGGGCCGAGAGCATCTCCCCCAACTGCCGGTGGATCGCCTGGAGCCGCAGCCTCGCCACGTCCCTGTCGGCCCCGTCGCTGACGGTCATATACCGCTCGTACAACTCCGCCGCCCGGGCCAGGCGAAGCTGCTGAATCGCCCCGGCGGCGCCCACGGCGCGCTGGTCCCAGGCCTTGGCCGCCTCGAACAGGCCGGCGGGCTTGGGCTCCTCCGCGCCGGCCACGCGAAGGATCAGCTCGACGGTCTTGTCCTGCTTGTCGGGCTTGAGCTTCGCCGCCTCCCGGTACAGCCCGGCGTCGACGTAGGCCCACTGCGCCTCGGCGGTGCGCCCCAGGTTGACGTATCGCTTCGCCTGGGCGACGAGCCCCTTGAGCGCCTGGGAGACCAGGATTCCCTGGCGCAGGCGCGGCAGCCGCGGCGAGGAAGCCCGCGACGCGACGCGGACGGCGAGCTTCTCGACGGCCTCCGCCTCGGCGAACTCGGCATCGGAGCGGTGCATGTTGCCCAGCGCGATGGCGCCGTCCGCGATCTTCTCGCCGAGCGCGCGGATCTCCTTCAGCAGGGCGGCCTTGTGCTTGGGATGGACGGGCTTGCGCCCCAGGGCCCAGAAGTGCTTCACCTGGAGCTCCAGCAGCTCGCGGCGAGGCGGCTTGGGGTCGCCGCGCTTCAGCTCGACGATCTGCTCGGCGGCCTGGACCGCGAGGGCCGTCTCCCCCCCGGCCAGCGCCAGGTCCTTGGCGGTCTTCAGCAGCAGGTACTTCAGCCCGCCTTCCAGGCTGCCCGCTCCGGCCAGCAACTCCTTGGCGAGCGCCGTCTTGGCGGTACGGCTGGCGGCCTGCCTGATCCGCTCGCCGTAGAGGGCGCCGAACGTCTCCTGGTCCTTGGCGGTGTACGGTGCGTCCGTCGCGGAGGGCAGTTCTCCCGCCGCCGGTGCGCCGGGCAGCGCAGCGGCGGCGATCGCCGCGAGCAGAATGCATTGGCCCATTGGTCATCCTTTCGTGCGCCGACGGGACCCAGACGTCCAGTTGATGATTCGTTGCGAGCCACGCTCGGTCAAGGGTCGTTCACCCGTTCGGACGATGAGCGCGCCGCTTGGTTCCTGCTCGGCATGTTTCCGTCGGGCAAGCCGCGGTGTTGAGATCGGTCCCTCCGCTATGGCAGAATCGACGCCACGGACAGCCGGAGCGTTGGCTGGGCAGGCAACGGTGCGGCCGGCGCAGCGCGGCAGAGACGGAGGAGGCCCGATGCTTGGCGCGGAGAATGGAAACGAGGTCCTGGCGCTCTTCGAGGGCCTGCGGCTGACGGACGTCTGCGACGCGATGGACGCCGTCGGCTTGCAGGACCTCTACGTGATGGACAAGCGGATTCGCCCGTTGTGGCGGGACACGGAGGCGTTCCGGCATCGCCTCCACGGGTTCGCGCACACGGTGCGGTTCATCCCGGCCCGTCGGCGGGCGCCCGTGTTCGAGAGCGTCGAGGAGCACCTGAAGTGGAAGGGCCAGTGGTACCGCGAACTGGCGCGCGGCCCGATCCGCGAGGAGATCCGCGACGGCGACGTGATCGTCATCGACGGGTCGGGCATTCCCGACTGCGGGTACGTCGGGTCGAACAACGCGTTGAGCTGGATTGCCGCCGGGGCGCGGGGCGCCGTTACCAACGGCGGGGCGCGCGACACCGACGAGCTGATCAAGGAGCACGTGCCGGTCTACTCGATGGGCGTCTCGCGCGGCATCCGCCCCGGGCGGCTGGAGCTGGAATCGACGGGTACGCCCGTGACGGTCGGCGGCGTGTTCGTCCGCCCGGGAGACGTGATCGTCGCCGACGGCGACGGCGTCATCGTCGTGCCGATCGACAAGGCCCGGCAGGTCGCCGAGGTCGCCACGAGAATCCAGGAGGGCGACAAGGCGGGGCGGCGAAAGCTCTACGAGCAGCTCGACCTGCCGGAGGACTTCACGGTCCGGCCGCGATAGAACCGGCCTCAAGCCCATGCGCCTTTCGCCGCGCAACGCGGCGGCAGGAACGCGGTGAATCGTACGTTCCCCGTACCGGGCGCCCGCCGGTGCTGGATCTCGAAGAGGACCCGACGTGCCCGGCTCGGCGCGTCGGAACAACGGGCAGCAGGATCCCGGCATAGGAACTCTGGGGATGAGACGTACGAGGCTGTTGGCCATCGTGCTGGCCGCGGCGCTGGGGCTGGGCCCGCCCGCCGAGGCCAAGGACATCGACGCCCTTGCCGCCGAGGCGACCCGGGGCGCACGAAGTGACGCGGAGCGGGCGGCGAAGCTCCTGGCCGCCGCGAAACTCGCCACCGGCGACCCGGCCGCGATGGTCGCCCTGCTCGAGAGGGCCCTGGCCTCCGGCATCAAGGGCGCACGGAGGCCGAGCGGCCTCGCCGCCGCCGCCGAGGCCCTCGCGATGCTGGAGGAGAAGGTCCCCGACCGCCGGGCCGACTGGCAAAAGCAGCGGGTGGCCGTCTGCCGACTGCAGTATCGCTACGCCCCGCGCGCCGCCAAGGCCGACGCCGGCGGCACGCTGCTCCACGTGCTGCGGGCCGGGGCCGACGCGGCCGAACGCGACGGCCGATGGACCGACGCCAAGGGGCTCTGGCGCGAGGCCTACTCCGTGGCCTACGCCCTCCGCTCGCCGCTGAGGGAGGTGCTCGCCTTCGCGCGCCGGCGGGCGACGCACTTCGAGACCATCGCCCTCCAGGCCGAACGCGCCGCAAAGGCGCTGGCCGGGGGCAGCGCCAACGGCGCGATGCGCCAGAAGCTCCTGGAGATGCTCGTGATCGAGCTGGACCGGCCCGCCGAGGCGCGGAAGCACCTCACGCCGGAGACGGACCAGACCTGGCGAACGTACCTCCCGCTGGCGGAGCAGGAGCCCGCCAAGCTGTCCGAATCCGCCGCCGTCGAGCTCGGGCGCTGGTACCACGAGTACCTCGCGCCCCGGGCGAGCAAGTTCAGCCAACTGCGGGTCCTGCTGGCGGCCCAGGTCTGCTACCAGCGGGCCGTGACGCCGCGCCCGGCCGACGAGACGGTGCGGCTGTCCCGGCTGGCGAAGCTCGGCGTGCTGGAGAAGGAGCTGGCGGAACTGGCGAGGCACCCCGGCGCCGGGGGCCGCGCGGCGGACGTGGACCTGCTGGCGGGTCTCGACCTGGCGGAGCTGGACTCGAAGGGCGCCTGGGACTTCGTCAGCGGGGCGTTGACGGTCTGGCCCACGCGGCAGGCATACGCGCGGCTGCCCGCGACGGTCAGCGGCAGCTACCGCCTGAGCATTCGTTTCGCGAACCGCTTCCGGGTCCCCATTCCCGACAAGTTCCGCAGGTACGGCAGGCTCCGCGTCAGCGACAAGCGCAAGGAGTGGCTGGCGCGGAAGATCAACGAGAAGCGAGGGCTGGACGTCGCGCTGCCCGTCGGCCGGCACAATCTGGCCGTGTCGCTCGAGCCGACCTCGGCGGAGACGCTCGTGAAACTGCTCTACGTGGAGCCCGGCAACGACGCCCCCGCCGCCAAGCCGGTCACGAGGCCCGCGAGCGGACCCACCACCGGCCAAGCCACACGCGACGACATCCTCGTCGCCAAGGCGGCGTTCCTGGCCACCGAGCGGATCCACCAGCTCGACATCGCCGTGCTCGTCGGGCAGGATGTCGCCACGGTCGCGATCCACGTGAACGGCAAGCAGATCCTCCGGTGGCGGGGCGAGACGTCGCGGTGCCAGTTGGGCGACCCCTGGCCGCCGGGGGATCATCGGGGGGCAATCCTGCTGGGCGGCTGGACCGGCCCGACGGCGTTCCTTTCCGCGAAGGTGTGCAGCCTGTCCGGCCAGGTGCGCCTGCTGCACCACGAGAAGGCGGAGCCGTGATCGGCTCGTGCCCTATCCGCCCCATCGCCCGGACAGGGCGGCGGCGGGGTCGCGCAGGGCCGCCACGCCGCGAATGCGAACGACGTCCCGCCCCCGAACGCTCAGCAGCGCGGTCAGCCCCATCTCCTGGAGCGCCTGCCCGGCGCGGTCGGTCAGGTAGGCCTCCGCGCACGGCATGACGCATCGCTCGCCGTCGCGCGTGTAGACGTGCATGGGCAGCGACTCGATGTCGCGGTACAGCTCGGCGGCCATTCCCCAACCGTGTTCCGTGAAGCCCGCTCCCAGCACCTGCACGATCGCGAAGGCGGGGTTGCCCCACAGGTAGCACTCGTGGCCGGCTCCCTCGACGAGCTCCTCGAGATCGAACACGTCGATCGGGTCGGTGTCGCGCCCGTAGGGCAGGCGCAAGAGCATCCGCGGCAGGCCCAGCGCCAGCCAGGACGCCTCGGGCAGCTTGCGCAGCTCGGCCCAGGCTTCGGCGGCGTCGGCGGGCGGCTCGAGGGTCCAGTCGTCGGGATCGGGCGAGGCGGCGAGGGACTCGCAACCCGCCACGCGGTCGCGCGCCGCGGCGACGAACGGCGCCCCGGCGGCCTCGGCGATCTTGCCCAGGCGGCCGAGCAGGCTCGCGTCCGCGACCGTCGGGTCGAAGGAGAAGCCGCCGGCGAGAACGGCCCATGGCTCGCCGCCGGCCGTCTGGACGCTCTGCGAGACCAGCAGCTTGAACAGCGCCGTCGATTGCAGGTCCTCCGAGGCGGTCAGGTCGGCGGCCACCTCCTCCTTCGTGGCGTCCATCAGGTGGAGCTTCAGGTCCTCGTCGGTCTCCAGGTGCGTGACGAGGAAGTGGACGCTCCGCCAGGCGGCCTCAACGGCCTGGAGGTTCGCGTCGTGCAGGACCGCCCGCATCTGCGCCGCGACGGCCTCGTCCACCCTCGCCACCAGCGCCGACTGCTCCTGGTCGCGGTCGGGCACGACGTGCGGGGCGACGATGTCGCGCAGCAGCGCGTCGATGCCCGCCGCCCCAGCCGGGCGCGACGGCGTCCGGGCCGCGTGCGCCGGCCGCTCGCCCAGCAGGCGCCCCAGCACGTCCCCCTCCGTCTCGGCGTCCTCGGCGGCGGTCGGTGTGGGCTCGGCCGCCTCCGGCGCGTCGGCGGGCTGGGCGGCCCAGGCGCGGACCTCCGCCGCAGCCGCCTCGAACGTCGAGGAGTCCATGAGCCGGCGGCGCAGCGACCGCAGCGCCTGGAAGACCTCCAGCTCGTCGAACATCCGCTCCGGGTGGAAGTCGTCGATCTCCCGCGGCCGGATGGCAATGGCGGCGTCGGCCGAGGCCCCCACCGGCACGCGGACTTCCGTGCCGAGCCCCGCCAGCACCTCTTCCCAGTTGTCGACGTCCAGCAGCGCGACCCTCCGCCCGGCGATCGGCTCGCGGAGCCCGCGGTGCGCGCGGCCGCTGAAGTCGCCCATCAGGAGGATGCGAAACGCCCCGCCGCCCCGGGCGCTGCCTCCGCCCGTCGGCAGGTTCCCGAATGAGATCCGCTGCGCCATGTGCCCGCCTCCCACGCCTGAGGTTGCCGAACCACGCTGCCCGCCGCCGGGGATTCTCCGCGGTGGACCGGCACTCCGCAACGCTGCTCTGCGAAGCACGAGTCCGGGATGCGCCTCCGGGCAGGTTGCGGGCCGGCCCAGCGGGTCAGCAGCGCACCCGCGCCACCACGCGCAGGGCCCACGCCACCTGATCCGCGGGGAAGGCGGCAATCTCGTGGCGGTCGCTGATCGGCACGAGGTGCACGGCGTCCTGCAAGCGGCGGAAGAGCTTGCAGGTCACGCCGATCTGCCCTTCGAGCTGGACGACGGCCGGGCGGCCCTCCGCAGCCGGGACCCGCGGAGAGAGAATCACCAGGTCGCCGTGGCGGATGTCCGGGGCCATCGAGTCGCCGTCGATCCGCAGCGCGAACGCGCCCGGACAACGGGCCTTGATCTGCGGAGCCGAAACGAACTCCACCACGTCGTGCTCGTCCGGTGCGGACAGCGTGACGATCTGGACCGGGGACTCCTCGCCGCCGCCGTTGACGGTGGCACTGGCCGTTCGCACGCTCCGCGGCGCCGCGGCCGCATGACGCGCCACCAGGGCCTCCAGCGTGGTCAGCCCTTCCATCTCGTCTCCCTCGCCCCAGAACCGCGGCACGCCGGCAGCGCTGCGGCCGAGGATCGGAATCCAGCCCGCCCTTGCGGCATCCCGATCGATGGGCGTCGAGCCGCCCGGGGGAGCCCCCGCGTCGGCTGGCCTGTCGACGGCGCGCCTCGGCGGGAGTGGGGCGGAGCCGGTACCCGTCGCGGGCCCCTCGCGGCCGAGCCCATGCGCCTCGCGCTCGGCCCGGGCTGCGGCGTCCGGCAAGGGCGTCGCCCCGGGCGCTGCCTTCGGCGGGAACTTCGCCGCCTCCGCGAGGATGTCGAGGAACGCCACCAGGGGCCCGGCGGCGTCGGGGCAGTTCGCCAGCAGCGCGACGGCGCGGCGGAGCACCGGGCTGTCGGCCCCGACGGCGTCCGGCTCGGCGGCTCGGCCGGTGAGGAGCCAGCGGAGGTCCACTCCCGTCACCTCGGCGATCCGCACGAGCACCTCGGCGGGGGGCACGCGGCTGTGCTCGTAGTAGTCGTAGGTGCTCGGGGAAAGCGCCAAGCGCTTGGCGAAGGCGGACTTGCCTCGCGGCCCGGCGGTCTCCAACCGGAGCTGGGCAATCCGTTGACAGATCTCCAGTCGGGCGGGCTCGGCCATCCTGTTCTCGCAAACGCGAAGATTTGCCTTGACAATCGACGCAAAGGCGGATAAATGGTTTGTCTGGCGGCGGTCTGATTGTACAATAGCGGGTAATGGGGGCAAGGCCAAAATGCAGCGCACAACGCAGGCGGCGGTTCGGAAGCTGAGCGAGTCCGTCGAGAGCAGGCTCCAACTGCTCGGGCTGCATCTCCAACTGCTTCGCTACGTCCTGGATCAGCCGTCACGTCGACGCCCGGGCAGCGGCAGCCGCAACGCCGGGCCACGGGCCCCCTCGCCGCCGACGGCGAATCCGCCGGAGGTCTGAGCCGGCGCGGCGGGCGCATCTGCCCGGCGACGGGCTGCGCCGCCGGTGGGTGGCCATCTTCTCCGGGCGCCCGGGCGGCTTTGCTCTCTGACGGGACCAACACCGCGGCCGCTGCCAGCGAATCTTGTCAGACGTCGCCGCCGGCGACAGGGGGATACCTCTTGTTCGCGTGTGTTTGAGTCTCTAGGATAGGAAACAGCGCGAAGGCGCCCTGAAGGCCGCCGGCCGCTGGCGGCTGGAGGAGAGCAACTCATGAGGCGTGGGCTGTGGGTTAGGTTCGGGCTGGCCGTCGCGGCGATGGCGATCGCGCCCGCGACGGCGGTGCCGCAAGACGACCCGAAGAAGGCCGAGGCCAAGGAGGCCTACGAGAAGGTCGTTCGCGCGTACCTCACCAGCGACTGGGGCGAGTTGGCGAAGGCCCAGAAGGAGGCGGCCCGCCGGACGGCCCACATGACCCCGTCGCAGCGGGGGGACCTCCTCTACGTCCGGAAGACCGCCCCGGAGTACCGCCCGGCCTGGTGGCGGGCCTGCAAGAGCACCGTCAAGACCAACATCCGTGCGCGGATCTGGGGGCGGATGGTCCAGGCCTGCTACGTGCCGGCGGAGAGTCCCGGCGTCAGCACGCAGATCAACGGCCAGCGAGTCATCGTACAGGTTTCCTGGAACCCCTCGATGGTCGAGAGCCCCACGCCGGAGAAGGGGCAGTTGGCGGAGGACCACGGCCTGACGAAGGGAGATATCGGCGAGGTGGTCGTCTGGCGGCAGATGGGCTTCAGCTACTTCTGCGCCTCCGTCCCCGGCGGCTCGCTGCTACGGCTCTTCCGCCAGAACCAGCTTCTCTATCAGCATCTCGCGTGGTTCGTGGCGAACCTCACGAGCATGTCACACTGCAGCCCGAAGGCCAGGCGGGCGGCCATGCTCGTCCACGGCAGCACGCTCCAGAGCACCGGCACCGCCGAGGCCTACACGCGAGCCTGCCGGGCTATCTCCTCCCTCTTCGTCGCCACCGTGCTGGCCGATCCGTCGAAGTGGCCCAGCGTCAACCTGCCCTATGTGGCCCCCGAGACCGAGATCGAGAAGAACACCGGCGTCTACCTGTACATGCGGGTCGACCCAAGCTGGACCCTCGCCGAGGACAAGGCCTGGCGCGAGACGCTGCGAAGCTTCTTCAAGGCCAACGGCGACCGGGCCTGGCGCGGCCGCGGAAAGCTCGTCCTGCCCAACAAGATGGTCTTCATGCTCATGGAGCCGGACGACCGCGAGCACCAGAAGAAGCGCGACGCCTGGGTCAAGCAGCAGCTCGAGAAGGCCTCGAAGTAGCCCGATCCCGACCGGCGAGGCCCCGACCGTCCGCAGGCACCCCCACGAGGTTCCCTCCTCCCTCCGATGTCGCCCCGGCCGACTTCCCGTCCCCCCTTCCCGCGCACATCCAGACCGCGGCCCCGGGCCCCGGGGGCGTGTGAGGCGCGGGGAACTTCCCGGCCGCCGGCGCGTCTGGGATAGCGGCACACAGCCTGGAGACCTGGTGGTCCCCGAGAAGAAAGGACAAGAGCGATGACACGCAGAACATCTCTGGCATTGGCCTTGGTCGCAGGGCTCGCCGCGTGGGCCTCCCCGGCGCTGGCGCGGATCAAGCTTGCGGCCCTGCCGCAGCGCGAGCGCGTGGAGATCCAGCTCGACAACGGGCGCTACACCCTCGTCGAGGAGGAGCGCATCGTCCCGCTGCTGAAGTCCGCGGCGAAGACCGGCAACAACATGATCGACTTCAGTTGGTCGAACACGCAGATCGACAAGGACTCGATCCAGTTCCGCCCGCTGGCGGTCCGCGAGGGCGGCGAGTTCCGCCCCATCAAGACGGTCAACGAGCAGGAGGAGGTGGCCGTCATCAACGTCGCCTACCCGCCGAACGAGAACGCCCTCGTCTGGGAGGTCTACGCCGCCAAGGCCTGCGCCGTGAAGGTCCGCGTCAGCTACCTCATCCGCAACCTCACACGCACCTTCAGCTACCGCGCCCTGGCCAACAAGGACGAGACCCGGATGGTCTTCCGCAACTTCATCAAGCTGCGGAACTACTCCGGCGAGGACTTCGGCGCGGCCGGGGTGTGGGCGGGCTTCGGGCCCAAGTTCCTCAAGCCCGTCGGGCAGCAGGAGGAGATCCAGATGCTCCTCCACCGATTCAACCAGGTGGCCATCCAGAAGACCTTCACCTTCGACTGGTACCGCCACGGGCCGCTCAACCCCGCCAAGCCGCTCGCCAGCAAGGTCCTCATGCACTACAAGCTGGTCAACGACAAGAAGCACGGCCTCGGCGAGTTCCCCCTCCAGCCCGGCAAGGTCCGCATTTTCATCGACGACGGGCGCGGCGGGGAGGCGTTCCTCGGCGAGGACTGGGCTCGCCTGACGCCCCTGGACGGCAAGATGCGGCTGTACCTCGGCGAGGCGCGCGACATCGTCTGCACGCGGATCGTCGAGAAGAACGAGCGCCACGTCGTTCGCGGCAACCTCTTCCACCAGGAGCTGATCCTCAAGTACGAGATCGAGAACTTCAAGGACAAGCCGGCCACCCTCGACATCGTCGAGCAGCTCAACCGCGTCGCCCGCCAGTACGGGCGCGACCCGCACGGCGACGCCGAGTGGGAGCGAGGCCCGCAGACGTCCAAGGAGATCACGTTCACCTACGAGTTCGGCGGGGCTACCCCCATGCTAAGCGTGAAACTCCCCGCCAGGCCCAAGGACAAGGATAAGAAGGTCCCCAAGAAGACCGTCAAGTTCCACTTCACCATCAAGAACCTCTGGTGAGCAAGGGAGGGCAGCCATGAAGAGCGCAACGGCAATCACGGTGCTCTGTCTTGCAGCCGCCGGCGGCGTCGCGGAGGCGAAGAACGTCGACCTGGTCACGCTGCCGAGCCGCCAGACGGTGCAGTTG
>CAZXOC010000187.1:10506-14942 GCA_964642165.1 uncultured Planctomycetaceae bacterium | reverse complement strand
GTCTTCGGCGGCGTGCGGTTGATCTCGTCGGCGAGGATGATGTTGGCGAAGACCGCGCCCTTGACGAACCGGAACGCCCGGCGCCCGGTCGTCAGGTCCTCCTCGATCACGTCCGTGCCGGTGATGTCCGACGGCATCAGGTCCGGCGTGAACTGGATGCGCTTGAACGAGAGCTTCAGGACCTTGGCGAGCATGGAGATCATGAGCGTCTTGGCCAGCCCCGGCACGCCGACCAGCAGGCAGTGCCCGCGAGACAGCAGGGCCTGGATGAGCAGCTCGATGACGGCGTCCTGCCCGATGATGACCTTGTGGAGCTCGGCCAGCATCTTGGCCTTGGCCTTGTTGAGGTTCTCGATGATCCGCACGTCGGCGGGACGCTTGGGGGCCTGAGTCATCGCCTCGTCTCCTGCGATTCGCCGCGGCGCGCACCTGCACCACGTTCCTTCAACACGACCGCGCAGAACAGGTTACCCCGCGCCGGGGGGAATTGCCCGCCCCGCCGGCGGCGATTTGGATTGCATGGCCGGCGCCGTCCACGCAATAATACACCCGACGCACCGGCGACGCTCGCACCGCTCGGTCTCGCCGGCCCAGGGCTCTGCTCGGCGCACAGGTAAAGGAGGCGTGGCGCATGGCCAGAACGCAAGAGTTCCGGCAGCTCGCGGTGGGGACCCCTCTCGGCGACGACGTGCTGCTGTTGCGGTCTCTTCGCGGCACCGAAGCGCTGGGGCAGCCGTTCGAGTACGAGCTCAGCCTGCTCAGCGAGGATACGAAGATCCCCCTCAAGGACATCGTCGGCCAGAACGTCACCGTCCGGGTCCAGATGTCGCCGGAGGGCGAGGCGAGGTACTTCAACGGCTACGTCAGCAAGTTCGCCGTGGGCTCCCCGCGGGGAGCGACCATGGAGTACCGGGCGACGATCGTGCCCTGGCTGTGGTTCCTGACGCGAACCAGCGACTGCCGCATCTTCCAGGACAAGAGCGTCCCCGAGATCATCAAGGAGGTCTTTCGCGACCACGGCTTCACCGACTTCGAGGAGCGGGCCACGGGCACGTACCCCAAGCGGGAGTACTGCGTCCAGTACGGGGAGACGGACTTCCACTTCGTCAGCCGCCTCATGGAGGAGGAGGGGATCTTCTACTACTTCAAGCACGAGGACGGCAAGCACACGCTCGTCCTGGCGAGCGCGTCGTCCACGCATGATACCGTGCCGGGCTACGAGCAGATCCCTTACCTGCCCCCGACAACCAGCCTGCGCGAGCGGGAGCACGTCCGCGAGTGGACCATGGAGCAGCAGGTGCAGCCGGGCGTGTTCTCCCACTGCGACTTCGACTTCAAGAACCCGCGGACGTCGCTGCTGGCCTCGGCGAAGGTGGAGCGGCCGTACGCCCCGGGCGACTACGAGGTCTACGAGTACCCCGGGGGCTACGTCGAGCCCGCCGAGGGCGAGGGGTACGCCCGGTGCCGCATCGAGGAGCACCAGGTCGACTACGAGGTCGCCACCGGCGAGGGCGAGGTGAGGGGGATCACGACGGGACGGCGGTTCGAGCTGACGGGCCACCCGCGGGAGGACCAGTGCAAGAGGTACCTCGTCACCAGCACGTACATCGAGGCGAGCAGTGACGGCTTCGAGTCGGGCGCTGCGGCGGCCGACAGCGAGGACGCCAACTACACGGTGCAGTTCACCGCCACGGACCTCTACAACCCGTTCCGCCCCCAGCGGACGACGCCGCGGCCGATGATCCGCGGCCCGCAGACGGCCATCGTCGTCGGCCCCAAGGGCGAGGAGATCCACACGGACCAGTACGGGCGCGTGAAGGTCCAGTTCCACTGGGACCGCTACAGCGAGGCCGACGAGAACAGCTCGTGCTGGATCCGCGTCGCCCAGCACTGGGCCGGCAAGAGATGGGGCACGATGTTCATCCCCCGCGTCGGCCACGAGGTGATCGTGGAGTTCCTGGAGGGCAACCCGGACCGGCCGATCATCACCGGGCGCGTCTACAGCGGCGAGACGATGCCCCCGTACGACCTGCCGGCCCACGCGACGATGTCCACGCTCAAGACGCTCAGCAGCAAGGGGGGGGAAGGGTTCAACGAGATCCGCTTCGAGGACAAGAAGGGCTCGGAGCAGATCTTCGTGCACGCCGAGAAGAACAAGGACGAGCGGGTCCTGTCGGACTCGAAGGAGTGGGTGGGCAAGGACCGTCACCTGATCGTCAAGAAGAAGCAGTACGAGCGGGTCGAGGAGGCCAAGCACCTCATCGTCCAGCAGGACCGCGTGGAGCGGGTGGAGGGCGACCTGCACCTGAAGGTGCAGGGCAACCGGAACGAGAAGGTGGAGCAGACGATCTCCCGCCACGCGGGCATGAACCTCCAGGAGAAGGTCGGGGTGAACTATGCGATGGACGCGGGGACGGCGATCCACGTGAAGGCGGGCATGACCTGCGTCATCGAGGCGGGCACGAAGCTGTCGCTGAAGGTCGGGGGGAACTTCGTCGACATCGGCGCCGAGGGCGTCTCCATCAAGGGCACGATGGTGATGATCAACAGCGGCGGCGTGGCCGGCGTCGGCGCCGGTTCCTCCCCCGAGGCGCCCGCGCAGCCCGCGCAGGCCGTCGAGGCCGACGACGACAACGCCGGCGAGGTCTCCGAGCCGCCCCCGGCCCCGGAGCCGCCGACCCCGGTGACCTACGGCTGCCAGGCCCGGGTGATGCAGCAGGCCGCCGAGGACGGCCTGCCCTTCTGCGAGAAGTGCGAGGAGGAGGCGACGCGGCAGCGGCAGGAACAGCAGCAGACCCCCCCGCCGGACGAGGACGAGCGCCAGGAGATCTCGCCGCCGGAAGATTCGTCGCGGCAGACGGACGACGGCGGCCCGGACCTGCGGCGCGAGTCCGGCCCGGAGCCGCGGCAGAGCTACTGAGCGGCGGGCGGACACGAGGATCCCAGCACAAGGAGCAGCCGGAATGACCGATGGCGAACTGGCCGGACCGCTTCGCGAGCGGATCTTCGCCCATGCGGATGCGAACGTCTTCGCCGTCCTGGACGGCGCGAGCGCGACGGGGCTGGTGAGGAAGCTCTGGGAGCACAAGGCGGCGCACTACTGCCTGTTTCCGGGCGAGCTGGAGCCCGACATGGCCGAGGTCGCGCCGTACGTCGTCGAGCTGGGGGCCGACACGAAGTTCACCCGGTGGCTCCTCTCGGAGGGCTGGGGCAACCACTGGGGCATCTTCGCCGTCTCGCCCGCGGACCTTCGCACGATCCGGGGCCACTTCCGCACGCTCGTGGAGGCCTGCGACGAGGAAGGCACGCCGATGATCTTCCGCTACTACGACCCGCGCGTCTTCCGCGTCTACATGCCCACGTGCGACGGCGACCAGTGCGAGGAGATGTTCGGGCCGGTCGCCCTGTACCTGCTGGAGGACGAGGACCCCCACGCGATGCTGCGCTACACGCTGGACGGCGGCGAGCTGGCGACGCAGCAGGTCCCATTGGGCGCCGCGGCGCCGCCGCCGGGAGACTGACCATGCCCGTCATCCGAAACGAGCAGATGGAGGAGCTCAACCGGCGTCAGGCCGAGAAGTTCGAAGACCGCATGGTCGAGCACCTCCGGGAGACCTTCCCCGAGCCGTGCCAGGAGATGGGCGAGGACGCCCTCCGCGAGGACATCCGCTACGGCATGGACCGGGCCGAAAGCTACGGCATCGAGTCCGAGCAGGACGTCTGCAACTACGTGAACCTGATGATGGCCCTCGGCCGCGACTTCGACACGGACCGGCCCTGGGCGCGGTCCATCCTCACCGACCCCGACGTCGCCGGCCCGGCCGAGAGGATCGACGCGCTCTACGACGAGGCCGAAGGCCACCTCGAGCAGGAGGCGGCGGCCGAGGAGGAGCCCGAGCCGCCCGAGGAGGCCGCCGAGCCCCCCGCGCCGGCGCCGGAAGAGGAAGCCGCCGACTGAGCCGGCCGCGCCGGCGGCCCCGAGCGGCCCCGGCTGCGAGGAGAGAAGGAAGTGTTCTTCGGACTGGAATGGATGTGGGCCGTCGTGGCGGGGGGAGTCGCCCTGGCCTTGGGCGCGTGGTTCAGTCGATTCTACGTCCCCCCGATCAAGAAGAAGACGTTCGCGGACGAGATCTCCAAGCGGAAGCAGCGACTGCGCGGCCTGAAGAACTCCCGCCAGGGGGGCAAGAAGAAGCCCGTGGTCCTCCGGACCAAGAAGCCGCCCCCGTTGCCGAAGAAGAAGGACAAGAAGCCGCCCCCGCTGCCGACCAAGAAGCCGACCCTTCCGAAGTTCGACAGCAAGAAGGGCGTGCGCAACGGGAAGGGCCTCTGCAAGAAGCAGAAGCGGGCCAAGCTCGTCGAGCTGGTCGAGGTGGTCACGCGTGCGCAGAAGGGCCTCTTCAAGGGCCCGCCGGTCGAGGGCACCGTCGTCGGCGCCT
>CAZXOC010000187.1:0-10406 GCA_964642165.1 uncultured Planctomycetaceae bacterium | reverse complement strand
GCGCAGAAGGGCCTCTTCAAGGGCCCGCCGGTCGAGGGCACCGTCGTCGGCGCCTGCAAGGGCTCCAAGAAGAAGAAGGTCATCGAGACCCGAACGGACAAGGCGGGCGTCTACTACATGCAGTTCGTGAACCTGCCCAAGGACCTCGACGGCAAGAGCAAGCTTCACCCGGAGTACGGTCGATACGTCGAGCTTCGGGCGCGGATCGAGTGGGAGGACGACTCCTGCCATGACGACCTGACGGGCCACTACGTCTTCTGGGAGTACAAGCACGACGACGAGGACGGCCGTCCCGCCGACCTCCGGGACGGCGAGAAGGAGGGCTTCCTCAAGGCCGGCGGCGCGAAGCTCTACTCGAGCACGACCGACAAGGAGGGATGGACCCGTCCCGTGAAGTTCTATCTCTCCAGCTACGGCGGAGACCGGTTCCGGATCAAGGCCGCGATCGACCCCGAGGGCAACAACAAGCCGACCCAGTCTCTGAAGACAGACTGCTACCAGGTCTACCGGCGGATGTGGTACGCCATCACGCAGATGAAGACCGCCAACGGCAAGGGTCTCTTCGCCGTGCCGGATCGGGCCCTTCAGCGGATCCGGAAGGCCTTCGACTGGGTCTTCCTCGAGTTCAAGGACAGCGGGGAGCGCAAGAAGGGGAAATACGTCGAGAACTTCCCCAGCGACGAAGCCGTCGAGAAGTGGGCCACCAAGTACTGCACCCGCAAGTACACGCCCTGGAAGGTGCACTTCGCCGTGGTCAACCACGCCACGCGGAAGGTCGAGAAGCTCGGCGAGCTGCTCACCATCAACGCCAATCCCTTCGTGTGGCGGCCGGACTTCGTGCCCTACACCTACGGCAAGACGAACTGGCTGGTCCGCACGCGGTACCGCCCGCCGCAGAGAAGCTGGATGAAGCTGGCGTCCACGATGACCCTCAACGTGAACGACAACGACAAGAAGAACGTGAGGGTCACCGTGACGTTCCCCGGGACAGCCTTCACCCGGTGGGCCGGCAAGGCGCAGATCCAGTTCAAGTACCTCGAGGCCGAGAACGCCATGGGCTGGGGAGGCAACGACCTCCACATGGTCATCTGCCGCGGCACCCACGACGACTCGTACCGGAACGACGCCCGCGAGCTCGAACGCCAGATGACCGACACGTGCGTCCACGAGACCGGCCACGGCTTCGACCTCGTCACGCAGGCCTGGAAGACGACCAACGCGCTGCGCGGCGCGCACTGCAAGGAGCGGACGTGCGTGATGTGGTACACGGGCAGCCCCAAGAACGTGGAGCCCGGCTACCACGACGACAACCGGACCAATGCCACCAGCTGCTGCCGGACCTGGATGCGACGGTACGTCATGGTCCGCACCAAGATGACGCGGTGGAAGTACCCCTAGAGCTGAAAGGAGCGACCCGTGCCCGATGAGCCGCCCGAGACGCAGTCCTTCGTCTCCACGCCGGGCAGCCCCGAGCTGGACGAGCCGGGCGTGGCCATCGCCTTCGACGCCGGCGCCGGCGGGCCCTTCGCCCCGGGCGAGCCGATCCTGCTCCACGGGACCTGCGGGGCGACGTACGCGGTGGTCCATCGCGCCGGCGGGCGGGCGCTGGCCGCCACCGCCCTCATCGTCGTCCGTCGCGACAAGCCCGCCGGGTGGCTGCGCCCCGTGCTCGATACCAGCCGGCTCGCGCCTCGCCCCGAGCCCCCCGAGCCCCCCGAGGACAAGCGCGACGCCCTCAAGGAGATCAGCTACTTCAACGTGGAACTGGCCCGGTTCCTCGACCTGCCCGACGAGCCGGGCAGGTACTGGGTGATGGCCGCCCTGGCGGACTGGGTCTCCCAGCGCCTGACCTTCGAGATCGTCCCGCCGGAAGGGGGGCCGTAGGGCGATCCCCCGCCCGGCCGGAAGGAGCAAATGCGATGATCCCGCCCGTCGCGTGGGCAGCGATGGTCCTGGCGGCCGCATGGGTGCTGTGCGCCTTCTTCAGCCAGGAGGGGCTGCCGGGCATCTCGCTGCTGGCGCAGCTCCAGCTCGGCCGGCAGGGCAGCAAGAAGCCGAAGCCGCCGACCAAGCGCAAGCCCCCCCGCAAGAAGTTCAGCAACAAGCGCAAGGCGAGGAAGAAGCCCAAGGGCAAGTGCAAGACCACGAGGAAGATCCGCCTGGTCGAGATGATCGAGGTGGTCACGCGGCAGTCGAAGGGGGTCTTCGCGACCAAGGACGTGGAGGGCGCCGTCGTCGGCGCCCGCCCCAAGTCCCGGAAGAAGAAGACGCTCGTCACCCGCAAGGAGACGAACCTCGACTGCTACAAGCAATACGTCAACCTGCCGAAGAACCTCGACGGCCGAAACAAGCGCCACCCCGAGTACGGCAGGTACGTCGAGCTTCGCGCCCGCGTGGAATGGGACGACCGCTCCAAGGACGGTCTGCAGGGCAAGCGCGTGATCTGGAAGCACACCCACTTTACCGCGACCGACCGGCCGAATCTCCGCAAGAATGCGAAGGAAGGCTTCGGCGGATCGGGCGGGCTGGGGCAACTCGAAACCACCACGGGCAAGGACGGATGGACCCGCGCCGTGAGGTTCTACCTGTCCTCCTACGGCGGCGACGAGTTCTCCGTCAGCGCCGAGCTCGTCGATAACAACGGCCAGAGGATCGGCACGGGGCTCTCGACCAGCAAGTACCAGGTCTGGCGGCGCATGTGGTACGCCATCACGGAGATGACCAAGCCCAAGGACCGGCGGGCCAACAAGGCGGACCGCACGTACAACATCCCGGACAACATCCTCCGCCGCGTGCAGCGGTCCTTCGAGGACGTCTACCTCGAGCTGACCGACAGCGGCGAGAAGCGCCGGGGCGACTTCCAGGAGAACCTCGCGACCGTGAACGAGTTCGAGGGCTGGGCCGACCGGTACTGCACGAACAAACGCACGCCGTGGAAGATCCACTACGTCGTCGTCAACTGCATGGACACGTTGATGGAGAAGAAGATCATCCGGCCGGGGATCAGCACGCCGGTCCACACGGTCCAGAACTGCAGCTTCATGCCGTACCGCTTCAACAACACGAACTGGCTGATCTCCGCGCAGTATCGGCGGATGGGGACCACCGTCTGGCGGGACTTCCCCCGCGGCGCGGCGAGGCTCGTCGACCTGGGCGACGGGTGGTACACGATCCGCGTGGGCTTCAGTCGCACCACGCTGACCCCGGCTCATAATCGCCTGGCCGAGATCAAGATCAAGTACCGGGAGCGCGATTCGTCGCTCGGCAAGGGCGGGCCATGCCTGCACTGCTTCATCTGTCGCGGCGCGCACGACGAACTCATCACCGACCCGACCACCCACGACCGGGCGATGCGCATCACGTGCGTCCACGAGCCCGGGCACGTCTTCGACCTCGTCTACACGCAGGCCTGGAAGACCGCCAACGCGGACCAGGACGACCACTGCAAGCACGACAGTTGCGTGATGTGGTTCCAGGAGACCCCCAACCGTCGGCCCTTCTTCCACCCCGAGTCCGTCGAGAAGCCCGGCTGCCGAACCTGGATGCGCAAGTACCCGATGACCCGCGCCCGCATGGGCAAGTGGAAATTCCCCCGGACGTGAAGGAGCCGTCCAATGTCCGAGGACGACCTCCAGCGATCGAGATTCTGCGAGGTGCCCGACAGCCCCCCGCTCGAGGAGCCGGGCGTGGCGATCGCCCTCGCCGGCGGCGCCCCCGGGCCGTTCGAGCCCGGCAAGCCCATCGTGCTGCACGGGGCGTGCGGCGCGACCGGCGCGGTCCTGCACCGCACCCGCGGGCGGGCCCTGGCCGCCGTGCTCCTCGTACTCGTCCGCCGCGACAAGCCGGTCGGTCGAATGCGACCCGTCCTCGATGTCAGCAGCCTCGCGCCCCGGCCCCCCCGGCCCGAACCGACGGACGAAGCGAGAGACGCGCTGCTGGAGCTGAGCTACTTCAACCTGGACCTGGCCGACTTCTTCCGCCTGCCGGCCGAACCGGGGCGGTACTGGGTGATGGCCGCCCTGGCGGACTGGGTCTCCGACCGCCTTCCCTTCGAGATCGCCGCCCCGGAGAATGGGTCGTAGCCGCGCCGCCCGGGCCCGGCGGCCCGGCGAAGAAAGGAACAGCGTGATGGCACCCGCCACCGAGAGCTACCCGACATTCAAGCACGTTCCGCAGACCCCTTCGCTCACCGCGCCGGGCGTGACCATCGCCTTCGGCCCCGACGCCCCCGAGGGCAAGTTCACCCCGGAGTTGCCCATCGCCCTGCACGGGGCGTGCGGCTATACCGCCGAGATGTTCGAGGCCATGGACGGCAAGCCGCTCTCGGCCGTCATCCTGATCGCCGTCCAGCGGGACGGTGTCGGCGGGTGGATGATGCCCGTCGTCAACCCCGACGATCCCCCGTACCCCGAGCCCGTATCGATCGCCCCGAGGGACCCCGGCGGCGTCGACTACGCGCACTTCAACCTCGACCTGCGCGACGTCTTCGAGCTGCCCGAGGGCCCGGGAAAGTTCTGGGTGATGGCCTCCTTCGGCGACGCCGTCACCGAGCGCGTTCCGTTCGAGGTGACGCCCGAAGAGGGCCCGGCCGAGGAGGGCGAGAAGAAGAAAAAGAAGAAAGGCTGGCTCTGGTGATCGTTCGCGGCAGCGCGTCCGGCCTGGTGGCGCCATGGTGATCATCCGCAAGGAACAGATGGACGTGTTCCCCCGCCCGGTCGCCAGCGACCTGGAGTGCCGGATCCACACGCACGTGACCCGAACGTTCCCCGCCCAGTGCGATGCCCTGGGTGACCCGGAGGTCCGCCGCCGGATCCGCGCGGGCATGGCCCGGGCGCGCCGGTACGCCATCGAGAGCCACTACGACATCATGCGGTTCGTGGATCTCCTGTTCCTGCTGGGGCCGGAGTTCGAGACGGACGGCGACCTGCCCTGGGCGAAGGAGATCCTGAACGACCCGTCCGCTCGCGACGGTACCGAGCGGCTGGACCGGCTGTACGAGAAGACCAGACGGCGGCGCGGCGAGACCGGCGCCGGGGCGGGGGCGTAACGTTACCCGCTCCGGGGCCGGCCGATCGCTGCGCCATCGGAGCGTGAAGGAAGGAAAGGCGGCGATGAAACCGGCAGCACGACAGGGCGACAAGCACGTCTGCCCGAAGACGGAAGGGCCCAAGCCACATGTCGGCGGGCCGATCGCCCAGGGCTCGTCGACGGTGCTGATCGACAACAAGGCCGCCGCCCGGCAGGGCGACCAGGCCACG
This sequence comes from uncultured Planctomycetaceae bacterium, assembly GCA_964642165.1. GTDB lineage: Bacteria > Planctomycetota > Phycisphaerae > SM23-33 > SM23-33 > CAYRVX01. The sequence goes on along the minus strand of CAZXOC010000187.1, from coordinate 5,148 downwards.
TGCGTCGGGCCGACCGACAAGATCTCCGAGGGCTCGTCGACGGTGCTGATCGACAACAAGCCCGCCGCCCGGCAGGGCGATTCCACCGACCACGGCGGGAAGATCGCGGAGGGCTCCGACGACGTGGTCATCGGCGGCTGACGGACCGGCCGCAGCGGACGCGCCGGGGCGGCTCAGTCAATCGCCGCCAGGATGGCCGTGCCGATCGCGAAGTACACCAGGATCCCCGAAACGTCCATCAGCGAGGCGATGAACGGCCCGCTCGTGACGGCCGGGTCCAGCCCCACCCGCTTGAAGAAGAACGGCAGCATCGAGCCCAGCAGGTTCGCCAGCGTCACCGCCAACGCGATCGCCAGCGAGACGGAGATCGCCACGCGCGCGGGGTCGGCCTTGACGTGGGCGAACGAGCTGAACGTCCACGCGGCGACGAAGCCCAGCACCGCCAGCACCAGCCCCAGCACCAGCCCGCGGAGCAGCTCACGCCTCAGCACCCGCCGCCAGTCGCTCAGCTCGATCTCCGCGACGGCCAGCCCGCGGATCATCAGCCCCGCCATCTGCGTGCCCGTGTTGCCCGCCGGGGAGTTGATCAGCGGGACGAACAACACCAGCACGGCAAAGAGCGGCAGCTTGTCGAAGCCCAGCAGCGCGATGGTCGTCAGCGTCTGCGCCCCCAGCAGCAGCGCCAGCCACGGCAGCCGCTTGCCCAGCATCGGCAGAAAACCCGTGCTGAAGTAGCTGGCCTCCAATGCGCCCATGCCGGCCATCTTCTGGAAGTCCTCCGTGTCCTCCTCCTCCGCCACCTCCATCACGTCGTCCACCGTCACGATGCCCACCAGCACGCCCTTGCTGTTGACCACCGGCAGGGCGACGGCCTCGTACTTCCTGAACAGCTCGACCGCCGTCTCCTGGTCGTCCTGCGCGTGGAGCGACGCCACCTGCTCGTCCATCAACTGGCGGACGGTCTGGTCCGGCTCGGCCAGAACGAGCTGCTCGAGGCGGATCTCGTCCAGGAGCTGCCAGCGGTTGTCCACGACGTAGACGACGTTGAGCGTCTCCGTCGCCGGGGCGACGCGGCGAATGTGCGCCAGGACGTGCTTGATGGTCCACTCCGGGCGGACCGCCACGTACTCCGGCGTCATCAGCCGCCCGATGCTCTCCTCCGGGTAGGCCAGCAGGCTGCGGGCGATCTTCAGCTCCTCGCCGCGGAGGCTGTTCAGGAGACGCTGGGCCAGCTCCCCGGGCAGCTCCTCCAGCAGCTCCGTCCGCTCGTCGGGGGGCATGTCGTTCAGGATCGCCGCGACCTTCTCCGACGAGAGCGTCTCCAGCAGCTCCTCCTGCTTCTCGATCTCCAGGTCGCCGAAGATGTCCGCCGCGCCGTCCGCCGGCAGCAGGCGGAAGACCATCGCCAGGTCCTCGCCCTCCAGCCCGCCCAGCAGCTCCGTCACGTCGTGGATCTCCATCTCGCGGATCACGCCCTTTAGCGCGGCGAAGTTCTTCCGCTCCACGAGCTCGTGGATCTCCGGTTGTAGAACGGCTGCGACCATGACGTCCCGTCCTGGCTGCCGGAAGGCTCCGTCCCTCCGGTTGCGCTGCACCATTCTGGCCGCCGCGCCGGCGGAAGTCAACGAGGGCGCCCGCAGACGCCCCCGCCCCGCGCCCCGGCGGGCGCGCGGTGCGCAAGCTCCGGCCGCCCCGCGGACGCCCTCGTGGCTCGTCTCCCGCGATTTCCGACGTCCGCACCTGCCCGCCCATCGTATAATAGATCCGGCTGGCTGCGCGGAAGGCCGCTCCTCGTGCGACGAGCTTCGGCGAGGTCGCGCGAGGGGAGGAAAGTCCGAGCACCACTGAGCCGCGGTGGTGGGTAACGCCCACCGTCCCGATGCGGCGCGGGTGGCCGCACCGGGGCCGGGACAGTGCCACAGAAAACATACCGCCGGTGCCGGAAACCGGGCGTTCGTCGCCCCGCACGACGTTCCGCTCCGGGCTGCGTACATGGTCCGCGGCCGCGTCAAGCAGCCGTGAGACCGGCTGCCGGACGCCGGTAAGGGTGAAATGGTGCGGTAAGAGCGCACCGCGACGGCCGTGAGGTCGGCGGCATGGCAAACCCCACCGGGTGCAAGGCCAAGCAGCGACGAGGGCATGGCTCAGGCCGATGCGTCGCGGGTAGGCCGCTTTGCCGCCTCGGCGGCAAGAGCTCGTCCGCAAGGGCGGGTCCAGACAAATGGCCTTCGCCGTCGCTGGCGGATCGCCCGCCGTCGTGACGGAACAGAACTCGGCTTACAGCGCAGCCAGCCGGGCGATTTTGCTCGGAAATCGTGTAGCAGCGACCGCGCGGGGCTTGATTCCCCGCTGCCAGCCGCTATACTACGCGTCTTCCGTCCGCCGGGGCGTAGCTCAGCTTGGCTAGAGCGCTGCGTTCGGGACGCAGAGGTCGCTGGTTCAAATCCAGTCGCCCCGATGAATCAAGGGCCACCATCAGGTGGCCCTTGGTTCATTCTGGGCTGCTGTTGAACCAGCGACGGCGGCTGCGAACGCAGTGAGCAGACGCGCGTCGCGTGGTTCACGCCGAAGCGAAGCGAAGGCGCCGCGAAGCGAAATCCAGTCGCCCCGATCCGAAGGGCCGATTGTCACAAGCGGACAATCGGCCCTTTTCGTTGACACGGGCGGACGTTACGACCCGGCCTCGCCGAGACTCCCGGCTTGCCTTTCCGGCGCAGCTTCCCACCGATCCGGCCAATAGACGACAGAAGAGGCCAGGACCGGTCAGGAGTTGGTGCAACCAGTGGTGCAACGGGACGAACGGAGTACCAGTGCGGAGTTGCTGCACGGACGGGCTCTGACGCCTCTCTCGGACCAACTGGGCTCAACCAAGCCGGGCTATCGGCACAGCGTCACGTTGCCAACGTGAATGTCGTGAGTTCAAATCTCATCGCCCGCTTGAAGGCCACCAGTGGACAACCGTGCCCTGGTGGCCTTTCTCGTGCCCTATCGTCGCACACGGTTGGGAGATGCGGCCGTCCCGCCTAGCCAGGACGTTTCCCGTTCCGTGGACAATCGTGCCCTTCCGTGCCCTGCACCGGACTGTGTTCCGGCACCGAGTTGGTCACCGGTGAGCACCGAGTAGGTCACCGGGGCGAGTAAAGGGGATCCAGCCCGCAACCCGGCCGGGCTACGACCCCGACTCGCGGCTAACCTACGAGGTCGATCCCGACTTCCTCGAACATGCCCGCCGCGAGGCTTGTGAGCAGCCCGAACTGCCCTGGGACGCCTGGACCCGCTGTTGGATTGTCGACTCTCGTCCTTGCCCGAGGCGGGATCGGGTGTCATATTGTCTCTAATCGGCCCAGGGACGGTCTCTCGGCCTCAACGAACGCGCGAAACGGGCCAAACGGATGCACCAGGTGGTGAACAGGGCTGAAGCGGAGTGCCAAGCGAGTGCCGTACGCTCCCCCTCTCCCCAAACCCCTCACCCCCGGGCCACCGACGCACGGTCACGCGGAATCAGGTTTCCTATCAGTCGCTCACGGGCCTTCGGCCCACCCGGAGAGCGTGAAAATACAAGGGCTTACAGTTCGCCAGGCCTTTCTAATTTCGAAGCAGTGAGAACAATAACATGAAGACACTTGTCTGTCTCTTGGTGTCCGTTGTGTGCGGTGCCGTGTCGGCGGCTGAGTACGTCGACGGCAAACTTGGCAAGGCGTTGAGCTTGGACGGAAGTTCGCATACCGTCAAGATCCCCCACTATGCCGGGCTCAAGCCGGCCAAGGCAATCACCATCGCCGCTTGGATCAAGCCGGAGAGAGTCGCCAAAGGCTGGCTGTGGCAGGAAATCTACCGGAAGGAAGACGGCAACGCCAGGATGCTCCTGGCGATTGGCCAGTTCCAGAAGAAGCACTGCCTCTGCTTCGGCTTGGGGACCAAGGGCAAGTACGTCGACTACGGCGTGCCGCTCGGTCCCGCGAAGTTGCTCGATGGCAAGTGGCACCTGGTCTGCGCGACCTATGATGGCAAGGCCATGAAGTTCTTCGCTGACGGCCGGGAAATCGGCGCAAGCGACAAGTTCAGCGGAGCGATTGACACGGCGGGTGATGCCCCTGCCTACATTGGCTCCAATAACAGGTTAAACGAGTTCTTCAAGGGCGGCGTCGACGACCTCCGTATTTACGGACGGGCCCTGTCTTCCGCCGAGATCAAGGAAATGGCCATGGCAGATGGGAAGGCCACCGTCGACGGCATCGTAGGCTGGTGGAAACTCGATGGCGACTTGAAGAACAGCGCCCCCTCGGCCCCCAAGGACTCGGTTGCCCGCTTCCATGGCGTCGACCGGGCATGGGAGCCGAAGGCTGCGGACCTGGGGGCGGCCCGGCTCGATATCCGGGCTGTCGGCAAAGTCGGATTGCGGGTCACCATTCGACCACTCGATTTCCAGGACGAGTTTCCCTACACCCCGGCCTTGGTCGAGCGGAAATACCCCAAGCCGGTCATCGCACTGCAGAAACTGGATGCTGACTTCCAGCCGGTCAAGGCAAAGGTCGGCAACCTGAAGATCGCTGTGCGGGCCAGACCCCTGACCGTGCTCGTGACCACATTGGACGACAAGCCCGTCCAGAAGCTCACCTTTACGCTGGATGGCAAGATGTCCTTCTCCCTGGATGACCAACCGGTTCTGGGAATGGGCGAAGGCGGCCCCAAGCAGACCGGGGACTCATGGCGCACCGACAAGATCGAACTGGATCGGCGTGGGCGCTTGCACCTCATGACCCCGCGGTACGGGACGGGCACGTACGGCTCCTGCAATCCGGTCCCCCTGATGGTCGGGACGGCCGGATGGGGGCTGTTCATTCCAACGCCGTGGGGGGCAATCGACCTGAGCTCGAGGGAACGAGGTACCTTTGTGCCGGCCAAGCCCATTCCGCCCGGGACTGTGGTGAATCGAGGGCGGCAACGCCAGGGGCGCATCGGGCTTCCCCCGCCTGAATCCTTCGTGCCGGGCGTCTATGACGTGTTTGTATTCGATGCCCGTAACCCTGGCGCCTTCATGAAGGACATCTCGACTATCTCCGGCCAAGCCGTGCTACCGCCGAAGTGGGTGTTGGGCTATCAGCAGTCGCACCGCACCGTGAGGGATGAAGCGCAGATGCTCAAGAC
>CAZXOC010000186.1:0-14947 GCA_964642165.1 uncultured Planctomycetaceae bacterium | reverse complement strand
CGTCCGGGAGCCGGTCGAGCCGGCGTCCTAGCGCCGGCGGCCGCTCGCCGACGCTCGCGTCGGCGCCACACGGCGCGGGCCTGGCCGCCCCGCCCATCCCCCGTGGCGCCCGCGCCGCCCGACGGGTCGGCGGCTGCGAACTTGCCCGCCCCGTGCCCACAGGCCACAATGCCCTTCGGCGTGGCGGGCCGCCGGTTCGGCCTGCCCGCGGAACCGCTTCGACTCGCCGGAAGGAGAACGTCATGACCCGGACCTCGATGCTGTGGTGTGCGGCTGTCGCTCTGCTTGTCTCGGCGCTCGCCGGCTGCAGCGCGCCCGCCGAGATCCCCGCCGGCGAATGGGTCGGCCGGGGCACGTACGTGGACTACGAGGGTGTGCTCCCCGCGGGCGGCGGCGCCCCGAAGGAGCGCTCCCGAAGCCGCGCCTACGAGACCACGCTCAAGATCGCCCGGACCCGCGCCTTCGGGCGGGAGGCGATCACCTTCGACATTCTCTCGAAGCGCGGGAGGCTGCTCAACGTGGGCGACGAGGAGACGGAGATCGACGGCGTCCTCGTGAAGCTCCGGACGCTGCCGAGCGGCGCCGCCCTGTACGCGGGGCTTGACGCCGGCGTCCTGGACTCGCCCGGGGCCGCCGCCGAGGAGCCCGTCGCCCTGCCGCCCAAGACCCTCGCCCGGGCCGTGTCCTTCCCCACGCCCGACGCCCTCGTCCTTCAGATCAGCTACGGCGACCCGGCCAAGAAGGACGTCGCCGGCTGCTGGGTGGACACGTTCCGCTTCCGGTCCGACCGTGTGATCAAAACGGGCGCGTACCTCTCGGGCAGCGAGTCCGGCGGCGAGCGGAAGGCCGTCGAGGTGTGGTGGTTCGAGGAGCTGCGCCCCGCGCGGTAGGGTTCGCCGGGCTCGGATTCGGCTTTGGGACATCGGCGGCGAGGTCCGCTTCGCCGCCATCGGGACGTCGTGCGTGGCGCGCTGCTTCTGCCGCCCGGCTGCGTGCCGGTCAGCCTTCCGCCTCGTCCTCGGGCTGGTACTCCCGGATCCGCCCGCGATCCACGATCCAGGGCCTCCCCGAGATGGCCGATCCGGCCAGTCCCCTCGCCAAGACGTTCATCGCCTGCACCAGATCGTCGGCTGACGGTCTTGTGGGCAGGCGGAGGACGGCTATGCCGGGGAGGTCTCTCGGCGGGAACAAGAGGGGGTTGGCGAAGTCAAGGTCGAGCGTAACCAGACATCGGCCCTCGCGGCGGCAGGTCTCGGCAAGGGCGCGGTCGGACGAGGAACACAGGCCCTGCTCGTGGGCGCTGGCCGCGTCGTGGCCCGCCTGCCGGAGCAGATCGGCCCACGTCCGCCCAGGTCCTCGTCGAGCTTCAGCTTCACTCCGACGACCCGGTCGGGAGTTCGACGTACCTCTCCCGCGACATCTCCGCCCCGTAGGCGATGCAGGCCAGCACGTCCGCTTCCTCCAGTCCGGGGTACTCTTCCAGCACCTGCGCCGTCGCCCAACCCGACGCGAGAAGGTCCAGGATCAGCGACACCCAGATGCGATGCCCGCGAACGCAGGGCTTGCCGAAGCATACGTTCGGATCGATGGAGATGCGCTGCAGGAGCTCTTCCTTTGTCATGGCCACACTCCGCACTCGCCTGCAAAGACCGGACCCCCCCGCCACCTCGCAGTCCATTCTACCTCCGACAGCCAGTCCGTCAAACGAACGGCGGCGACACGCAGCCTCGCCCGCCTGCCACACGTCCCCGAGAGATTCCGTCCAGCGGGGTACAGGAAGACGGCCCGCCGGTCGTTCATGCCCCCTGGACGCCCCCGGCCGCCCGGCAGGCCTGCTCGGCGTGTTCCAGGTCGAGCCGGACCTGGTCGACGTGCTTGGGGAACAGGCCGACAATCACGCCGTCGGTCGGCTTGATGCCCGCATAGGCGTCGTGGAAGGCCTCGCGGACGTCCTCCTGCGTGTCGCACAGGCGGCCGGCGGCGAGGATCTTGAAGGCCAGCACCGGCCGGGGCGTCGCGCGGATCGTCGCCAGCATCCGCACGCGGTCCTCGGGCAGGTACGGCTCGCGGTCGTACTGGCTCAGGTCGCCGCTGACGAGCATGCTCTCCCGCGGGATGCGCGAGATGTTGTAGACGCAGGCCAGGTAGTAGTCCACGTCCCAGGCGTGCTCCTCGGCGTACTCGATGACCTCGGGGACGTGCGTCGCCAGCCCGACGGCCACGCCGCAGTCGCGCATGCACTTCAGGTAGGGCAGGCAGTCGTCGATGCGCCCCTCGCGCCAGAACTTGTCGGTCTGCGTGCCGTGGTGGTAGACGCTTGCGCAGCCCGCCCCGGCCAGGATGCGAATGTTGACGAACACGTCGTGCATCTCGCTGGCCGTCTGGGCGATGACGTTCATCCGCCCGCCCTCGCGGCGGTAGAGCTCCAGCCACTCCAGCATGCGGTAGTCGCCGCGAATGAGGAACGTGCCAACGCCCAGCTCCTCGGCGCGTTGGTAGAGCTTCAGGACGTTCTCCGTCGTGAAGTAGGCGGCCATCTCGTCGTTCATCTCGCGGCTGACGTGGCTGTTGCCGCACGGCGGGTTGTGCCCCACGACGAATCGCGAGACCCGGCACGTCCCGAGCGAGATCAACGACGTCGGTCCGTGGTCGTTGTTGGGCACGGCAGCCTCCCGCCAAGTGGCGCTGATCGATTATAGTACATATCGGCGCGTCGGCCGGCTCGGTTTGGCCGGTCTCGCCGAGGGCAAGGGCGCGCCGTGCCCCGGCCGTCGGGCCCGGTCGGGGCGCGGCATCGCCACAGGGGCGCTACAGCTCCAGGAGGAACCACCGCAACGTGCCGCGGCGGAGCTCCTTGCGAAGGCGCCGGTGCCGTGTGCAGGCCAGAAGGCGCGGCATGTCGGCTGTCTCCTCAAAGCAGAACCGGCGGGGGAGCTTCGTGTAGAGCGACCGCGGTGGACGGCGGCCGCTGATGTGCTTCAGCCGGTTGCCCGACTCGAACGTGTGGTAGAAGATCCGCCGCACGCCCAGCTCCTCCCGCAGGAACCACAAGGTGGCCGCCAGCATGGCCTCGTCCCACACGCGGACGTACGGGGCGAGGACCTCGCGCCGGTAGCGGGCCAGGAGCCTCTCGTCGATCGACCGCCAGCAGGCGAAGGCCTCGCGGATCCAGTCGTTCTGGATCTCCTCGACGAGGGCCTCTCCGCCGTCCAGGTCCACGTCGAGACGGGCCCAGGCCAGCGTCAGGCGCCCGTCGTCATTCACCGGGTGGTAGGTGCACAGGAAGGGATGACCTTCCCACCACTCGATGGTCGACCGCATCAGCCGCTCGTAGCGCCGGTTGTGCATGCCCGAGAAGTTGAGCTGAAGCACGAGGTTCTCGCCCGGGCGGGAGACCTGGTACCACGTTCGCCAGGCGTGCCCGCGCGAGCCCCATCGCCCGAGCGTCAGCAGGAAGACGAGGGGCCGGGGCGCCCAGGCGTTCAGCAGATGCTCCGGCGTCACCCGTCCGTCCGGCAGGCGCGCGCACAGCGCCCGGACCCGCGGCTTGGCGAGCAGGCGGGCATAACGCGACCGCTTCACCTCGGCGACCGTCTTGCCCCGGCCAACGAACCACCTCAGGAGGTCGAGGGCGTAGCGGTCGCGGAAGTAGTGGAACTTCGTCCGGCCCTTGGGCAGGCACTCGATGATCTCGGTGACCTGCGGCGGGTCCATGGTGACTCCGTCCGGCGTTCCCGCGAGGTTGCAGGCACGGAGGATCCGGCGCGCGCGACACGGCCGGCCTGTCGAGACGATTCCAGCGGGACGGGAACGCAAACACCCCTGCCGGCGATGCTCGATCCTCAGCGCAGCAGTCGTACGTCGGCTCGGCGGGCCCTTATGGGCAACCCGCCCAGCTACTGCGACACGCACGAGCCATCGCGTTGTGTCGGATCAGACGGAGCATCTCCAGCTCCCCGAAAGACCGTCGAAACGGCGAACGGCGCCAGTGTACCGCAACGCGGAGGGAACGCAAGGGGCTTCTTCGGCACCCCGGCCACTCGGCGCGCCTCGCGCGGGCCCCAGGCGTCCGGCAACTGCGGAGCGGACAGCAGCGGAGCGAGCCATCCGCTCACAGCAGCGGGATGCCGGCTTGGCGGCAGGCGTCCTGGACGTCGGGGGGCCAGAGGCCCACCTGCACCTCGCCGACGTGGGCCTTCTGGAGCAGCAGCATGCACAGGCGGCTCTGGCCGATGCCCCCGCCGACGCTCTGCGGCAGCTCGCCGCCCAGCAGCATCCGGTGCCACGGCAGCTCTGCCCGCTCCGTGCAGCCGCGGATCGCCAGTTGCCGGAGCATGGTCTCGGCGTCGACGCGGATGCCCATCGACGACAGCTCGAAGGGGATCCCCAGCAGCGGGTTCCAGACGAAGATGTCGCCGTTGAGGCCCTTCGTCCGCGGGCCGGTGGGCGTGGTCCAGTCGTCGTAGTCGGGCGCCCGCCCGTCGTGGGGGCGCCCGCCGGGCAGCTCGCCGCCGATGCCGATGAGGAAGACGGCCCCGTGGGCCTTGCAGGCCTCGGCCTCGCGCTGCCAGCTCGTCGCGTCGGGGAAGCGCCGGGCCAGATCCTCGGTGTGGACGAAGGCGATCTCGTCCGGCAGGAAGGGCTTCAGGACGGGGAAGGCGTCGTCGACCTCGGCCTCGGCGTCCTTGATGGCGGCGTAGATGTCCCGCACGACGGCCCGGAGGCACTCGAGTGTGCGGTCCTCGGGCCGGATGACCCGCTCCCAATCCCACTGGTCCACGTAGATGGAGTGGAGGTTGTCCAGCTCGTCCTCGTCCGGGCGGAGGGCGTTCATGTCGGTGTAGATGCCCTGCTCGACGGCGAAGCCGTACTTCGCCAGCGCCAGGCGCTTCCACTTGGCCAGCGACTGGACGATCTCGCACTCGCGGTCGCCGTCGCCCTTGACGCGGAAGCGGATCGGGCGCTCCACGCCGTTGAGGTTGTCCTGCACGCCGCTGTCGGCGCGGACGAACAGGGGAGCGGTGATGCGGTTGAGGTTCAGCCGCCGGGCCAGCGCCCGCTCGAAGTGGTCCTTGACGAACTTGATGGCCCGCTCGGTCTCGCAGACGTCCATGGTGGCCTGGTAGCCTTCGGGGATGATCGTGGGCAAGCTGGCTTTCTCCTTCGGCTGCGGCTTCGACACATTCGCCGTCGCGAACGGCACGACGGCCGACGGGTTATACCGACTCCCCGCCGCGAAGGACAGGCCTCGCGCGACAAGCCCCGGCGGCGGGGCGCCGTCCGGGCCGCGGCGCCGAGGGGACGCTCCCCGGGCGAGGCGCCTTTACCTCTCGCAGCGATAAAGGGATAATCGACCCACGACCGAGAGGATCGCCCGGAAGCGCCGCCCCGGGCGAGGACCAGGCCATCATGACCGACGAGAATGCCGCGTTCCTGGACAACCCGGCCCTGGCGCCCATCCGGGAGCTGATGCTCGATCCGGGCATCACCGAGATCATGATCAACGGCCCGGACTGCGTGTACGTCGAGCGCAACGGCGTGATGGAGCTCTCCGGCGTGCGGTTCGGCGAGGCGGACGAGGTCCGCGGGATGATCGAGATGCTGCTTCGCCCGTCGGGGCGCGCCGTCTCGTCGGCCACGCCGTTCACCGACTTCCGCCTGCCGGACGGCTCCCGAGGCAACGCCGTCATCGCGCCGATCGCCCTGAACGGGCCCGCCGTGACCATCCGCAAGTTCACCCGCCAGTTGACGAAGGTCGGCGACCTGATCCGCGCCGGGACGCTGTCCAAGCGGATGGCCTACCTGCTCGGGGCGGCCGTCCGCGCCCGCGCCAACGTCATCTTCTCCGGCGCCACCGGGACGGGCAAGACCACCACGCTGGGGATCTTCAGCCGCCTCATCCCCGAGTCGGAGCGGATCATCACGATCGAGGACACGGCCGAGCTCCAGCTCCAGCAGCGGCACGTCGTCCGCCTGGAGTGCCGCCGGGCCAATCTCGAGGGCAAGGGGGAGGTGACGATGGGGCAGCTCGTCCGCAACGCCCTGCGGATGCGCCCGACGCGGATCATCGTCGGGGAGATCCGCGGCGCCGAGGCCGTCGACATGCTCCAGGCGATCACCAGCGGGCACGAGGGGTGCCTGGCCGTGCTGCACGCCAGCTCGCCGCTGGACGCCGTCTCGCGCCTCGAGACGATGTCGCTGTCGCGCGGGCTGATGCTGCCCCTGTGGGCCATCCACCGCCAGATCGCCTCGGCCATCGACCTCGTCGTCCAGCACGAGCTGCTGACCGACGGGAAGCGCAAGATCACGCGGATCACCGAGCTGGCCGGCGTGCGGGACGACCAGATCGCCCTCCAGGACCTCTTCGCCTATCGCCGCCGCGGCACGGACACGGCCGGACGCGAGGTCGGCCAGTGGCACTGCACCGGTGCCCAGCCGCAGTTCCTCCGCAAGTGCGCCAAGCTCGGCGTCCAGGTGCCGCCCGAGGTCTACGCCGAGGGAGACGATTAGCGGCCTCTCGGTCTTGGCGCCCCAGATGGCACGATTCCCCGAGTTGTGTTCTGCTGCGCGGCCGGCGGATGGGGAACGCCAACTTGCCGGGGCAGCGCACCACGCTATGATGGGCTCGACGTTCCGTGCGTTCTGGCCGCGACCCAACCTGTCAAGGAGATGCCCATGCCGCCGCTGCTGCTGGCCCTCGCCGCGAGCCTGACCGGTCCGACACCCCCCGCCGCGCCGTTCGTTCCGCCCAAGGCGCCCGGTGCGTCGATCGGCCTGAAGGGGGGCGACATCAAGCCGGCCGTCAGGTGGGCCGACGATCAGCCCATCGTCGGGACCTACTTCTTCTACTGGTACGACGTCAACACGAAGGAGCACTGGCGCAATGCCGACGGCTCCGACGCGCTGGTCGACCACCCCGCCAGGGCCGAGGGCTACTCCTACCGCAGCGCCGACTGGTGGCAGCGGGAGCTGCGCGACGTGACAGCCGCGGGAATCGACTTCATCGCGCCGGTCTACTGGGGCGTGCCCGGGCAGTACGACAAGGGCCACTTCCAGTGGAGCTTCGAGGGGCTCCGGCACCTCGTCGTCGCGTGGGACCGCCTCGCCAAGGCCGGGGCCCGCCCGCCGCAGGTCGCGCTGTTCTACGACACGTCCACGCTGAAGCACAACGGCCGGGGCCGCCACGTCGACCTCCGCACGCCCGGCGGCAAGGCGTGGTTCTACACGACCATCCGCGACTTCTGGAGCCTCCTCCCGCCGCGCATGTGGGCCGTGCGCAAGGGCGGGCCGATCGTCTTCCTGTACTCCGCCGCGTTCGCCAAGGCCCAGGACCCCAAGGCCTTCGACTACGTCCGCGAGCACTTCCGCAAGGACTTCGCCTGCACGCCCTACCTGGTTCGCGAGGTCTCCTGGCGGGGCCGCGCCGACGCCGTCTACGCCTGGTGCGGCGCGCTGGGGCTGAAGCTGCACAGCGTGGCGGCCCTCGGGCCCGGCTACGACCACCACGCCGTCCCCGGCCGCCGACCGCTCGTCGTCCCACGCCGCGGCGGCGACTTCTACCGCGAGAGCTGGGGCAAGCTCCTCGCCCTGCCCCCCGCACGCCGGCCGCGGATCGCCATGGTCGAAACCTGGAACGAGCTGCACGAGGGCACGGACATCTGCGACACGAAGGAGTACGGCCGCAAGTACATCCAGCTCACCGCCGAGTTCGCCCGCCGCTACAGAGGCTCGTCCAAGGGGGGCAAACAGCCCGCCGTCCGCCTCCGCGAGTAGCGCCGGCCGGTGCGCGCCTGCGAGGTCGGCCGGTGCCTCAGGTCGCGCCGGGCACCGGCCCACGCGCGGCGCGGCGCTCCTCGCGGAGGGTCAGGAGCTGGTTGACCAGGACCGCCGTCGCCACGCAGACCATGCCCGCCGCCGTGGGCACGTCGGGCGACTCGCCCTCCACGAGCAGCCAGCTCAACCCGGCCCCGAAGAGGGGGATCAGGAACTTCCACATGTTGAGCTGGGAGACCTTCACGCGCCGCAGCCAGGTGAACCAGATGGAGAACCCCGCCGCCGAGATCGACGCCAGCCAGAGCAGCGCCCCGAAGAACTCCAGCGGCGGCAGGGCCCGCGGCGGGCCGTCCACGACCATCCCCAGGGCCAGCAGCACCACCCCGCCGAGGCCCATCTGGAGGCTGTTGAGCGCCAGCGGGTTGATCTCGCGCCGGTGCCGCGCGACGGTCACGCCGGCGGCCGCCGAGGACACCACGGAGATCAGCAGCAGCCCCATGCCCGCCAGCTCGCGCCGGCCCGCCGGCTCCCAGGGCTGCCGCGCCGCCGCCAGCACCACCACGCCCGCCATGCCCAGGGCGATCGTGCCGGCCTTGCCCAGCGTCATGCGGTCGTCGGCCATGAAGAAGTGCGCCAGCAGCGCCGCCGCCAGCGGCGAGGCGCCGATAATCACCGCCCCCTGCGCGCCGCCGACCAGGCTCATGCCCCAGAAGAACGCCCCGTACAGCACGATCGTCTGGAAGAAGCTGACCGTCAGGACGAGCCTCCCGTGACGCCGCAGGGTCGAGGCGACCCCCCGCGGCCCGCCGCAGAAGGGCAGCAGCAGGCAGCCGGCGAGGATGAACCGCATGCCGGCGAACGTCAGCGGCGGCACGTACGCCAGGCCGATCTTCACCCCCGCGAACGCCGACGACCACAGCAGGCAAGCGAGGATCGCCCACGGCGCGGCCCGCACGGCGGAGGACGTCTTGGCGGACGGCGAATCCATGGGCCGGGATTATGCCCCGCCGACCCGCGCCCATCAAGCGCCCGCCGCTCCTTCAGGGGCGCCATCCGCGGGAGACGAACCGATAGCGGCCGGAGCCGACGCGGTAGACGGCCGCGCCGCCCTCCATTCGCAGGAAGCGCACGCCTTGCGCCTTCGCCGCGGGGCGGGCGCCCTCGGTGACGGCCGCCGGATCGGCGGAGGGCACGTGCACGGCCGCCGTGGTGTTGGCGGGGATCTCCACGCGCATCTCGAGCCCGCGCGGCGTCCGCTCCCATTCGCTGACGATGCGGCCGCGCAGGGAGTCGTAGCGGGCCTTGGCCCACTTCAGCCGGCCGCCCGGGCGCGGGCGGATCACGATCCGCCGGAAGCCCGCCTCCGCGGCGTCGATCCCCGTGATCGTCGGGAACATCCACTGGCCGACCGAGCCGAGGGCGTAGTGGTTGAAGGAGTTCATCTGCGGCGTCTGGAAGCCGCGGTCGGGGGTCCAGCCGTCCCAGCGTTCCCAGATGGTCGTGGCGCCCTGCCGCACCATGAAGCCCCACGACGGCAGCGTCCGGTTGTGGAAGAGCCGCCAGGCCACGTCCAGGCGACCCGCCGCCGTCAGCACGTCCATCAGGTCCTTCGTGCCGACGATGCCGGTGGAGAGATGCCCCTTGCGCCGGCGGATGTCGTCGACGAGCCGCCGCACGGCCGCCGGGCGAAGCTCCTCCGGCAGCAGGTCGAACGCCAGCGCCAGCACGTAGGCGGTCTGCGTGTCGCCCTTGACGCGGCCGTCCTCGCCGACGTAGGCCTCGCCGAAGGCCCGCCGGATGCGCTCGAAGAGCCGGCGCCACCTGGCGGCATCGGCCCGCTTGCCGAGGACCCCGGCGGCTCGCGACAGCACGTCCGCGCAGCGGGCGAAGTACGCCGTCGCGAGCACGTCACGGGGCGTGTCGGCCCGGACGTTCAGCCAGTCGCCGTACCCCTTCGCCGGTCGCAGCAGGCCCTCGCTGTGCCGCTTGCAGAACGCCACGTGCCGCGCCATCGACCGGTAGTGCCGGCGCAGCAGGCGCTCGTCGCCGTAGACCCGGTACATCGTCCAGGGGATCAGGACGCCGGCGTCGGACCAGGCGGCCGTGCCTCCCCCCCTCACCACGCGCCGCGGGGCGACGTCGGGGAACTCACCGCCGGGGCCCTGCGCGTCGGCCAGGTCCGCGAGCCACTTCGTGAAGAACGCCGCCACGTCGCTGGACCACGCGGCCGTGCGGCAGAAGATCTGCGCGTCGCCGGTCCAGCCCATCCGCTCGTCGCGCTGCGGGCAGTCGGTGGGGACCTCGAGGAAGTTCGCCCGCTGGGTCCAGCGGATGTTGTGCCAGAGCCGGCCGGCCGCCCGGTCGGAGCAGTCAAAGTGCCCCGCGTCCGGCGTGTCGCTGCCCAGCGCGACGCCGGTGATCGCGTCGCGCCGCGGGCGGCCCGGATAGCCCGTCACCTCGACGTACCGAAAGCCGTGGAAGGTGAACTGCGGCTGCCAGGTCTCCTCCGCGGCGCCGGCCCGCGAGCCGCCGCGGCAGACGTACGTGTCGGTCGCCCGGGCGCTGCGGAGGTTCTTCACGTAGACGGTGCCGTCGGGGCAGAGCCGCTCGGCGAACCGCAGGACGATCTTCCGCCCGCGCCGCGCCCCGCGGACCCGCAGCCGCACGACGCCCGCGACGTTCTGCCCCAGGTCGAAGACGAACCGCCCCGGCTTCGGCTCGGTCCGCTTCACCGGGCGCAGCTCCGCCAGCGCCCTCACCGGCACGCCGGTCGCCGCCCGCAGCCGGCCCGCCACGCGGCGCGTTGCGTTCACGCGGTCCCATTCGCCGTCGTCGAAGCCGCGCCCGTCCCAGCCGGGCATCTCCCGGCGGGCGTCGTGGGCCTGGCCCATGAGGAAGTCGGCCTCGCGGATGGGCCCGGTCGCCGCCCGCCACGTGCGGTTCGTGGGAATCGTCTCTCGCGTGCCGTCCTCGTAGACGACCTCGAGCTGGGCACGGAGGCGGAGCTTGTCGCCAAAGACGTCGCGGTGGCCGAACCAGCCGATGTAGCCGGCGTACCACCCGTCGGCCAGGATCGCCCCGATCGCGTTGGCCCCGCGGCGGACGAGGCCCGTCACGTCGTACGTCCGGTAGCCGATGCGCTTGTCGTAGTCGGTCCAGCCGGGGGTGAACCAGTCCTGCCCGACCCGCCGGCCGTTGATCCGAAGCTCGTAGAGTCCCAGGGCCGTCGCGTACACCGTCGCCCGCCGCACGGGCTTGCCCAGGGCGAACTCCTTCCGCACGTACCGCGCCGGCGGCAGGACCAGCGGGTGTTTCCGGCCGGGCTTGGCGGGTTTGAGCCGGCGCCAGTCGCCGTGCTGCTCGACGGCCTCGGCGGCCGGGCGATCGTAGCCGATCCACAGCGCCCGCCAGTCGGCCTCGCGCAGCAGCCCCACGGTCCATCGCGCCGGTTCGCTCCACGCGGAGGCCCTGCCGCGCTCGTCCCACACGCGGACCTTCCAGAAGCACCGCGTCCGCGACCGCAGGGGCGTGCCGGCGTACTCGACGTGCGCCGTCTGGTCCGAGCGGACCTTGCCCGAATCCCACAGGTCCCCCGCGCCGGCGGCGAGCTTCTCGGCGCTGCCCGCCACCAGCACGCGCCAGGCCGTCTGCCGACGCCCGCGCCCTTCGCCCTCCACCATCCAGCCCAATCGAGGCCGCAGCTCGTCGATGCCCAGCGGATCGACGAGATACTCGCACCGCAGGTGGGTCGCCTTCACGACGCGGTCGGACATGAGATGCTCTCCTGCGCGCGGCGCCGCCCCCGCCGGAGGCCCGCCGCGCGTCAGGACGGCGTGACGCCCGCGGCAGCGAAGATGCCCTCGAGCGCCTCGGCGGTCTCGCGGACGGCCTGGTCGGCGGGCAGCTCGCCGATGCGCCGGCTGAACGGCTCGGCCATCACGGGCCCGTCGTAGCCGATCCTGGCCAGCGCGCCCAGGAAGCCGGCGACGTCGATCACGCCCGTCTCGCCGGGCAGGGCCCGCCGATTGTCCACCTGCTCGGCGACGGGCACCCCCGCCGGGGCGTCGTTGACGTGCACGTGCACGACCTGCTCGGGCGCCAGCGCGAGGATGTCCCCCGCCCCGCCTTCCGTGCAGTACCAGTGCCAGCAGTCCAGCAGCAGGGCGACGTTGCCCGTGCCGATGGCCTCCGCCAGGGCCAGCATGCCGGCCATGTCGTAGACGAACTCGTACCGCTTTCCGGCCCGGGAGGTCTTCGGCCCGACGAACTCCAGCCCCAGCCGCAGGCCGTGCGCGCCGAGCACCTCCGCGCAGGCCTTCAACCGGCGGCGGTGGAGCTCGAAATTGGCCTCGAAGGGCAGCTCGTCGCTGGCCGGCAGGATCCACGTCGCGCAGCGGCGGCAGCCCATCGCCTCGGCCGCGGCCGCCAGCCGGGGCAGGCCCGCCAGGTCCCGCTCGAACGTCTCCTCGTCCTTGCGGAAGTCGACAGGCAGGCCCATGGCGCCCGGCCGCAAGCCGTGACGCTCGTACAGCGCCCGCAGCGCGTCCAGCTTGCCGGCGTCCATCATCTCGGCCGCCTCGGAGGCGTTGAGCTCCAGTCCGCCGAAGCCGTACGTGCCGGCCAGGGCGGCGATCTCCTCGGTGGTTCCCTTCACGCCGATGGCGCCCGCGGAAAGGCTCGTGAACATCGTGCGGTCTCCTGGAGGGCCGGTCCGGCCGGCACGTCCCGTTTCGGTAGCCACGCGCGGCGGATGATAGCGGCCGGGGGAACGGGCGGCAAGCCGGTCTCGGCGCGCCGCCGGCGGGGAACGTGCAGAGAAACGAATACTCGACTTTCTGTTTTCCTTGCGGACGAGGCCGGCGGTATGATGCGCGCACTTCATTTCCAGTGGTCACTACGCAGGTACAGCCCGGACACGGACGAGCCGGCGGGGGGCGGCGAGAGCGTAGGGAGAAAGCCCATGAGCGCACGCGGCAGGATCACGATGCTGTTGACGGCAGCGGTTCTGGTCTGGCCGTGGCTCCAGCCCCCGGCCGCGGCCGACGGCCCCAAGGGAAGCTCGAACTGGCTGGCGGCGCTGGCCGCCGCGGCCGCGGAGGAAGCCCCGCCGCCGGGGGCCGAGACCGGCTGGCAGAAGCCCGGCCTGCTGAAGGCCCTCTCGTGCCGGCTCGAGTACACGCTGGCGACGGACTACATCTGGCGCGGCATCAACTTCAGCGAGTACCGCGGCGAGGGCCGCGAGAAGCTCAATCACCAGCTCCTCGTCGGTTTCGAGATCGACCCGTCCCAGCTCGGCACGGCCCCGATCGGGCGGTTCGGCGGGACCATCTGGTTCGAGTGGTTCGCCGGGCAGGAGCGGCTGAGCGACTGGTCCGGGCGGAACCTCCAGGAGGTGGACTACACGGTCTACTGGGCCTACGACGTCGAACCGATCGGCCTGGGCGTGGAGGTCGGGTGGATCGCTTACCACTTCCCGCGCCTGCGCGACAGCGCCGCCCCGTCGCCGAGCGACGGCGCCTACACCCACGAGCTGTACGTCACGCTGCGGTTCGACGACAGCAAGCTCTTCGGCCGGCCGATGCTCAACCCCGCCGTCACCTACTACCACGACCTGGACGACGTGCAGGCGGGCTTCCTCATCGCGGAGATCCACCACGACTTCGCCTTGGGCCGGTGCTTCGGAGACACGCCCCTCCTGAAGGGCCTGACGATCACGCCATCGCTGGCGCTGGCCGTGGACCACCGCTACTACGACAAGTCCGGCTACGGCTCGCGCAGCCCCGTCATGCAGGAGCCGCCGATCGTCGAGGTCTACACGGCCAAGGGCACGCAGTTGGCCTATCTCCAGTACGGGCTGGAGATCGCCTACGACCTCGGCGGCGCGCTCGCCCTGCCGAAGGAGGTCGGCGGGATCACGCTGAAGGGCTTCCTGAACTACACCAACAGCTTCCACGACAGCAGCCGCCTCGTGCAGGACGAGTTCTGGGGCGGCATGAGCGTGAGCTGGGACTGGTGACCGCTCCGAGCGCGCGGCCGGTCACTTCAGCGTGGAGGGCTTCGTCGCGGGGCGGGCAGGCGCCGCGGGGGAGATCGTGATCTGCATCACGTTGCTGACGGCGCGGACGGGCGGGACGCAGGCCTCGCCGCCGAAGCCGGCGCGGACGGCGGCGCGGATGCGGTGCTTGCCGGGCTTGAGGTTCAGCCTCGCGCCGAGGCGGCCCTCGCGGAGCCGGCGGCGCCACACCGGCTCCAGGGCGATGCGGACACCGTGCTGGTGCCCGCCCGGTGGCAGCGGGAGAGCGAAGGAGGTCGTTTCGAAGTTTGTCTCATACCATCGGCCGTCGCAGCCGACCTCCCACTCGTTGCTTTGGTCGATCCACATGTGAAGGTTGTGCTTGCCCCGGTTGCGGACGTCGGCCAGGAGGAGCGGCTCCTCGCCGACGGCCCACGCGGCTTTCGCGGCGCGCAGGCGGACCTGCACGCCCTCGACCGGCCTGCCCCAGGGGACCCAGCCCTTGGGGGCGAGGCGCGCCAGCAGCCGCCGGCTCCGCGGCGTGTCGATTCGCGCCAGGGCGTGCCGGGCGCCGTCGAGGCGCCGGCCTTCGACACTGTCGGCCGCCGGGGAAGCAGTCCAGTGCTGGATCACCTGCTCGACCCGGCCACGGGCCTCGGCGGAGAGCCCCTCCCTCTTGAGCGCATCGCGCAGCGGCGGCACGGCCGGGCGGCCCATCGCCAGCAGGCGCTCGAACGCCTTCTGGCGCGCGGCGTAACGGGAGGCGTCCAGCTGCCGGACCAGCCCCACGACGCTCGCCGCGTCGGCCGGGGGGGGCGCCAGCCGCCCGCCAAGGAACGCCGCCGCCTCGTCCCCCCGCTCCGCCAGGGCGGCGATGGCCTGCTCCGCCTCGTTCCAGTCGGCCGAGGCGAGGGCCCCCCACAGCCGCTCCCAGGCCTTCGCGGACATCGCCGGCCGGGATGCGGCGCCGCGCGGGGGCGGGGGGTCTGTCCCCAGAGCTTCGGTCAGGGCGAAGGCGAGCACAATACCGCCGATCGTGCCGAATCGGACCATGGTGTTCTCCTTCCCGCAGGCGATTGGACGAACCACGAGCCGGGGCGTTCCCCGGGCAGTTGCCGCGGCAGAGGCCCAGGCTGCCGGCGGACGTGACGGTGGCGTTCG
>CAZXOC010000185.1:0-15066 GCA_964642165.1 uncultured Planctomycetaceae bacterium | reverse complement strand
AGCAGCTTGACGCGCGGGCTGGCGACCTTCTCGCAGACGGCCACGCCCCAGGCCGTGTGATCGCACTGGTAGCCGGCGTGGTTGACCTTGCTGTTGAGCAGCTCCATGTTGAGGTTGACGCCCCGCTCCTCGGCGTAGGGGGCGACGCGGCGCAGGCCGTCGGCGCAGGCGTCGATGGCGGCGACGTCGTCCACGTGCGGCTGGCAGTTGCCGCTGAAGCAGATGAGCCCGGGGATGCCCAGCTCGGCGGCCTTGTCGATGGACCGGCGCAGCTCGGCCTCGATGCGGTCGTGGTTGGCGCGCTTGTTGAGCCCGTCGCCGAGGGAGGCGTGGCCGCCCATGCTGGCCAGGGGGAGGTCGTGCTTTCGGGCCGTCGCGGCGATGTCGTCGACGGACTCGTCCCAGCCCCACAGCTCGACGGCCGCCCCGCCGATCTGGGCCCAGGCGGCGAACAGCTCGTCCATCGACAGGTCGTCCCGCTTGAAGATCGGGTAGCAGATCGATTGCTTGATGCGCATGGCGAGGTCCTCGTTTGCGGTTGCACGTTGTCGGGGGTCTTTGTCGCCCGGGGTTGTACCACCTGCCCGGCGGGAAGGGAATCCCCAACGCGGCGCGTTGACCGTGCGGCGGGGGATGGTATCTTCGGGGGGGCCGCAGGAAGGAGCTCACCATGTCCCTCGCCGACCTGTTCCGCGCCGCCGAGCCCGTCTTCGCCGTTCGCGGCGTCCACCTGGACCTCAAGGGCACGCCGCCGACGTTCGAGCGCCTCCTGCGGCTGCTGGAGGTCTTCGCCGACTGCCGATACAACGCCGTCCTCGTCGAGTGGGAGGACACCTTCCCCTGGACGGCGGACCTGCACTTTCGCTGCGAGACGTGCTACACGCCGCAGCAGGTCGTGGCGTTTCGCGACGCGGCCGCGGGGCTCGGCATCGAGGTCGTCCCGCTCGTGCAGTGCCTGGGGCACATGGAGACGCCGCTCGGGCCGCGGGGCTACGAGCGCCTGCGGGAGGTGGCCCACCAGGCCGACGTGCTCAACCCGCTCGCCGAGGGAGCGGGGGAGCTGGTCCAGGGCATGGTGGACGACGTGCTGGTGGCCTTCCCGGAGCTGACGCACTTTCACCTCGGCGGCGACGAGGCCTGGTCGTTCGGCACGCACGGCGACACGAAGGCGTACGTCGAGGCCCACGGCAAGGGCGCCCTGTACCTGCACCACGTCGAGCCCATTCTCGACAAGCTCAACGCCCGCGGCGTGCGCCCGATCCTCTGGCACGACATGATGAAGGACTGGCCCCCCGACGCGCTGCGCCGGCTCGCGGAGAAGGCCGACCTGTGCGTCTGGGGCTACACGGGCCACCCCGACACGACGGAGCACCACTACAACACGAAGGTGATCGGGCGCTTCGCGGAGCACGGCGCGGCGATGTGGTGCGCCACGGCGTACAAGGGCGGCGGCGGGCACAACGTGGACCTGCCGAAGTCGGCCGACCGGGCGCTGAACGCGGCGGCCTGGGCCGAGGTCGCGCGGCGCTTCGCCATGCGCGGCGTCTTCGCGACGGCCTGGAGCCGCTACAGCACGCACAACGTCCACTCCGAGACGATCGACGCCTCGCTGGACTCGCTGGTACAGGTGGCCGTCATCCTGCACGACGGCGAGGCGCCGGCGGGCGGCATCGAGGCCTGCGCCGCGGCGCTCGAGGACATCGGTGAACGGGACCGTTTCGACGCCTGCCGCGGCGCGATGGAGCGGCTTGCCGCCGCGCGGGAGACGGGCTGGCTGCTCGTTCGGCGCCTGCGCGAGATCGTCACGATGGCCACGATCGACGCGCGACGCCGCACCGGCGGGATCATGCCCAAGTGGCTCGCCGGCCTGACCGACGCGCTCGCCGAGGCCGACCGCGCCGCCGCCGAGGCCCGCCGGGCCTACGCGGGCCTGGTCGAGGAGATCTGGATCGACCGGTACCTCGCCGAGCGCGTCGAGCCGCTGCGCGAGGAGCTGGCCGGCCTCGAACCCCGCGTCCGCCAGCTCGATCCCGCCGGCTGGGCGGCCATGTCGCCGGAGGGGCGGACATGACGCTGCGGCGGAGAATCGCGGGCGCCCTCCTGGCGATCTGCCCGCTGGCCTGCGCCGGCGACGCGCCGCGACCGCCGGATCGCTCGGGGACGTACTCCGGCACGAGCGACGCGTCCGCCGCGTCCGCGGCCGGCGGCGGCATGTTCCTCGTCGCCGACGACGAGAACAACGCGCTGCGGCTCTACCGGGTCGACCGGCCGGGCCCGCCCGTGCGCACGGTCCGATGGGACGCCCACCTCGGGCTCGATGCATCCGACAGCGACAGCGCCGAGGCCGACATCGAAGGCGCCGCGGCGCTCGGCGAACGGGTCTACTGGGTCTCCTCCCACGGGAGGAACTCCGACGGCGAGTGGCGCGCGAGCCGACACCAGTTCTTCGCCACCACCATCCGCGCGACCGGGCGCGAAGTCTCGATCAAGCCCTTTGGCCGCGCCTACCACGACCTGGCGAGGGACCTGGCGCGGTCGCCCAAGCTGCGCGGCCTGGGGCTGGCCAAGGCGCTTCAGCCCGACGACCGAAAGGACGGCGACCTGGCCCCGAAGAAGCGGGGACTGAACATCGAGGCCCTCGCGGCCGGG
Source organism: uncultured Planctomycetaceae bacterium (assembly GCA_964642165.1). Classification (GTDB taxonomy): domain Bacteria; phylum Planctomycetota; class Phycisphaerae; order SM23-33; family SM23-33; genus CAYRVX01. The sequence continues at coordinate 12,417 of CAZXOC010000185.1, read as the reverse complement.
GCGGACGGGCGGTCGCTGCTGATCGGGTTCCGGAACCCGCGGCCGGGGGGCCGGGCGCTGCTCGTGCCGCTGCGCAACCCCGCGGCGGTCGTCGGCGAGGGGGCGAAGCCGGCCTTCGGCGAGGCGATCCTGCTGGACCTCGGCCGCGGGAGCGAGGGCCGCCATGCCCTCGGCATCCGGGGCATGGTGTACTCGCCGCGTCACAGGGCGTATCTGGTCCTTGCCGGCCCGCACGACGGGGGCGGCCCGTTCGCTCTCTACACGTGGTCGGGCGGCAAGGCGGATCGACCGAGGCGGCTCGAACGCGCCACCGCCGCGCTGGGCCAGGTTCCCAAGCTCACGCCCGAGACGCTCCTCGTCCATCCTCACGCGCCGAGGGTGCAGGTGCTCAGCGACGACGGCACCTTGAAGGTGAAAGTCCGCTCGCCGGCCGAGTGCCTGCCCGGCACGTACAAGGACGGCCGTTGCAGCGCCAAGCACCTGCTCGACCCCGCGCGGAAGACGTTTCGCAGCTTGTGGGTCGACACACCGAGCAGCCCGAAGGGATAGCAAAGTGGATCTTCTGCGTCTTCTCCTTGGCGTGGTCGCGGCGTTGGGGGCCGTCACGGGCGTCTTCGCGGCCGGGCCTCCCCGGCGCGCGGCGAGCCTGCCGGGCACGAAGCCGCTGACGTGGTCGGGCGACATCGCCTCGCGCCTCGTCGCGGGCGCGGACAAGTTCCTGCTGCGTGAGATCGACAAGGCCGCCGCCGCGCGGGAGAAGCACTGGAAGCGAGACCTGTCGTCCCCGGCCGCCTACGAGCGGTCCGTCGAGCCGAACCGCGGGCGCCTGGCGCACATCCTGGGCGTGCGGGACAAGCGGGTGTCGTTCGACGCGCCGGAACTGGTCGGCACGACGGCCCGGCCGTCGCTCGTGGGGCGAGGCGAGGGCTACGAGATTCACGCCGTTCGCTGGCCGGCCTTCGGCGACGTGCACGGCGAGGGCCTGCTGCTGCGGCCGACACAGGGCCGGCCCGTCGCGAACATCGTCGCCATCCCGCACGCGGGCCTCACGCCGGAGCAGGTCGCCGGCCTGGCCGACGGCGTCGCACCCGAATGCCAGTACGCCCGCCGCCTGGCCGGGAGCGGCTGCCGGGTGATCGTGCCGGTCCTCATCGACCGCGCCGAGCGGATGCCGAAGCTCCCGAACCGCGAGTTCCTGTACCGCTCGGCGTTCGAGCTGGGAAGGCACGTCATCGGCTACGAGGTGCAGAAGGTCCTGGCCTGCGTCGACTGGTTCGGCAAGGAGCACAAGCGCGGCGTGAAGATCGGCGTGATCGGCTGGGGCGAGGGCGGGCTGCTGGCGCTGTACGCCGCGGCGCTGGACACGCGGATCGACGCGGCCTGCGTCAGCGGCTACTTCGACGACCGGCGGAACATCTGGCGGGAGCCGATCGACCGCAACGTCTTCGGCCTGCTGGAGCAGTTCGGCGACGCCGAGCTGGCCGCCCTGGTTGCCCCGCGAACGCTGATCGTCGAGGCGTGCCGGGCGCCCGAGACGGACCTCCCCGGCGGGCGCGGCGCGCCGGGGCGCATCGTCACCCCCCGCCTCGCCGACGTCCGAAGCGAGGTCGCCCGCGCCCGCAAGCTGGTGGCCGGCCTGAAGCCCGCCCCGCGCCTGAAGCTCGTCGTCAGCGACGACGGCGCCGGGCCGTTCGGCACGGCCGAGGCGCTTCAGGCGCTGTTGGCCGGCCTGGATGCCCGCGCGAAGCCGGCACCGTCAGCCGCGCCGGCGAAGGACCTGCGCAGCCGGTTCGACCCCGCGGGGCGCCACGCCCGGCAGGTGCACGAGCTCGACCGCCACAACCAGTTCCTGCTGCGCGAGAGCCCCTACGTCCGGAAGGAGTTCATGAAGAAGCTCGACACGAGCTCCCCGGCCGCCTTCGCCAAGAGCACCCGGTGGTACCGGCGTTTCTTCCGCGAGGAGGTGATCGGCCGCTTCGACCAGCCGCTGCTGCCCGCCAACCCGCGGACACGCAAGGCCTACGACAAGCCCAAGTGGGCCGGGTACGAGGTGGTCCTGGACGTCTTCCCGGACGTGATCGCCTACGGGATCCTGCTCGTGCCGAAGGACCTCGCCGCCGGCGAGAGGCGCCCGGTGGTGGTCTGCCAGCACGGGCTGGAGGGCCGCCCGCAGCACACCATCGGCAGGGAGAAGCACCGCTCCTACAAGGCGTTCGCCGCGAGGCTCGCCGAGCGCGGGTTTGTGACGTTCGCGCCGCAGAACCTCTACCTCTTCGGCGACCGCTTTCGCACGCTTCAGCGCAAGGCCAACCCGATCAAGCGGACGCTCTTCTCCCTCATCGTCCCGCAGCACCGGCAGATCACCGAGTGGCTTAAGTCGCTGCCGTTCGTGGACGGGCGGCGGATCGCCTTCTACGGGCTCTCTTACGGCGGCAAGACCGCGATGCGCGTCCCGCCGCTGGTGAGCAACTACTGCCTGTCGATCTGCTCGGCCGACTTCAACGAGTGGGTGTGGAAGAACGCCTCGACGCGAAGCAAGTACAGCTACGTGCGGACGGGCGAATACGAGATTTTCGAGTTCGACCTGGGCAGCACGTTCAACTACGCGGAGATGGCCGCCCTGATCGCGCCGCGCCCGTTCATGGTCGAGCGCGGTCACTTCGACGGCGTGGCGCCGGACGAGACGGTCGCCTACGAGTTCGCCAAGGTCCGGCGCCTGTACAACGGCCGCCTGGGCATCGGCGACCGCTGCGAGATCGAGTGGTTCGCGGGCCCGCACACCATCCACGGCGTCGGGACGTTCGCGTTCCTCCACAAGCACCTGGACTGGCGCGAGCCGACAGCGCCGGGCAAGCCCGGCCGCTAAACGAAGAAAGACGATGGACTTGCGCCCCAAGCCCACGGGCGGCGGCCCGTGGGCTGTCCCCCTCATCCGTTCTCTCTGGCGAGCGCGCGAAGTCGCCGCACCACCTGGATCATCGAGCGGACGGTGTGGTAGCTGATCTTCCAGGCGTGGCCGAGGGCGTCGTCGAGGCAGCGGCCGTCGCGGTCGACGCGCTCGTACCACTCCCCGCCGGCGTCCATCACGACGAGCTTGTCGAAGACGAAGTCGTAGACGTTGCGGAAGGCCCGCCAGTACTTCTCGTCGCCCAGCAGGGCGACGGCGTCCAGCATGCCGATCATGGCCTCGGCCTGCTGCCAGAACTGCTTCTCGCCGCTGGCGGGCTCGCGGGCCATCGGCACGTCGGCGTAGACGCCGCCGAGCTCCCAGTCGATCCCGAAGTCGATGCAGTGATCGCAGACGCGCCGGACCACCTCGGCGCAGTCGTCGCGGGGCTCGCCCAGCACGTCCGCGGCGTGCAGCAGCAGCCACGCGAACTCCACGTTATGCCCCGGCGAGGTCATGTCCAGCGGGTGGGCCTCGCCGCCGGCGGGGGCGGCGTCACGCCCCCACTCCGTCTCGAACAGGATTCGCCCCAGCGGCTGGAAGTCCAGCGAGAACTGGATGTACCCCAGCCCGTTCTGCGGATGCAGCATCCGCGTGAGGATCAGGTCGATCGCCTCCCGCAGCCGGCGGCGGTGCGTGGGGCGGCGCGTCATCTCGTAGAGGGTCGTCAGGGCCTCCATCCAGTGCATGTGCACGTCCATGCTCTTCCGGTCGCCGCCGGCGCGGCCGGGGGGCTTGGGCCGCCAGTCGCGCTCCATCAGCTCGAAGAGCCCGCCGCGCCGCGTGTCGAGCATGTGGCGGCAGACGGCGTCGTAGGTGCGCAGGGCGGCGGCGCGTGCCGGCTCGTCGCCCGTGGCCAGGGCGTACTCGCTGAAGGCGTACACGCCGAAGACCTGCCCGTAGCCGACCTTGTCCCAGCACGTCGGGCGCCCCCTGCGATCGGCGATCCACGCCCAGCCGTCGTGCTCGTCGTCCCAGTAGTGCTCCCGCAGGAACGCGGCGCCCATCTCGGCCAGCTCGGCGCATCGGCCGCCGCCGTAGCCCGCCCGGTGGGCCGAGGCCATCGTGTAGAGCATGCGGATCTGCATGAGGAACGTCTTGGTCGTCTCGCCGGTGGTTCGGCCGCGGCGGTCGAAGTACGTCAGGAAGCCGCCGCCGTCCGGATCGGGCGAGCGCTCGATCCAGAACGGAAGCAGCGTGCGCGCCAGGTAGTCCTCGGTGCGGGCGAGCAGGTCGGCGATCTCTCTCGGGTCGGGCATGGGCGGACCTCTCTGCGCGGGGCCGATGCGGCGCCGGCTCGGAGGCAGTACCATACGCAATCGTGGCGCGTTGGAAAAGACGGAGTGCGGCCGTCCGAGGGCCCGCGAGGAAGGGCGCCCTCCGGAACAAGGGAAAGGGACCTGCGCGATGATCGTGGACTGCCACGTGCACTTCGACGGGATCGACCTGTACGACCGGATGCTCGCCGACCAGCAGCGAACCGGTGTCGACCGGTTCAACATCGTGGTCACGCCGCGGCTGAGCGCCGAGCCGGGGGCGTTTCGCCTCGCGGAGGCCCTGTGGTTCAAGCGGCGCCATCCCGACCGCGTGTACGTCTTCGGCGGGCTGGACTACGGCGGCATGTTCGATCGCGGACGCGACGAGCCCGACGTGCCCCTCGTCGAGCAGCTCGAGCGCCTGGTGGCCCTGGGCTGCGACGGGCTCAAGATGCTCTGCGGCAAGCCCGACAGCCGGAAGGCCATCGGCCAGCCGCTCGACGGCCCGCTGTACGAGCCGCTGCTGGCCCGCCTGGAAGAGACGCGCTTCCCGGTGCTGTGGCACATCGGCGACCCCCCGGAGTTCTGGAACCCCGACGCCGTGCCGCTCTGGGCGAAGAAGCACAACTGGTGGTACGACAGCTCCTTCCCCACGAAGCCCCAGCTCGACCGCGAGGCCCACAACGCCTTCGAGCGCCACCCGGGGCTGAACCTGATCCTCGCGCACTTCTTCTTTCTCTCGCAGGACCTGGATGCTGCCGCCGGCTTCCTCGACGCCTTCCCCGGCTTCCACCTGGACCTCGCCCCCGGCGTGGAGATGTTCCACAACTTCACCGCCCGGCGCGACGAGGCGAGGGACTTCTTCCTGCGCTACGCCGAGCGGATCCTGTACGGGACGGACGTCGGCGCCGGGCGGCACTGCACGGGGCCGGGGCGCGGGTGGATGGTCCGCCACTGGTTGGAGACGGACGACGAGTTCGACGTCCCGGACGACCCGCTGATGACGCCGGACGAGCGACCGGCCCTGCGCGGCGTGGCGCTGCCGGGCGAGGCGCTGGAGCGGATCTGCGCGGGCAACTTCCACCGCATCGTCGGGCGCAGCGAGCCCCGCCCGCTCGATGAAGCCGCCGTGGACGCGCTGATCGGCGACCTGTAGCCCCGCGCATTCCGTGCGCACCCGACCCGCCGGCCCGGCCGCGCGCGCCGGCGCCACGCCCGCGCGGAGCCGCGAGGGATTTGACACGTCCCGCCGCGTAGGATATGGCTCAGACGACGCCGGAAGGGACGCTCGATGAAGCTGACGGCCGACATCTACCGCCACTCCTTGGCGCTGCTGACGGACCTGTACCAGTTGACGATGGCGTACGGCTACTGGAAGCTCGGGCGGGCCGACCGGGAAGCCGCCTTCCACCTGTTCTTCCGCAGGCATCCCTTCGGCGGCGGCTACACCGTGGCGTGCGGGCTGGCGTACGTCGCGGACTTCCTGGACGGCCTGCGCTTCGACGAGTCCGACATCGCCTACCTCGCCGAGCAAAGGGGCAACGACGGCAAGGCGCTGTTCGAGCCGGGCTTCCTGGACTATCTCCGCGATCTGGAGTTCCGTCTCGACGTCGACGCCGTGCCGGAGGGCACGGTGGTCTTCCCCCACCAGCCGCTGCTGCGCGTGACGGGCGCGATCCTCCAATCCCAGCTCGTCGAGACGCCGCTGCTGAACATGATCAACTTCCAGACGCTCGTCGCGACGAAGGCGGCCCGCGTCTGCCAGGCCGCCCGGGGCGAGCCGGTGCTGGAGTTCGGCCTGCGGCGGGCCCAGGGCATCGACGGCGGACTCACCGCCAGCCGCGCCGCCTACGTCGGCGGCTGCGCCGCCACGAGCAACGTCCTGGCCGGCAAGCTCTTCGGCATCCCCGTCAAGGGCACGATCGCCCACAGTTGGGTGATGAGCTTCGACGACGAGGTGGCTGCCTTCGAGGCCTACGCCCAGGCCATGCCCAACAACTGCCTGCTGCTCGTGGACACCTACGACACGCTCGAGGGCGTCCGCCGGGCGATCCGGGTCGGCCGGAAGCTCCGCCGGCGCGGGTACGACCTCGCCGGCATCCGGCTGGACTCCGGCGACCTGGCCTACCTGAGCGTCGAGGCCCGCAAGCTGCTCGACGAGGCGGGCTTTCCCGACGCCCGCATCGTCGCCAGCAACGACCTCGACGAGCACCTCATCGAGGACCTCAAGGCCCAGGGCGCGGCCATCACGGTCTGGGGCGTGGGCACGCGGCTGGCCACCAGCTACGACCAGCCGGCCCTGGGCGGCGTGTACAAGCTGTCGGCCGTCCGCGAGGCGGGCGGGGCGTGGCAGCCCAAGCTCAAGCTTTGCGAGCAGGCGATCAAGATCAACACGCCGGGGCGGCTCCAGGTGCGGCGGTTCCGCGACGAGACGGGCTTCCTCGCGGACATGACCTACGAGCTGGACCTGGGTCCCGGCGACGGCCGGACCGCGATCGATCCCCTCGATGCCACGCGCCACAAGGACATCCCCCCCGGGGCCGCGCACGAGGACCTGCTCGTGCCCGTCTTCCGCCGGGGCGAGCGGGCCTGCGAGAGCCCGCCGCTGGCGGACATTCGCCGGCGCACGGCCGAGCAGCTCGAGGCCCTGCACGGCGGCATTCGCCGGCTCGTCCACCCGCACGAGTACCCCGCGGGCCTGGAGAAGCGGCTGCACGAGCTGAAGACGCGCCTGGTCCTGGCGGCCCGCGGGTCGGCGGGCTGACGGCCGGCCCGGCGCACGGGAGAGAGAGCCATGCGAGCCTTGATCCTGGTGGACATCCAGAACGACTTCCTGCCCGCCGGGGCGCTGGCCGTGCCGGAGGGCGACGCCGTCGTGCCGGTGGCGAACCGGCTGATGGGGCGGTTCGACCTGGTCGCGGCCACGCAGGACTGGCACCCGCCGGATCACGGCTCGTTCGCCAGCCGGCACGAGGGCCGAAGCGTCGGCGAGGTCGTCGACCTGAACGGCCTGGAGCAGATCCTCTGGCCGGACCACTGCGTCCAGGGCACGCCGGGGGCCGACTTCGCGCCGGGCCTGAACGTCGAGCGAATCGACGAGATCATTCACAAGGGCACCGACGCCGGCATCGACAGCTACAGCGCGTTCTTCGACAACGCCCACCGCAAGGCCACCGGGCTGGCGGATTTCCTGAAGGGGCGGGGCGTGGAGGACGTCTATCTCTGCGGCCTGGCGACGGACTACTGCGTGAAGTTCTCCGCCCTCGACGCCGTGGAGCTGGGCTTCCGCACGAACGTCGTGCTGGACGGCTGCCGCGGGGTGGAGCTGGCTCCCGGCGACGTGGCCAAGGCCGTCGAGGAGATGCGGGCCGCCGGCGTGGCGGTCCTCCGCGAGGCCGACGTGCCGGCACCCGCCGCCGAGGAATGACCCCGTGCCGCACGCGAACGTCCAGGCCGACCTGCCGCCCGACCACGCGGAGCGCGTGGCGCGGATGCGGCTGTCGCTGGACGGCCTCAGCGTCGGCGACGCGTTCGGCGACGTGCTGATGTTCGGCGGGAACTGGGCGCACGCCCTGCGGGAGCGCCGGCTGGCCCCGCCGCCGTGGCTCGTCACCGACGACACGATGATGGCGGTGAGCATCGTCGAGCAGCTCGACGCGCTCGGGCGCATCGACCAGGACGACCTCGCGCGGCGCTTCGCCGAGCGCTTCGGGGCGGACCCGAACCGGGGATACGGGCTGGGCGCGATGCGCCTGCTGACGCGCCTGGTCAACGGGGCCGACTGGCGAGCCGAGGCCGGCGCGATGTTCGGCGGCACGGGGTCGATGGGCAACGGTTCGGCGATGCGCGTCGCGCCCCTGGGGGCGTACTTCGCCGACGACCTCGACGCCGTCGTCGAGCAGGCGGCGCTGTCGGCGGGGGTGACCCACGCCCACCCGGAGGGCGGCGCGGGCGCGATCGCGGTGGCCGTCGCGGCCGCCGAGGCGTGGCGCATCGGGCGCGACGTCACGCCGGCGGCGCGGCGGGGGCTGATCGAGGCGGCGCTGGCCCGCACGCCGGAGGGCGCGACGAAGGCGGGAATCGCCCGGGCGCTGGACGTGCCGCTCCACGAGCCGCCGGATCGCGCGGCCCGGCGGCTCGGCAACGGCAGCGAGGTCACCTGCCCGGACACCGTGCCCCTGTGCCTCTGGTGCGCGGCGCGGCACCTGGACCGCTACGAAGAGGCCATCTGGGCCACGGCGTCCGCCCTGGGCGACTGCGACACGACGTGCGCGATCGTCGGGGGGATCGTCGCCCTGGCGGCCGGGCGAGATTCTCTGCCGGACGCCTGGCTCGACCGCCGCGAGCCCCTGCCCGAACCGCCCGGCCGCGCGCCGCGCCGCCCGCCGGGTCGATGAGACGCAGCCGGAGAACCTCCGGATGGACATCGCGACGCACACCATGGCGGGCATCGTGCTGGCCAGCCCGTTTGTCTCGGCCGCCCCGATCGGCGCCGCGTGCTTCGTCCTGGGCTCGGCGCTGCCCGACCTGGACTCCCTGAGCCGGCTGTTCGGCAAGACGGCCTTCCTGCGGTGGCACCAGACGTACACGCACTCGCTGCCGGCGATCGGCCTGCTGGCCGGCGCGGCGGCGGCCGCCTGCTGGGCACTCGGCGTGCCGGAACCCTGGGCGCCGCTCGCGCTGGGGGCGGGCATGGTCCTCCACAGCCTGATGGACCTGACCAACACGTACGGCATGGGGTGGCTGTGGCCGTTCGACCGCCGGCGCCGCGCCGCGTCGTTCGTGTTCTTCATCGACGCGCCGGTGCTGGCGGCCAGCGTCCTGGCCTGTGGGCCGGCGGTTCGGAGCTTCCTTCGCCCGGGCTCGGGCGGCTGGGGCGCCGCCGCCGCGTACGCGGGCTTCCTCGCGGCGTACTGGCCGATCCGCTGGGCGATCTGCCGTCGCGCCCGCCGCCGGCAGCCGCCGGGGACCGTGAGCCTCGTGCCCAGCGCGCTGGTGCCGTGGCGGTTCTACGGGCTCGCCCGGCGCGGCGACGAGGCGATCACCTACGAGCTGAACGCCCTGACCGGGGCCGTGCGAAACGAACAGCGCCGCGAGACGTTGGATCGCACGTACGCCGAGCGTCTGGCCCGGCTGGACGAGTACCGCCAGATGCGCGACCTTTCCGCAGGCTACTGCGTCGTCGAGGCCCGCCGGCACGACGGCAAGCTCACGCTGACGTGCCGCGACCTCCGCACGCGGAACTTCGGCGGCACGTTCGGCGCGCTCGACGTGACCTTCGACGGCGACGGGAACGTGACGAAGAAGGTGTTTCACGTGTGAGCGGCCCGGCGGCCGGCGACGACAGCGAGGGACTAGCCGTGACGCACGACGATGACGACCGAGTCGTCTGGGAAGGCAAGCACCTGAAGGTGAGGCTCCGCGGGCACTGGGAGTACGTCGAGCGGCGGGGCGTCACGGGCATCGTGTGCATCGTGGCCGTGACGGACGACGGCAAGCTGCTCCTCGTCGAGCAGCACCGCCCGCCGGTCGACGCCCGGGTCGTGGAGCTGCCGGCCGGGCTCGTCGGCGACGTGCCCGGCGAGGCCCACGAGCCGCTCGAAGCCGCCGCGCGGCGCGAGCTGCTGGAGGAGACCGGCTACGAGGCCGGGCACCTGGAGGTGCTCTTCGAGGGTCCCCCGTCGGCGGGACTGAGCGACGAGCACATCACGTTCTTCCTGGCGACCGGGCTGAGGAAGGTCGCCCCCGGCGGCGGCGACGCGTCCGAGGACATCGCCGTGCACGAGGTGCCGCTGGCGGAGCTGCCGGCGTTTCTCGACCGGCGCCGCGAGCGGGGCGCCCTCATCGACGCGAAGCTCTTCTCGCCGCTGTACGTCTACGCGCAGCGGCGCGAGAAGGCGTAGACCGCGGCGCGGCGGGGCGGTCCCGGCGGCTCGACATTCGGTGAAAAGCGCGCGGATCTCTCGCACGGGGGCGGCCGTTTGGGGTATAATGCTTAGCTCCTCGTACCTTGGGGTGATGGACCTGCCTGGCGTGACCCCGGCAACGGTGTCCGTGGCGGTTGCATCGTCTCCCCGCGACGGGGAGAGCGAGGCCGCCGCGGGTCTCCCCGGCCGGATGCGAAACGATGAAGCGACTGAGCAAAACTCGGAACATCGGGATCTCCGCCCACATCGACTCGGGCAAGACCACCCTGAGCGAGCGGATCCTGTTCTACGCGGGACGGATCCATCGCATGCAGGAGGTCCACGGCCGAGAGGGCGGGGCCACCATGGACTTCATGGACCTGGAGCGCGAGCGGGGCATCACGATCACGTCCGCCGCCACGCAGGTCGAGTGGAACGACTGCGTCGTGAACGTGATCGACACGCCGGGGCACGTCGACTTCACCGTCGAGGTGGAGCGGTCGCTGCGCGTGCTGGACGGAGCGGTGATGGTGCTCTGCGCCGTCGGCGGCGTCCAGAGCCAGTCCGTCACGGTGGACCGCCAGATGAAGCGCTACCGCGTGCCGCGGATCGCCTTCGTGAACAAGATGGACCGCGTCGGCGCCGACCCGCAGCGCGTGCGCCGCGACCTCGCGGAGCAGCTTGGCCTGAACGTGGTCCCGATCCAACTGCCGATGGGCGCGGGCGAGGGCTTCCGCGGGGTGATCGACCTCGTGACGATGGAGGCCCTGACCTTCGAGGGGGCGTCGGGCGAGGACGTGGTGCGATCGGCGATCCCCCCCGAGCACGCCGAAGCCGCGGAGATCGCCCGCCACGAAATGCTCGACGCGCTCAGCATGTGCAGCGACGAGCTGATGGAGCGCCTGCTGGAGGACGAGCCCGTCGGCGAGGAGCTGATCCGGCAGGTCCTCCGCCAGGCGACAAGCCAGCGGGACATCGTCCCCCTGATGATGGGCTCGGCCGTCCGGAACCGGGGCGTCCAGCCGCTGATGGACGCCGTCTGCCACTACCTGCCGAGCCCGCTGGACCGGACGGCGTTCGCGCGCGACCACGACAACGAGGGCGCCGAGACGCCGCTGACCTGCGACCCCGACGCGCCGACCGTGGCGATGGTCTTCAAGATCGTCGACGAGGCGTTCGGGCAGCTCAGCTACGCGCGCGTCTACCAGGGCCGCCTCGCCCGGGGACGGGCGCTTCGCAACGCCCGGACGAACCGCCCCGTGCGGGTCGGGCGGATCGTCCCCATGCACGCCGACGACCGCGAGGACGTCGCCGAGGCCCTGCCGGGCGATATCGTCGCGCTCGTCGGCGTCGAGGCGGCCAGCGGCGACACCCTCTGCGGCGAGGGCGCCAACTGCTCGCTCGAGAGCATCTTCGTGGCCGAACCGGTCATCCGCCTGTCCGTCACGCCGGCGGGCTCGGCCGATCAGGACCGCGTCGCCAAGGCGCTGAACCGCTTCATGAGGGAGGACCCGACGTTTCGTGTCTCGGCGGACGCGGAGACGGGCGAGACGGTCATCGCCGGCATGGGCGAGCTGCACCTGGACGTCTACATCGAGCGGATGCAGCGCGAGTACGGGGCGAACGTCACCGTCGGCGCGCCGAACGTCAGCTACCGCGAGGCCCCGACCCGCGAGGCCGCCTACGACTACCGCCACAGGAAGCAGACCGGCGGGGCGGGCCAGTACGCCCACGTCGTCGGGCGCCTGATCCCCCTCGCCCACGACGCCGACGAGCCCTACGAGTTCGAGGACAACGTCAAGGGCGGACGCGTCCCCCGCGAGTACATCCCCGCCGTCAGCCGGGGCTTCACCCGCGCCATGCAGGCCGGGCCCCTCGCCGGCTACCCCATCGTCGGCTGCCGGATGTGCCTCGACGACGGCTCCCACCACGCCGTGGACTCCAGCGAGCTGGCCTTCCGCACGGCCGCGGTCGAGGCCTTCAAGCAGGCCTTCGCCCGCAGCCGCCCCTGCCTGCTCGAGCCGGTCATGGCCGTGGAGGTCGAGACGCCGGGCGGATGCCGGGGCGCGGTCGTCGGCGACCTCAACGCCCGGCGCGGCATGATCGTCGCCACGGAAGACCGCGGGACGTACGCCGTGATCCGCGCGGACGTGCCCCTGGCGAACATGTTCGGCTACGCGACCGTCCTGCGGAGCCTCTCCAAGGGCATGGCCACCTTCACGATGGAGATGGCCCGCTACGGGCGCGTGCCGCGGGACATCGCCGAGGAGATCATCGCCCGCCGCCGGAGAGACAGCGCCCAACCCGC
>CAZXOC010000184.1:14769-15185 GCA_964642165.1 uncultured Planctomycetaceae bacterium | reverse complement strand
GGTCAATGGAGACACGCGCGACGATCACCGCGCGATCATGAACGCCTGCATCCAGCTCTACGCCCTGTGCGTGGAGAGCCGCGAGAAGCGCGACATGGGCTTCGAGATGTCCGAGTGGGACCGGCGCCTGCTGCGGTACGGGGACGTCTTCGAAGACCGGATCATGGACCTGTCGGTCAACATCCCGCTGTTCGACGCGCTGGATCGCTGCTGGAAGATCCTCGCCGATTGCTTCGAGCCCGCCGAGACCGGCATCCGCCGGAGCATCATCGAGGCGCACTGGCCCAAGAAGCTCAGCGAAGACGAGCCCGAACCCCAGGAAGCCGCCGCGACCGCCTGAAGCCATGGCAAAGAAGGTCCGCCTGACTCGGCCCGAGCTGAAGCGCCAGCGGGACATGCTGGCGCGGTTCGAGCGG
>CAZXOC010000184.1:9626-14759 GCA_964642165.1 uncultured Planctomycetaceae bacterium | reverse complement strand
GCCGGGCCACGGCCGACGCGGACGCGGCCCGGGAAGTCTTCGAGCCGTACCGCGCCGTGCTCGCCGACGTGGCCGGGATCAACGTCCGCCATCTCTCCGAGCCGGAGGAGGTGCGGACGTCGGCCACGAACGTGGCCGGTGTCAGGATCCCCCTCTTCGAGGAAGCGGTCTTCCCCCAGGCGAACTACAGCCTGTTCGCCACGCCCGCGTGGGTCGACCGGGCGCTGGGGGACCTGCGGACGCTCAACGGCCACCTCGCGCGCGTGGCCGTCCTCGACAAGCAGTTCGAGCTGCTCAGCCGCGAGCTGACCAAGATCATCCAGCGAGTCAATCTCTTCGAGAAGGTCAAGATCCCCGAGTGCCGCGAGACGATCCGGGTGATCCGGATCAAGCTGGGCGACGAGATGACGGCCGCCGTCGGACGGGCCAAGATCGCCAAGGCCAAGATCGCCGAGGCGTCCAACAAGTTCGACATGGAGGCGCAGACGGCGCCGGAGGAAAGCCAGGCTTCATGATCGCCAAAATGGTCAAGGTCTTCGTCGTGACCCGCAGCGCCGCCCGCCGGCGGCTGCTGGAGGCGCTGCGCGAGCTGGGCGTCGTGCACCTGACGCCGATCGATCCGGCCAAGGCGGTGGCGCCGGAAGACACGCTTGCGGCGATCGACCGCCTGGGCCGCGCCGGCCAGGTCCTTGCGCAGCTCGCGCCCGCCGGCGAGAAGCCCGACCTGGCGCCCGCCGAGGCCGCGGCCGAAACCGTCGACATCGAACGCCGCAGCGCCGAGCGCCGCAGCCGTCTCGGCGCGCTGCACCGGCAGGTCGAGCAACTGGCCCTGTGGGGCGACGTGACGCTCGAGCAGCTCCAGCAGCTTCGCGAGGCGGGCATCGAGCTGCGCGTGTACTCGGTGGCTCGCGAGGACGTCGGCCAGGTCCGTGCCGAGTGCGTCCAGCCCGTCGCCGAGCTGCGCGGTAAGCGCGTGCTGGTGGCCATGGTCCATCGCGACGGCGAGCCGGAGCTGCCCGACTCCGCCGAGCCCGTCGAGCTGCCGGCTCGCGACCGGCCGAGCCTCCGCGCCGAGGCCGCCGAGATCGACAAGGCCCTGGCGGCCGACGCCCAACGGCTCCAGACCCTCGCCCATCTCGTGGAGGCCATCGGCACGGAGCGCGAGAAGCTCCGCGAGCAGGCCCGGTTCACCGTCGCCGACCGCGGCGGGCTGGCCGAGGGCGAGCTGTACGCCGTGCAGGGCTGGGTGCCCGAGGAAGCGGCCGGCGCGATGGCGGAGGGCCTGGGCGCCGCGGGCGTGGAGGCGGGCGTCCGCGCCCTCGAGCCCGACCAGGGCGAGCAGCCCCCCACGCTCGTGCGCTACCCCAAGTGGGCCGTGCCGATCAAGGCGCTGTTCGACGTCCTCGGCACACTGCCGGGCTACCGCGAGGTGGACCTGTCGGGCTTCTTCATGGTCGCCCTGCCGGTCTTCGCGGCGATGCTGATCGGCGACGCCGGCTACGGTCTGCTGTTCGTCCTCGTCCCCGCGCTGATCTATCGCAAGGCGGTCGCCGCCGCCGGCAAGCCGGGCGTGCACCTCCTGATGGTCATGGGCGTCGCCACGATCATCTGGGGACTGCTGACGGGCGTGTTCTTCGGCGTCTCGCCGCAGGACTTCCTCGGCGCGGGGGGCTTGTGGGAAGGCGTCGGCCGGGCCCTGGGCGCCGTGCAGGTCGTCCAGGGCGACGTGAAGCAGCAGGCCCAGATGATCATGAAGATCAGCTTCGTGATGGCCGCCATCCACCTGTCGCTGGGGCAGCTCCGCCAGGCCCTGGACGTCGCGCCGCGGCTGGAAATGCTGAGCAAGATCGGCTGGGCGGTCTTCCTCTGGGGCATCTTCCTCGTGATCTGGTACCTGTTCTTCCAGAGCCAGGCGGGCCGACCCCCCCACCGGCTGACGCCCTACCTGCTGATCGCCGGCTCGGCGCTGGCGATCCTGTTCGCCTCCCCCAGCCGCAACCCGCTCAAGATGGTCGGCCTGGGGCTGGCGCAGTTCCCGCTGAACGCCTTGGGGGCGTTCTCGGACTCGATCAGCTACATCCGCCTGATGGGGGTGGGGCTGGCGAGCACGATCATCGGACAGACGTTCAACGGGCTCGGGGCAAGCGTCGCGTCCGGCGCGACGTGGTTCGTCGGGGGCCTCGTGGTCCTCTTCGGGCACGGGTTGAACATCGCCATGTGCATGATCGCCATCCTCGCCCACGGGGTGCGGCTGAACATGCTGGAGTTCTCGAACCACGCCGGTGTGCAGTGGGCCGGCTACGCCTATCAGCCTTTCGCTGCAAGCCGTCGGAAGGAGCAATAGCGAATGGAACTTCTTGGACAAATTGGTTTCGCCCTCCCGTTGGGACTGGGCGCCGTGGGAAGCGCACTGGGGATCGGCGCGGCCGGGCGTGCGGCCGCCGGAGCCTGGTCAAAGGAAGGCAAGGCCGGCAGACCCCTGGACTTCAAGTACATCATCCTGATCGGCATGCCGCTGACGCAGACCTTCTACGGGTTTCTCCTGCTGTTCGTGGGACTCCGCGCGGCGGTCATCGAGAACCCCGCGGTGCTGGCCCAGCACGCTGGCGTGCTGTTCAGCATCGGCCTGGCCTGCGGCCTGGGCGAGCTGTTCAGCGCGTGGCTCCAGGGGCTGATCGGCGCCGCGGGCGTGCGATGCATGTCGGAGAGCGAAGGCAAGGGCCTGGCGTTCATCATCATCGCCGCCGGCATCGTCGAGACGGTCGGCCTGCTGAGCTTCGTCCTGCTTTGGCTGATGCTCCCGTCGTAGGCGCCGCGGGCGCGGCA
The DNA here is from genome assembly GCA_964642165.1 of uncultured Planctomycetaceae bacterium. Lineage (GTDB taxonomy): Bacteria > Planctomycetota > Phycisphaerae > SM23-33 > SM23-33 > CAYRVX01. The sequence continues at coordinate 11,933 of CAZXOC010000184.1, read as the reverse complement.
GCGCCGCGCGCTCCCGTCCGAATGCGTGGCGCGCGGACACGGGCAGCGCCCGGCGGGGCCGGCTGCGGGATCGGCGGGGCCGGGGTGCGGGTGCGCGGCCGCCGGGCGCTTCGGCACCCGTCGGGAGCCTCGCGAGGCAACGCGGGCAACGCCACGACATGACAAAAGCCCACGTCCCTATCGGACGTGGGCTTTTGTATCCCGTAACGGCCTGCCCCCTCCTCGCAGGCCGCGTCACTGGTCCTGGAGCGCGAAGAGAGAGGTCAGGGGACCCCTCGTTGCCGGCCCGCCGCACGTTCTGGAATCGCCATCTCGTCGACCCGTGGCATGTCAGGCGGCCGCGACCGTCTGCGTCTGCGCGAAGCTGCTTCCGACGTACGGCGAGTCGAACTCGAAGCCGATGCCGTACTCGCCCTTGTCCGCCTGGGCGCAGCGTACCGTCGTGGCATAGACGTTTCGCCGCCCGCCGCCCGCCGGCAGCGGCAGGTTCAGCACGATGCGCTGGCCCGGGTAATAGGAGCGCCGGCACAGGGCGCCGAGCCCGCTGCGAGAGATGTTGGTCATGTGCAGCGAATCGACCACGTCGCCGCCGTCGGGATCCAGCCGAATGCAGCCGAGGGTCATCGCGAGAGATGTCCTGGGATGGCGCCTGCGATCGGCGGGCCGGTACTCTCGATGCATGCTGAGGCTCCTTGGTGGATCCAGTCGTCTATCAGGTGATCGGACTGGACGGTGGGCCTCTTAAGTAACGGGGCCTTTTTTTGCCTATCCTGCGCAGGCTCACTACAATGACCCCCATGGGTACGTCGCGAGCGCAGAAGGGCTTGGCGGTGCTGGTGGGCGCCGGCCCCGGCGAGGCGGGCCTGGTGACCGCCGCGGGGGCCAAGTGGCTATCTCAAGCGAATGTGGTTTTTTACGACAGGCTGGCGTCGCCGGAGCTGCTGGCGCTGGCCCCGCCGGGCGCCGAGCGGATCTACGTCGGCAAGCGCCCCGGGGCCCCGGGGCTTAGCCAGGAGGAGATCGGCGCCCTGCTTGTCGAGAAGTGCCGACCCGGGCAGGTCGTGGTCCGGCTCAAGGGCGGGGACCCGTTGGTCTTCGGCCGCGGCGGCGAGGAGGCCGACGCCCTGGCGGCCGCCGGCATCCCCTTCCGCATCGTCCCCGGCGTGACGGCGGCCATCGCCGCCGGCAGCTACGCCGGCATCCCCCTGACCGACCGGCGATGCGCCTCGACCGTCGCGTTCGTCACCGGCCACGAGGACCCCGCCAAGGGCGAGCCGTCCGTCGACTACGACGCCCTGGCCGGCGTCGACACGCTCGTCTTCTACATGGGCGTGGGCAACCTGGCGGCGATTGCCGAGCGGCTCCTCGCCGCCGGACGGAGCGAGCAGACGCCCGTCGCCATCGTCCAGAACGCGACCCGGCCGGACCAGCGGACCGTCGAGGCCACGCTGGCGACGGCCGCGAACGCCGCCGCCGAGGCGAACGTCGAACCCCCCGCACTCATCATCGTCGGCGAGGTGGTCCGCCTCCGCGAGCGGATCGCCTGGCTGGAGAAGCTGCCGCTCTGGGGGCAGAGGGTCCTCGTGACGCGAACGCGGCGGCAGGCTTCCCGGCTGGCCGAGGGGCTCGCCCTCCTCGGGGCGAACGTCATCGAGTGCCCCACCATCGAGATTCGCCCGCCCGAGGACTGGGCCGTCGTCGACGCGGCGCTGCGGCGCCTGGGGGAGTTCGACTGGCTGGTCCTCACGTCGCCCAACGGGTCGGCGGGCCTGGTCGAGCGCCTGCGAACGCTGGGCATGGACGCCCGCGCCCTGGCCGGTGTCCGCATCGCCGCCGTCGGGCCCGCGACGGCCCGCGTGCTGCGGGAGCACTTCCTCGAGCCCGACCTCGTGCCGGCGGAGTACACCACGCAGGCCCTGGGCGAGGCCCTCGCGCCCGAAGCGGGCGAGAAACGTCTGCTGCTGGCCCGCGCCGACATCGCCACCGATACGCTGCCGGACCTGCTTCGGGCGGCCGGCGGCGCCGTCGAGCACGTGGCCGTCTATCGCACGGTGCGACCCGCGTCCCTGCCGGACGAGGCGCTGGCCTCCCTGCGCGAAGCCAAGGCCGACTGGATCACCTTCACCTCCTCCTCCACCGTGGAGAACTTCCTGGCCCTGATCGCAAGCAGCGGGGTCTCGCTGGAAGACGTGAAGCTCGCGTCCATCGGACCGGTGACGACCGAAACGTTGAAGGCCCACGGCCTGAGGACGATCATAGCAGCCGAAGTCCACACGATAGACGGCCTGATCGACGCCATCGTCCGCG
>CAZXOC010000184.1:4925-9526 GCA_964642165.1 uncultured Planctomycetaceae bacterium | reverse complement strand
CGCGTCGGCCAACAGAAGGGATGACAGACATGGCGCAGCTCGCCCGGACACGACGTGGCTTCCTGAAGGCGATGGGACTGGGCGCGGCGGCGCTGGCCGCGCCGCGCTGGCTGCTCGCGGCGGGGAGGAAACGAAAGCCGAATCTCGTCATCATCCTCGCCGACGACATGGGCTACGGCGATTCCAGCGCCTACGGCGGGTGGATCAAGACGCCGCACATGGAGGCCCTCGCCCGCGAAGGCCTGCGGTTCACCGACTTCCACTCCAGCGGGGCCGTGTGCAGCCCGACCCGCGCGGGGCTGCTGACCGGGCGCTACCAGGAGCGGGCGGGCATCCCCGGCGTGATCAACGCCGATCCCAAGACGGCCGCCCACTACCTCGGGCTGCACGACACCGAGGTCACGTTCCCCAAGCTCCTCGCCAAGGCCGGCTACACGTCGGGAATCTTCGGCAAGTGGCATCTGGGCTACACGAAGAACTTCAACCCGATGCACCACGGGTTCGACCGCTTCCGCGGCTACGTCAGCGGCAACATCGACTACGCCTCCCACTACGACCGCATGGGCGTCTACGACTGGTGGGAAGGGCTCCAGCACGTCAAGGAGGACGGCTACGTCACGCACCTCATCACGAAGCACGCCGTGAAGTTCATCGAGGCCAACAGGAATCGCCCGTTCTGCCTGTACGTCGCCCACGAGGCCGTCCACAGCCCCATGCAGGCGCCCGGCGACCCGCCGGGGCGCGGGCCCGACCGGGCCGGACGCGCGGGGCCGACGCGGAACGTCAAGGAGACGTACAAGCTGATGATGAAGGCGATGGACGACGGCATCGGCGAGGTCGTGGCGGCCGTCAAGCGCCTCGGCCTGGCGGACAACACGCTGGTCTTCTTCTTCTCCGACAACGGCGCGACCCCGCGGGGATCCAACGCGCCCCTGCGCGGGCACAAGGGCAGCGTCTGGGAGGGCGGGCACCGCGAACCCGCCATCGCGTGGTGGCCCGGGCGGATCAAGGCCGGTACGACGACCGACCAGTTGTCGATCAGCCTCGACCTCATGCCCACGATGCTGGATCTGGCCGGGGCGGCCGCGCCCGAGGGCCACCGGTTCGACGGCATCAGCCTCGCCCCGCTGCTGCTGGAGGGCAAGGAACTCGGGGAGCGCAAGCTGTTCTGGCGCGGCCAAGCCATGCGCGACGGGAACTGGAAGCTGGTCGTCGGGGGCAAAGGCGCCAAGGGCGTCGGCCTGTACGACCTGTCGAAGGACATCGGCGAGAAGACCGACCTCGCCGACAAGCACCCCGAGCGCGTCCGGCAGATGCGGGCCGCCATCGACGCGTGGAAGGAGGATGTCGCCGACGGCGCGACGCGGCAGCCCGCCCCGCCGGCTGGGGCGGCCGTCGGCCGGGGCCACAAGCGCAAGCCCCGAAGGAAGAAGCCCCGACCCGGGAAGGAAAAGTAGACCACCGGAGACAACGATCGTGCGAAGAAGAGCCTTCCTCAAACGGCTCGGCGCCGGCGCGGCGGCCGCTGGGCTCGCACCGGGATGGTGCCTCGGGGAGCCCTCGCCCAAGCGGAGGCCCAACGTCCTGTTCCTCATCACCGACGACCAGCACGTCAGGACGCTCGGCTTCCTCGGCAAGGAAGGCCGGAAGGCCCTGACGCCCCACATCGACAAGCTCGCGCGAGAGAGCGTGTACCTCTCGCGGTGCTACGCGTCCAGCAGCGTCTGCACGCCCAGCCGCTTCACCTGCCTCACGGGCAGGTACGCCAGCCGAAGCAGAACGGCCAACTTCCTCCGGTCGATCTCCAGAGAGGGCCAGACCGACGTGCAGTGGAACACGGACCTCCGCCCGGCCGACGTGACGCTCCCGAAGGTCCTCCGCGCCAACGGCTACGTCACCGGCGCGGTCGGCAAGTGGCACAACGGCGGGCCGCCCGAGTGGGGTCGGCTCCGCAAGGCGATCGCACCCGATGCCGACCCGGCCCGCGCGAAGGTCGCCGGGCGCCTCCGCGACGCCCAGAAGGCGCTGCACGAGCACGTCCGCTCTTGCGGCTTCGACTATGCCGAGAGCATCAACCTCGGCAACTTTGCCGCCCACCCCTGCCGCAGGCTGCGCCACCACAACCCCGAGTGGATCACCGCCGCCGCGCTGAAGTTCATCGAGGCCAATAAGGATCGGCCCTTCTACCTGTACATGGCCACCACGCTGCTGCACGGGCCGAGCCCGCTCAAGTCCCTCCGGGCCGACCCGCGGATCGCGCACTGCGGCCTGCTGGCCGAGCCGCCGGGGGTCCAGCCGTCGCGGCAATCGGTGCTGCGGCGCGCGAAGGCGGCGGGCGTGCCCGACCGCCTGGCCGGGGCGACCTGGCTGGACGACAGCGTCGGCGCGGTCCTCGCCAAGCTCGACGAACTGCACCTCGCCGACAACACACTGGTAATCTACTTCAACGACCACGGCGTGGAGGGCGGCAAGGGAAGCTGCTACGAAGGCGGGGTCCGCACCCCGTGCTTCCTCCGCTTCCCGGGGATCGCCAAGCCCGGCCGCTGTGACGCGCTCGTCCAGAACGTCGACTTCGCGCCGACGATCCTCGCCGCGTGCGGCATCGAGCGGCCGAGGGAGATGACCCTCGACGGCCTGGACCTGACGCCGCTGCTGACCGGCAGGAAGGCGAAGCTGCGCGACTCGGTCTACTGCGAGATCGGGCACACCCGCGCGGTCTGCACGGAGCGGTGGAAGTACATCGCCTTCCGCATCCCGCCGAGCAAGCAGCTCACGAAGGCCCAGCGGATCGCCGTCTGCCGGAGATACCGGGCCATGAAGGCCCGGCGAGAGGACAAGGACTTCGCCGTGGACCCCGACGCGCCGCTGTCGCACATGGGTTTCCCGGGCGGGCAGGGCACCGAGCGCGGCAGCGCGCTGAAGAAGCACCGGAAGACCTACTACGATGCGGACCAGCTCTACGACCTCCGCGGCGACCCCGACGAGCAGACCAACCTCGCCGCCGCCGCCGACCACAAGGACAAGCTGGCGGAGATGAGGACCCTCCTGACCGAACACCTCGCCAGGGCGCCGGGCACGTTTGCGGAGCTCAAGCCCGGGAGCTGAGCCGTCCGGGCAGTCGCGAGACGCGCAAGCGGACCGCGATGCGTGCGATTCCTGCTTTCCGCGATCGGGAATCGGCGGTATACTGGGTTTCTGATCTGTCGTGCCCGGCGCCGGGCGGAGGGCACTGCGGGGTGACCTCCTTCGAGACTCGCCCGGGCGGGCCGTGCCGGCGGGCAGGACCACTTCGGGTGGGCTTGCAGCGATGGTGAGAAGGGCTAGGCGAGCGGAGGCGTTCCTGTTCCTTGAGGCGGTCGAGCCGCGCCTGCTGCTGGACGGCGGGGCCGACCCGGGGCCCCAAGTTGTTGACCACGAACCGGATGCGGCCGTCGACAGCCTCTCGGCGTTCGAGGTCACGTTCGCCGGGCCGATCGACGCGGCAACCTTCGGCCCCGACGACGTGCAGGTCCTCAGCGGCCATGCCGAGCCGGCAGGCTCGCACCCGCTCGACGGCAGGCTATGCCGGACCGTGGACGTCGTCGGCTCGACGGTCTACTGCGCGGGCGGAGACGAGGGGCTGACCATTCTCGACATCGGCAACCCGGAGGACCCGGCCGTCGTGTCGTCCTGCAGCCTCGCGGGGGCCGCCAAGGACATCTGCGTGGCCGGCGGCCGGGTGTACGTCGTCGTCGCCGGCGAGGGGCTCCAGATCCTCGACGTCTCCGACCCCCAGTCCCCCCAACCGCTCGGCACGTGGGGGCCGCTGGAGTACGCCAGGGCCGTGCAGGTCGTCGGCGAGCTAGCCTACGTCCTGGACAACAGCACCGGCCTGCACGTGCTGGACGTGTCGGACCCGGCCGTGCCCCAGCGTCTCGGCGGCTACGATTCGGACCACTCCACGCGCGAGCTGGAGGTGGTCGGCGCGTATGCGTTCGTGGGCCAGTCCGACGGCATGGCGGTGCTGGACGTCTCCAGCCCGAGCGAGGTCCAGCTTGTCGGCTTCTGCCCCGGCGTGTACGCCCAGGCCATTCGGGCGCTCGACGAATGCACCGTGCTGCTGGCCGACTCGGCGGAACTGCACGTGCTGGACGTGACGGACCCCACCCAGCCCGCCGTCGTCGCCACGGTGGACATGTACACGACCGCGCTCGGAATCGACGTGGCCGGACACTACGCCTATGTGACCACCACCGACGAGCAGCTTCACGTCCTCGACGTCGAGGATCCCGCCCAGCCGCAACGCCTGTGGCAGGGGCCCACGATGAAGAAAGGCGAGGCGGTGGCGCTGGCCGGGCCCCTGGCGATCCTGCCAGAGGGCCCGTACGGCGTGGAGATCCACCGGATCGGCCCGGACGTGGCGGACGTCGTCCCCCTGGACGCGACCACCTTCCGCGTCGAGCTGGCCGACCCGGCGCCCGAGGGCGAGTACGCCGCCTTCATCGGCCCGCAGATCGCCGACGAGGCGGGCCGACGGATGGATCAGGACGGTGACGGCGTCGGCGGCGAGTTCCAGGACGTCTGCCGGCTCCCGCTCGTCGTGGACACGAGCCCGCCGCCCG
>CAZXOC010000184.1:0-4825 GCA_964642165.1 uncultured Planctomycetaceae bacterium | reverse complement strand
CGACGAGAACGGCATCTGGCGGTACGAGTACCGCTGCCCCTACTGGGAGTGGCTCGGCACGGCGGGAACGACCGCCCCGACGCCGGTGACCCACCTGAGCCCGGGCTGGTACGACTTCGAGGTCCGAGCGTACGACAACGCCGGCAATTCCAGCCCGATCGCGTCGGCACGGCTGGAGGTCGTGCCCCCCCTGCGCGTGGTCGAGGCCTGGCCGGAACCGCCGGCGATGCCGGACCCGCAGGAGTCCGTCGTGCCCGCCGGGAACCTGCCCGTAACCCTCCGGTTCACCCGCCCGATCGACGAGTCGTCCCTCGACCGCTGGGACGTCCGGCTGGAGCACGAGGAGAGCCACGTGCTCTACTTCCCGTGGCAGATCGACTACGACGCCGGCGACAGCCGCCTTCGGCTGGACTATGCCGGCCTGCCGGAGGGCCCCTACCGCCTGACCGTCCACAGCGCCGACGAGCACATCACCGACGGCTACGGCAACTGGCTGGACGGCGAAGGCGACACGCTGCCCAGCGGCGACGGGACTCCCGGCGGCGACTTCTCCTACGCATTCCGTCTCGACGCCACCGACGCCCTCCACACGGCCTGGTACGCGCCGCTGGAGCCCCTCGCGCCGGACGGCAGCGGGGCCTTCGAGTCCCACCTGGTGGGAGAGATCGGCACGCCGGAGGACACCGACGAATGGGGGCTGGACCTGCCCTGGGACCAGCCCCTCTCGCTGCGGGCCCACAAGACGGACGACCTGGACTTCGTGCTGTCGGTCCGGGACCCCACGGGCGCCCTTCTGGGCGAGGTCACCGTGGACGACGCGACCCCCGAGGCACGTGTCGACAACCTGTCGGCGACGGTCGGCGGCAAGTGGGCGTTCCGCGTGACGCCGCTGGGCGGCACGTCCGGCGACTACGCCCTCGACCTGACCGTCGGCGCCGCCGCGGAAGGCGAGAGCGTCTCGTCGAGAAGCAACCGGGAGATCGACGCGGCTGAGTCCCTGGACGCCATCTTCGCCGACGTCTCGCCCGGCGGACAGCGCGCCGCGGTGCTCGGCTCGCTCGGGCCGAGCGACGTCGATTGCTACGCGGTGAGCCTCCAGGCCGGTCAGGCCGCCACGTTCGCGGTCGTGCCCCGGCCGTCGGACGTGAACCTCGCTCTCCAGCTCGTCCAGTGGGACGGCGAGCTGCCGGAGGAGGAAACGATCCCGGGCACCGGGATCACCGACGAAGCGGACGGCCGCTCCAGGGTGACCGTCCGAGGCGCAGCGAACATCGCGAAGCTGGTCCCCAACGCACGCGTCCGGGTCGTCGATGGGGACACCGAGCACGTCGCGTGGGTGGTCGACGAGGTGGCACGCTACAGCGTGGTCGTCGCTCCGCCGTTGCCCTCGGGCACGTGGGATATCCTCGTCCGCCCGCCGGTGGACGGAGCCCTGCTGGCCGTCGGCGCTGCCGGGCAGCAAGGCGCGTCGGCGGTCCACAACTTCGTCGCCCCGGCCGCGGGAACCTACTACCTGCGCGTCGCCGCAGACGGGCCCGGCGACGAGCCCATCGACTACACGCTGGTCGCCACGCGCGGCATCGGCCTCGAGTGCGAGGCCAACGACCGCCTCGCCGGCGCGACGGCGATCCCGCCCGGCGGCACGGTGGCGGGCTACACGGCCGGGGGGCCCGCGCCGGGGCTGTTCGCCTACGACGGCGAGACACAGGACATCTGCCGCATCGACCCCCACTCGGGCGAGGTCCTCGCGCGGTTCGGCTCGCCGGTGCGATCGTCACTGGGCTTCGGCCTGGCGACCACGCCGTGGTCGCTGCTGGTCGGGGGCGCGACCGACGAGGGGATCTGGGAGCTCGACCCGGCCACCGGCGCGGTCCAGCGCGTGATCCCGAACCCCTGGGGCGACGTGGCGGCCGCGGCCTTCGAGGACGGCGAGATCGTGCTGTCCCTCGAGTCCTCCCGCGCGTCGCTGCCCGGCCTGGAGGACCTGGGCGTCGAGATCTGGATGGGCACAACGCTGGCGGGCGTCCTCCCGCTGGCGGAAGGGCCGTTCGTCTGGAAGCTCTCCCAGACGCAGTTCGCCGAGCTCGAGGAGGCCATCCGGACATACGGCCGGCACGCCCATATCTACCAGCACCCGGGGTACATCCCCGACGACGACCCGAACACGTACTGGTTCGCCTTCGAGGACATGGCGTTCACCGCCCACCCCGACATGGACTTCTGGAACATCATGCTGAAGGTCGAGGATCTCGGCTTCGACCTCGCACGCATCACGGTGAAGGTGGAGGCAACCCCCTTCACACACCACCTCATCGAGTTCCGACCCGAACGCCGCGTGCTGGTGGAGAACCTCCGGTATCACGAGGGAGAGAGCTTGCCGCTCGATCTGGCGCTGGAGTGGGGCATCGAGGACTGGCTGACAGCGCTGGGGGACCTCTACCTGCTCCAGTTCCACGGCGGGTCGCCGGTCGAGCACGACATCTCCTGGCTGCCGGGCATCCTGAACCCAAAGGTGGCGGTGCCCGATCCGCAGGTCTGGGGGATCTGCCCGGCCACCGGGCTGAACGACTTCCCGAAGGGGGAGTACTGGCCGGCGGGGTCGATTCCGGACGTCGCGGACAACCAGGCGTTCATCGCCGTGGACAACGACGCGGCGATGCTTATCACGTTCGGCGAGGCGATCACCTTTGAGTCCCTCACGCCGCCGCAACGGGACGCCCCGAGCCGGCACTTTCTCCTCCAGGGTGCCGGCACGCCGCGCGTGCCCTGCGAGGACGGCCGGGGCCCCGGCGACGCGGACGACCAGGAGCTGCTGCAGCTCTGGAGCCGCGACTTCCGCGCCATCGACCCGCGCTCGCCCCTGACGCTGGAGTTGGGCATCCCGCGCGTCATCGTCCTCGACTACCCGACGGGCGATTGGAGCCGGCAGGCACACATGGGCAGCTATCCCGCCCTCGCCGCCGCGCCGCGAGGGCTCCACTGCCTCCGTGGCGGGAATCTCCTGAGCCTCGACCCCGATGACGGGCAGGAGACCCCCCTGGCCGAACTGGCGGGGATCACCTCGGCGGACGGGGCCGCCGTCCTCGGCGGCGAGCTGTTCGTCGCCGACGGCGACCGCATCGAGGTCTACGACGCCGAGACGTTCGCCCACGCCCGGACGCTCACGGCCCACGGGCTCACGACCATCCGGGCGCTCGGCGCCGACGAGACCGACGCCGGCGACTTCTTCCGCTTCGAGGCCGAGGCCGGCGCGCAGCTTCGCCTCACCACCGACTCCACCGTCGGGGCGGCCGGCGTCGGCAACCGGCTCGATCCCGTCCTCACCCTGTACGATCCCACCGGGCGCCCCGTCGCCGTCGACGACAACAGCCACGGCGAGTGGGACGCCGCGATCGACCACACCGCCGCGATGGCGGGAACGTACACCGTCCGCGTCGCGGCCAGGGGCGACACGGCCGGGGAGTACCTGCTGGACGTGCGGGGTCTTGCGCCGCCGGCACCGTCCTTCACCGCGATCCTCGCCACGCCTGCCGCCGCCCAGACGTGTGACGCCGTGACGGTCGACTTCGGCGAGGCGCTGCTGCTGACGACGCTCGAGGCGGGCGACCTGCTCGTCGACGGCCTGCCGGCCGAGGGCTTCGAGATCGTCGAGGGCGACACGGTGGCCTTCACGTCCCTCGCGCTCAACGACGAGGGGGTCCACACGCTGGAGATCCTCCCGGGGACGCTCGTGGGTGTTACCGGCCGGCCCATCGAGTACATGGCCGCCCAGGTGCGGGTCGACCGCACGCCCCCGACCGTGGCGAACTGGTGGTTCGATGCCGGCGACGGCACGCTGCGCGTGCGCTTCACCGAGGACGTGGTCTGCGATTGGGCGGCCCGCCCGTTCAAGATCTACGACCAGACGATGGGCTACGACATGGGAGACGACGTGGTCGTCTCGTACGACCCGGCCACGCACGTCGCCACGTTCGAGGCGCGGGACATGTACGGCGGCCGATTTCCCTACGGTCGCTACGTGTCCATCGACCTCCTCGACCAGGAGGCGCTTACGGACATCGTCGGCAACACGAAGCAGGACCCGCTCATCCTGGTCGGCTTCGTGGCGGGCGCCGGCGACGTGAACCGCAGCGGCCGCGTCGACCGGGCAGACTTCCTGGCCCTTCGCGCCCACTTCGGTTCCGGGGGCGGCTGGTGGCAGGGCGACCTCGACCGCGACGGCCACGTCGATGCCCTCGACTACGTTGCCCTCAAGCGGACCTGCGGCAGCGTCTATCTCCCGCCCGAGCCGCTCCGCGCGCCGCTCGGGGAGAGCGAGGACGTCGCGCCCGCGGCGACGGCCGCCGCACAGGAATCGACCGACCCGGAGACGCACGCGAGCGACGCAACGGCCGAAGACGACGCGTCCAGCCGTACCGCGCGCCGGCGCTTCGCGCCCTGGTACGACTTGGGACCGCAGTCCCCTCGCCGCCCGCGGGCCTGGTCCCCCGCCCGCGTCGCGCTCGACGCCCTGGCCCTCCGCCCCCGCGCCAATCCCGGCGTCGAAGCAGCGCTCCCCCTGCTCGGCACGCGGCGCGCCTCTGGTTACGCGGCCCGCACCCGCCGACTGCCCGCGACGCCCGCCCCTCTTGCCCGGCCCACGGCGCCGCTCCGCGCCGCGCGCCCGGCCACCAAGGGCCCCCTCGCACCCGACCCGGCCCCCGCGCCGGTTCCGCAGAGCGCCCCGCTCGCGGACGTGCTCGCACCGCGGCCGCTGTCGCCTGCCGATACCCCCTTCACGCCATCCCTCACGCCCCCCCTCGCCGATTCCGGGGACACCATACAA
>CAZXOC010000183.1:9391-15244 GCA_964642165.1 uncultured Planctomycetaceae bacterium | reverse complement strand
TCATCGGCTGGAAGCTGAAGCCGCACATCGAGTTGTAGCAGCGGTTGTTCCACAGGCGGTAGTTCTCGCGCGCGTAGTCCGGCTCGATGAAGTCGTCCACCGTCTCGTGGATGTAGTTGTTGTACACGTCGATGTCGCCGCGGCCGTACGAGACGCCGTCGGCGAAGTCGGTGATCTCGTTGAAGCAGACGGCGTGGCCGCAGCGCCCGCGGTCCGAGCCGAAGTCCACCCCCTCGCCGCTGAAGCTGAACAGGCCGTTGGCGTCGCCCTTGAGGTAGTTGTCGGCGATGAAGTAGTTCTCCCCGCCTCGCCCGGTGTGGATGGCGTAGTGGGAGTGGATGCGGCAGCGGGTGATGCAGATGCCCTTGTGGCTGCCCTGGACGGCGTTCTTCGCGTCGCGCAGCGTCAGCCCGTGCAGCCAGACGTAGTCGGCGCGGATCTCCGTCCGCCCCTCGATGGTCACCTCGGCGCCGGGGGCGGCCTTGTAGACGATCCACTCGCCGGGCCGCCCGGACTTGTCGAGCCTCGCCGCCGGGTACGTCCCCTTGCCCAGGAGCATCACGGTGCCGGGCCGGGCCTTCTTCTGCGCCTCGACGAGCCCGCCGGTCGGCACGGCCACCGTGCGCGAGGGCATCTTCGGGTAGTCGAGCGTCCGGGCCGTGACCGTCCGTACGGTGGCGGCATCGCTCTCGGGAGCCGTCTTGGTCAGCCGGAACTCGTACTCCGTGCCGGGCGACAGGCGAAAGACGCTGCCGGAGAACATCGTCGTCTTCCCGTACAGGTGGCGCAGCAGCGGCAGCGCCGCACGCCAGGGCTGGGTGCCCTTGCGGCGGAACGCCACGGCCACCGAGCCGCCCAGCTCCTCCGGGCCGGCGACGGGCCAGTTGATGCCCATGCAGCACCAGGTGGGCTTGCAGCGGACCTCGCCGGGCCGGGGCGCCGGCTCGTCGGCGCCCCTCGCCTGCGGGGCCGAGAACGCGAGGATCACCGCGAGCAGCGGCTTGACCCAACGGACGGCCGGAGCGGCCGAGGCGGCCCGGCGCCGGGCGTCGCTCGCACGAATCGCTTCCATGTCGCACCTCCCGCGCGGATCGGATGGAGAGGCCTCCAGCATATCGCCCACGGCCCGCATTGCCAGGCCAAGGGCGGCTGCCCCTCGGCGCGGCGACCGTGGCGCGCCGCCGCGCCTACGGCAGGATCGTCACCGGCGTGCCGAGGGGCAGGCGCGGGTACAGCTCGCGGATGGCGTCGTCCTCCATCGCGACGCACCCGAGCGTCGTGTCGCGCCCGCCCCGGCAGCCGTGGATCATGATCTCCCCTCCCAGCGGGGTGTCCCACGGCGGGGGCAGGTCCTGGCGAACGGCGTCGGCGATGGCGTCGTGCTGGGCCTGCGTGATGAGCCCGTCGCGCAGCCCGCGGGCGGCGTCCTCCTCGTTGGGATAGCTCAGCCCCAGCGACACGACGTACCGGGAGTTGGGGTTCCTCACGCAGACGGTCAGCTCGCCTTCCGGCGTGCGGCGGTCGCCTTCGCGCTGCTTGTCTCCGGGCTGGGACCCCACGGCCACGCGGTAGCTCTTGACCGGCCGCTCGCCGTCGTAGACGGTCAGGACTCTCCGCGACTTGCAGACCTTCACGCACGGCTCGGCCAGTTGCCCCAGGGGCTCGTGGGTCCAGCGAACGGCGAACGGCGGCTTCACGTCATCGCCCTCCTCCCCTCGCCCCGCGAGGAAGCGGTAGCCCGCCAGCCCCCCCACCGCCGCCACGATCGCGAGTTCGCCGATGATGATCCACGTCAGCCTCCGTGCCTCGCCGAGCCAGGCCATCCGGCGGCGGGCCCAGACTGCGAGCCGCCGCCTCGTGCGCCAGGGCCGCCGCTTGCCGAGAAACACCCGTGCCGCTGTCCAAACCATTCGGTCTACCTCTCCCCTATCGGCAGCGCGATCCGCGTGGGCTTGACCACGATGACGCGCTTCGTCCGCACCTTCCCGCCCGGCAGCCGCCATCGCGCCGTGGGCCTTGCCGGCGAGGCGGGCGACCTTCACCTCCCCGCCCCAGGCGACGCCCGCGACGGTGGGCACATGCGCCCGCGGGTCGGCCTGAATGCAGGCCACCGCGCGGCCGTGCATCCCAGGCCCGCCGCCCGCCTCACACGAACTGGAACCTGCCGCCCCGATTCAGGTTCCGTCGCCACCCGTTGACACGCGCGCGGGCCGCCGGGATCATACCCGCCAGGAGAAGGAACATGAAACGCAGGCTCATCCAGGACGCCCTGACGAACGTGCCCGTCGGCGAGACGGTCACCGTGGCCGGCTGGGTGCGGACGGTCCGCACCAGCGGCGGGGGCTTCAGCTTCATCGCCCTCAACGACGGCTCGTGCCTCGCGACGCTCCAGGTCGTCGCCGACAACAAGCTGCCCAACTACGACGGCGAGGTCGTGCACCTGGCGGGCGGGTGCTCCGTCGTGGTGACCGGCCGGCTCGTCGAAAGCCCCGCCAAGGGCCAGCGCGTGGAGGTCCAGGCCGACGAGGTCCGCGTGCTCGGCCAGGCCGACGCGGAGCACTACCCCATCCAGCCGAAGCGGCACTCCTTCGAGTTCCTCCGCGCCCAGGCGCACCTGCGGACGCGGACGAACACGTTCGGGGCGATCGCCCGGGTCCGCAACGCCGTCTGCGCGGCGATCCACGAGTTCTTCCAGCAGCGCGGCTTCCTGTACGTGCACACGCCGATCATCACCGCCAGCGACTGCGAGGGCGCCGGCGAGCTGTTCCGCGTGACGACGATCGACCCCGACGACCCGCCGCGCGGCGAGGACGGCCGGACCGACTACGCGCAGGACTTCTTCGCGCGGGCGACGTACCTGACCGTCTCGGGCCAGCTCGAGGTCGAGCCGTACGCCTGCTCGCTGGGCAACGTCTACACGTTCGGGCCGACGTTCCGCGCCGAGAACTCCAACACGCCCCGTCACCTGGCGGAGTTCTGGATGATCGAGCCGGAGATGGCCTTCGCCGACCTCCGCGACGACGCGGACCTGGCCGAGGACTTCGTGAAGCACATCTTCGCCGCCGTCCTCCAGCGGTGCGACGAGGACATGCAGCTCTTCAACAAGTGGATCGACAAGGGGCTCATCGACCGCCTGAGCCGCATCGTCGACAGCACGTTCCAGCGGATCAGCTACACGGAGGCGATGGACATCCTCACCAAGTCCGGGCGCGACTGGGAGTACCCCGTGGCGTGGGGCAGCGACCTCCAGACGGAGCACGAGCGGCACCTGACGGAAGAGACGTTCCACAAGCCCGTGATCATCACGGACTACCCGGCAAGCATCAAGCCGTTCTACATGCGCCTCAACGACGACGACCCGTCGCGCCGCGGCCCCGAAGGCCGGCTCACCGTCGCGGCCATGGACGTGCTCGTGCCCAAGATCGGCGAGATCATCGGCGGCTCGCAGCGCGAGGAGCGCCTCGACGTCCTGCTGGACCGCATGGAGGCCCAGGAGATGGACGCGGAGACGTACTGGTGGTACGCGGACCTCCGCCGCTACGGCACGTGCCCGCACGCGGGCTTCGGCCTGGGGCTGGAGCGCACCGTCCAGTTCGTCACCGGCATGGCCAACATTCGCGACGTGATCCCCTACCCCCGCGCGCCGCGCAGCGCGGAGTTCTGACGAAAGCGCGCGGGACGCCCGGGGCGGGGCGAGCCGTCGAGCGGCTCGATGAATCCCCGGCGGTCCGCCGGGCCCGACGCGATACAATGGACCTGACCGGAGCCAGGGAGATGGATCGGGCCGAGCTGGAGGACAGACTCCTTCCTCTGGCCGAACAGGGCGAGCGGATCGCCGCGGCCCGCGTCGCCCGTCGTGCCTGCGGCATGGGGCTCACGGAGGCCCGGGAATTCGTCAGGAGCCTTCGGAAGCAGTAGTAGCCGATGAAGATCGAACTGCATTTGCACACCAGCCGCTACAGCGCCTGTGCCCAGGATCGCCCCCCGGACATGATGGACCGGCTGGTGGCGATGGACTACGGCGCCGTCTACCTCACCGAGCACGACGCGGTCTGGCCGGACGAGGAGATCGCCGAGCTTCAGGAGCGGTTCCCCAAGCTTCGGATCTTCCCCGGCGTGGAGCTGAGCATCGGCGAATTGTGGTCGTTCCAGCACCTGCTGGTGCTCGGCACGAACGACGCCGAGTACCTCCAGATGGCCGAGTCGGCCCAACCGGACGTGCGGGGGATCCTCGACAAGGCCGCCGCGGCGGGCCACCTGACGATCCTGGCCCATCCCTACCGCTGGGAAGGCGGCGATGAGATCATCCGTCGCGGCCTGCTGCCCGATGCGCTCGAATACCGCACGTGCAACCACAACGCCAAGGCGGGCGAGATGGCGAAGCATACGGCCGACTGGCTGAGCCTGCCCGTCGTCAACGCCGACGACGCCCACTCGGTCGAGATGGTCGGCCAGTTCTGGATCGAGACGGATCGCCCGCTGGCCCGCGCCGACGACGTCCGCGAGATCGTCCTGGCCGGGCAGTACGCCAACCGCGACGCGGACTCGCCCCTGCCGTGAACCCCCGAAGCGCCCGCGGAGGTCGCCTCGCGCCGCCCCGGCCGGCGCAAACTACAAGGCCCGCAGCCTGCCGGCCACGGACCCGACTGCGCGGAGTGCGTCGGCTCTGCACGTCCGGCCGAGGCCTCACCTCTGGCGGAAGACGATCCGCCCCTTGGTCAGGTCGTACGGGCTGAGCTGCACCAGCACGCGGTCTCCCGGCGTGATGCGAATGTAGTGGCGACGCATCTTGCCTGAGATGTGGCCGATGATCTCGTGCCTGTTCTCGCCGACCTCGATCTCCAGCCGGAACATCGCGTTCGGGAGGGCCGCCTTGACGATCGCCTCCACCTCGATGACATCACCCTTGGGCATGCGGCTCCTTCATCTATCGTCTGCGGGTCTCGGCAACGGGCGTACTATAGCACCGCGCCTCCGCGGCGTCAATCGCGGCGGTCGGGCAAGAAACGAGACGTCCCGCCCCGCGCCCGGCGGACGCGGGGGAGCCCAAGTTGACACCGCGCGGCGAATTCCCAATGATGAGGGGGGCCGGCCCGCCGGCCCGACGGGAGCGGCGACATGAGCCAGACCATCGACGCGGACCGGGTGCGGCACATCGGCAAGCTCAGCCGCATCGAGCTGAGCGACGAGGAGGTCCGCACCTTCCGCCGGCAGTTGGCCGCCATCCTGGAGCACTTCGGCAAGCTCCAGGAGCTGGACACCGAGGGCGTCGAGCCGATGGCCCACGCGGTGGAGCTGCACAACGTTCTGGCGGACGACGAGCCGGGCGAGAGCCTCTCGCCCGACGAGGCCCTGGCCAACGCCCCCGCGCGCGACGGCGACTTCTTCCGGGTGCCCAAGGTGATCGGAGACAGCCAGTGAGTGACCTGACGGAACTCACCGCCCTGGAGCTCCGGGAGCGGATCGCCGCGGGCGAGGCCGGCGCCGAGGAGGCGACGCGGGCGTACCTGGGCGCCATCGAGCGGCGCGAGCCGGCCGTGGCGGCGTACAACCAGGTGCTCGCGGACCGCGCCATCGAGCAGGCCAGGGCCGTCGACGCGCGCCGCGCCGCCGGCGAGGCGCCGGGGGCCCTCGGCGGCGTCCCGGTGGCGCTCAAGGACAACCTCTGCACGACCTACGGGCGCACGACCTGCTCGTCGAAGATCCTCGCCGACTTCCGCGCCCCGTACACGGCGACGGCCGTCGCGAGGCTGGAACAGGCCGGCGCCGTCGTGCTCGGCAAGACGAACCTGGACGAGTTCGCGATGGGCTCGTCCACGGAGAACAGCGGCGTGGCGCCGACGCGGAACCCGT
>CAZXOC010000183.1:0-9381 GCA_964642165.1 uncultured Planctomycetaceae bacterium | reverse complement strand
CCCTGGGACACCGACCGCGTGCCCGGCGGGTCCTCCGGCGGGTCCGGAGCGGCGGTGGCGGCCAGGACCGCGGCGCTGGCGATCGGCTCGGACACAGGCGGGTCCATCCGCCAGCCGGCGGCGTTCTGCGGCGTGGTGGGGCTCAAGCCCACCTACGGGCGCGTCAGCCGCTACGGCCTGGTCGCCTACGGGTCCAGCCTCGACCAGATCGGCCCGCTGACGCGCGACGTCGCGGACGCGGCGCTGCTGACGGGCGTGATCGCCGGGCACGACCGGCGCGACTCCACCAGCGTGCCGCGCGACGTGCCGGACTACCTCGCCGCCCTCGACGCGCCGAGCGACGGCCTCCGCGTCGGCCTGCCGGCGGAGTTCTACTCCGAGGCGCTCGATCCCGAGATCCACCAGGCCATCCACCACGCCGCGGGCGTCTACGAGAACGCCGGGGCCGAGATCGTCGACGTGACGCTGCCTCACAGCCGCATCGACGTCGACGACGACGGCGCCCTGTCCTCCTACGCCGTGGCGTGCTACTACATCGTCGCGATGGCCGAGGCCTCCAGCAACCTCGCCCGCTACGACGCCGCCCACTACGGGCACCGGACCGCCGAGACGTGCGGCGACATCGTCGAGCTGTACTCCCGCAGCCGGGCCGAAGGCTTCGGCGCGGAGGTCAAGCGCCGCATCATGCTGGGGACGTACACGCTGTCGGCCGGGTACTACGACGCCTACTACGACAAGGCGCTCAAGGTCCGCCGGCTGATCAAGAACGACTTCGACGCGGCCTTCGAGCGGTGCGACGTGCTGCTGTGCCCGGTGTCCCCGACGACGGCGTTCCGGCTGGGCGAGAAGATCGCCGATCCGCTGACGATGTACCTGGCGGACATCTACACGATCAGCGTGAACCTGGCCGGGCTGCCCGGACTGTCGCTGCCGGCGGGGCTGAGCCGGGACGGCCTGCCGATCGGCATGCAGCTCGTCGGGCCGGTCTTCCACGAGGAGACCGTCCTCCGCGCCGCCCGGCTGTACGAGCAGGCCTCCGGCGTGACACGCCTCGCGCCGGCACTGGTGCAGGCGTGAGTGAGGATGGGGCAATTCGAATGACGCAAGAGCAGCCAGAAACGAACGGACAGGACCGGCCGAACGGCTCGGCCGCGCCGACGGACAGCGCGACGGCGCGGGAGCAGCCCGAGCCTGCCGCGCCCCGCCAGCCGAGCCTTCAGTGCCCGTTCTGCGGCGGCCGGCGGTTCGACTTCGGTCGCGACGTCTACGCCGGGCCCGATCGGCTCTTGTACTGCCGAAAGAGCCCCAGGGCGGGGCAGCCGCCGGAAGAGGGCTACAGCCTGCCGATGAAGGGCGCCGTCTGCCTGGACTGCGGCTACGTGGCCATGATGGTGGACCTCGTGCAGCTTCACAGCCCGATTCGCCGGCGGATGGACGCCGCCAGCGCCACCGACGCGCTGGCCCGGCAGGCCGGGGCCGCGGCGCACCTGGCGCGGAGCCCCGAAGAGCAAGCCGCCAAGGCCCTCGGCAAGATGGGCACCGACCGCGGCGGGCCCGAGGGCCTGCCGGACGTGGCCGAGGGGCTGGAGATCCTCCCGTCGGCGCCGCCGGCACCCACGCCGCGCCGCGGCGCCGCCGGGGACGGCTTCGACGACCTGGAGAAGCTCCTCGAAGAGGCCGAGCAACAGACAGGCATCCACCGCAGCATTTTCGGCCCGGAGGACGACGCGTAGCGGCCGGGGGCGTGCCGCAGGAGGCCCGCGCCCGGACCGGCCGGCAAGGAACCGCGATGCCCGAGACAGCAAGCGACATCGTCACGCCCGTCATCGGCCTGGAGATCCACGTCGAGCTGGCGACGCGGACCAAGATGTTCTGCCGCTGCCGGAACCGCTTCGGCGACCCGCCGAACACGAACGTCTGCCCGGTCTGCCTGGGCATGCCGGGCGTGCTGCCGGTGATGAACGGCCAGGCCGTCGAGCACGCCATGAAGGTCGCCCTGGCGCTGGGCTGCACGGTGGCGCACGTCACCAAGTGGGACCGCAAGAGCTACTACTACCCCGACCTGCCGAAGAACTACCAGATCAGCCAGTACGACCTGCCGCTCGGCGCGCACGGCGAGCTGGTGGTCCCCCTGCCGGACGGGTCGAGCAAGCGCATCGGCGTGCTCCGCGCCCACCTGGAAGAGGACGCAGGGAAGAACGTCCACAACCACCCCGCGCACACGGGCGTGGACCTCAACCGCGCCGGCGTGCCGCTGCTGGAAATCGTCTCCCAGCCGGACATGAACAGCGTCGAGGAGGTGATGGCCTACGCCCGGAACATGCACCGGCTGGTCCGCTGGCTGGGCGTCAGCGAGGCCAACATGCAGATGGGCCACGTGCGCTTCGAGCCCAACATCAACCTGCACGTCGAGCGCGGCGGGCGCACCTTCAGGACGCCCATCGTCGAGGTCAAGAACCTCAACAGCTTCCGCGCGCTGGAGCACACCGTGCGGTACGAGATCGACCGCCAGTACGAGCAGTGGCTCCGCGACCCGGACGGCTACTCGATCGACAAGCTCGACAAGCAGAACCGGGGCTACGACGACGAGCGCGGCATCACCGTCTACCAGCGGGAGAAGGAAGAGAGCCACGACTACCGCTACTTCCCGGACCCGGACCTCGTGCCGGTGCGCGTGGCCGAGGCGTGGCGCCGGCGCGTCGCGGCGACCATCGGCGAGCTGCCCCTCGCCCGGCGCCGGCGGTACATCGAGGGGCACGGCCTGACGTTCAAGGAGGCCGACGCCCTCACGCAGGACGCCCCCACCGGCGACCTGCTGGACGCGGCGATCGCCGCCGGAGCCGACGCCAAGCGATGCACGAATCTCCTGCTCGGCCGGGCCGCGGCCCTGGCCAACGACCGCGGCTGCACCATCGCCGAGGTGGGCGCCACGGCGGGGCAGCTTGCCGAACTGGCGAAGATGCTCGCCGACGACCGGATCAGCGCCACGGCCGCGGCGAGAGTATTCGACAAGATGGTCGAAGGCGGCTCCCCCGAGCGGATCGCGGAGGCCGACGGGCTGCTGGCCGTCACCGACGCCGCGGCGCTGGCGGCGTGGGTCGCGGAGGCCATCGCGGCGAATCCCCAGGCGGCGCAACAGGTTACCGAAGGCGGGAAGAAGCAGAAGAAGGCCTTCGGCTTCCTGATGGGCCAGGTGATGCAGGCCTCTCGCGGGGCGGCCCAGCCGGCGGAGGTCCAGCGCCTGCTCCGCCGCAAGCTCGCCCGGTGACGCCCCGGCGGATTGGCGGCAAAAACCGACTTGAGATCGCCGCCGATTCCGGCCATACTTGATGCCGGTGGGTCGGGTGCGCCCCTGGCGGGCGCTGCCCGGGCCGCCAGCCTCGCGGCACGCGTTCACACCGCCAGGCCGAATCGGTCCGGCGCGGTTCGTCGAAGAAACGGTGATGTCCTTGAAGAGGAGTTGACCCATGGCACGCGTAGTCCAGCCGCGCACGCCCCCCTACCTGGCCATCGTTCTCGCCCTGCTGTTCGTGATCGCCACGGTGATGGCCGTTCTGTTCTTCACGCGGTACAACACGGCGAACGACAGCCTCGAGCGTGCCCGCGCGCAGAGGAGCCAGTTGGCCAACAGCGAGCAGCTCAACCGGAACGACGTCAAGGAAATGGTCAAGGAGTACCGCAAGTCCCGCGGCGGCCTGCGCAAGACCGTGGTGGGGCAGCTCTTCGGCCAGATCTCGCAACTGGCCGACGCCATCACCGGCATGCCGAACACGCCCTTCCTGGATGCCAAGAGCGAGATCGAGAAGACCTTCCAGGAGGTCAAGCCGCCGGTGCGGCGCGGGCTCGTTCAGCACATGGTCGACTTCCACAAGCGTCTGGCCGTCAAGGACAACGAGATCGCCAAGCTCCAGGCCGACAAGACCAAGCTCCAGGACGACCTGGCCAAGGCCAAGAAGGACCTGGCCGACACCCAGGCCGACTTCGCCACCAAGAGCGGGCAGAAGGACCAGGAGCTCGCCAGCCTCCTCCAGAAGTTTCAGAAGTTCGAGGAGAGCCACACCAAGAGCCTCGGCCTGGCGAAGAAGGAGTACCAGGACTCCGCCGACCAGATCAGCAAACGGGCCAAGGCCCAGGACGATGAGATCCGCACGGTGACGCGGGACCGGGACAAGTGGAAGAAGAAGTACGAGAACCTCTACCGGACGAAGGTCGGCACGCCCCTCGACACGGCGAAGGTGTACCGCCGCCCGGACGGCAAGGTCCGCCAGGTCCTGAACGAGGAAGGGCTGGTCTACCTGGATATCGGCGCCAAGGACCGCGTCACCGAGGACCTGCGGTTCACCGTCTATCCGTATACGGGCATCCCGGACAGCGGGGCGGGCAAGGCCGTCATCGAGGTCACCAACGTCAGCGGGAACGTCAGCGAGTGCCGGATCATCGAGCAGACCAGGGACAACCCCATCATCGCCGGCGACCTCGTCGCCAACGTCGTCTACGACGCCCTGCGGACCTATAGCTTCATCGTCGAGGGCGCCTTCGACATCAACAACGCCGGGGACCCGACCATGGCCGGCAACAAGGCCGTCAAAGACCTCGTGCGCCGCTACGGCGGACGCATCATGAAGGAAGTCAGCATCGACACGGACTACGTGATCCTGGGCGACCCGCCGGCCCGGCCACGCAAGCCCGACGATACCGACGCCCCCGGCGTCTGGAACCTCTACAACGAGCGCCTGAAGGCCTTCAACCGCTACCGGGAGGTCGAGGACCAGGCCAAGCGCCTCCAAATCCCCCAGCTGGGCGGCAAGCGGTTCCTGGACCTGGTCGGCTACGTCCCCACCAAGGCCGAGTCGGCCGAGTAATCTCACGCCAACCCCACGGACCCCATCGGGCGGCCGGGCGGAAGCTCGACCGCCCGTCTTCTTGTGGTGCGGCGGCCGCGTCGGATCGCGTTTGACAATCCGCCCGCCGCCGCTAAGGTACACGCGGCCCCCGGGACGAGGAGAGACACATGGAGCTATCGGAGCGGATCCAGTCCACACCGACCAGCGCCACGATTGCCATCACCGCCCGCGCCGCCGAGCTCCGGGCCCAAGGCCGCGAAGTGGTGAGCTTCGGCGCCGGCGAGCCGGACTTCGACACGCCGCCGTTCATCAAGGACGCCGCCAAGGCCGCCCTCAACGCCCGCGACACCAAGTACACCCCCCAGTCGGCCGAGGCCCTCAAGCAGGCCATCGCGCGCAAGCTCGAGCGTGAGAACGGCCTCCAGGTGGGAACGGACCAGGTCCTCGTCACGTTCGGCGCCAAGCACGCCCTCTACGCCGCCTGCCAGGCCCTGCTGGACCCGGGCGACCGGGCCCTCATCCCCGCGCCGTACTGGGTGAGCTACCCGCAGCAGGCCCACCTGGCGGGCGCCGTGCCCGTGGCGCTGCCGACCACCCCCGAGGGGGGCTTCAAGGTCACCCCCCGGCAGGTCCTCGACGCCGCCGAGGGCGCGAAGGTCCTGTTCCTCAACTCCCCCTGCAACCCGACGGGCATGACCTACACGCCCGGCGAACTGGCCGACCTGGCCGAGGCCGTCCTCCAGACCGACCTCGTCGTCTTCTCCGACGAGATCTACGAGAAGCTCGTCTTCGGCGACACGCAGGCCGTGTCCTTCGCCTCGCTCGATCCCCGCCTGCCCGAGCGGACCCTCACCTTCAACGGGCTGAGCAAGACGTTCGCCATGACCGGCTGGCGGATCGGCTGGGCCGCCGGGCCCGAGGACGCCATCGCCGCCATGGGGCGCCTGCTCAGCCACGAGACGACCAACCCCGTCAGCTTCGCCCAGGCCGGGGCGCTGGCCGCCTACACCGCCCCCGAGGCCGACGAGACCGTCGAGGCCATGCGCAAGGAGTTCGAGCGCCGCGGCCTGCACATCGCCGAGCGGCTCAACGCCCTCGACGGCGTCGAGTGCCTCGTGCCCACCGGGGCGTTCTACGTCTTCCCCGACGTCAGCAGCCACTACGGGCGCGTGCTCGGCGACGTCCCGATCACCGACTCGATGAGCTTCGCCAAGGCGTGCCTGGAGGCCGCCAACGTCGCCCTCGTGCCCGGCAAGCCTTTCGGCGAGGACCGCTGCGTCCGCTTGAGCTTCGCGACCTCGATGGAACAGATCGACAAGGGCCTCGACCGCCTGGAGGAGCTGCTGAGATAGACGCGGCAGCGCGGCACCCGCGCGCCCCTGGGTTGCTCGGGGCGGCGAGAGGATTCATGGCACACGAAGAGGAAACCCACCTGTTCTGCCACCGTTGCGGCGCGGTGCTCGAGCCGGGCGCCGGCGACTTTTACGTCGCGCGCATCGAGGCCTTCGCCGACCCGACCCCGCCGAACATCTCCGCCGAGGAGCTCGCCGCCACCGACCCCTCCGCCGAGATCGAACGCCTCCTCGAGCAGATGCGCGACATGTCCGAACGCGAGCTGATGGACCAGGTCTACCGCCGCGTGACGATCCACCTCTGTGGCCCGTGCTACCGCCGCTGGATCGAGAACCCCGCCGGCTGACACGCCGCTCCGCGCCGGCTCGGGGAGCCGAGGGTGGGTCGCTCACGGCCGCGTGGTCGCCCCGGCTGGGGCGTCGCGGACCTTCCAGTCGGCCTGGTGGGAGAAGCCCGCCAGGGACTTGGGGACGCGGCAGTGCCACTTGTTCACGAAGGGCTCTCCGTCGATGGTCGCCCCGCGGAGGACGGAGCCCCCTCGCACGCCCGTCGTGAGCTGGCCGCGAGGCAGGCCGCCAAACCAGATGCTGCGGCGCCACCGGTTCGCCGTCTCCTTGGCGTTGTTCGACGTCACCTCGATGAACGCCCAGCCCGCACCCGGCAGGTACGCGCAGACGACGTTGTGGTGCGGCGCCCACGCGTCCAGAACGGGGACCTCGACGATCCGCCCCAGGGCCTGGAGGGCGGTCGAGAAGTTGCGGCACAGGCCCTTGCCCGTCTTCAGGAGCCCCCCCACCGACTCGTCCGGCGGCGGCGCATACGTGACGCGGTCGATCAGGGCGTCGTGGACGCGTCGCAGCCGCCAGTAGGGGTTGGTCTCGCCCTTGGCGGCCGCCAGCGCGAAACGCCGAAGGTCGGCATCCTTCAGCGGGAGCTGGCCCGGGAAGCCCTCGCGGCAGACCCGCGCCGGGCCGTCGGGCACCCGGCCCCCGCAGCGCCGCGGGTCCAGGAACGTCCACCGATCGGCGCACCAGAGCCGAACGCGAACCTCGATGCGCAGCGTATCCGAGGGCCGGAAACGCTCCCGGCGATACAGCGCGTGAAGGTTGCCGTCCGGGTCGCGGTAGTGCGCCACGGGCGGCGGGTCGATCCGGTAGCTCAGGAACCGCTGGCCGGGCATCTCGTAGACGGGCACGTTCATCAGGAAGCGGAACGGTGCCCAGTCGCGGCCGCTCTTGTTCCGGACCTTCATCCAGAACGTAGCCTCTCGCTCGATGCCCCCGGCGGCGATCGACCGGCCATGGGCAGGCTTGCGGAGCTTCACCACCCGCCCCCGGAGGTTGTCGGCGTACCAGATCCAGTCGCCGGCAACGTCCAGGCCGGAAACGCGTCGGGCATCCGGCCGGCGCCCCGCGACGCCGAAGCCGCCGACGGGCAGGCATCGCCGCCGGTCCTGGACGATCAGGCGGTCGCCCCGAGCGCACCAGAGATGCTCTCCGTCGGCCGCCAGGCCCCACAGGTTCTTGTCCGGGGCATTCAGGATCCGCGTGACCTTGCCGGTCCGCGGGGAGACCACCCGCAGCTTGTCGCTCTGCCAGTCGCCCACGAGCAGCCCGTCGCGCCCGACGGCCACGCCCACGCACTCCCAGTCGAGGGAGAACTGCCGGACGACCTTCCCCCGGACCAGGCAGTAGAGCTTGCGCGTCCGCGCGTCGCTGTGCCAGAGCCGCGGGCCCTCGCAGGCCAGACACGTCGGGAAGCGCCCGGGCGAGGGGAAGCTCTCCCGGACCGTGCCGGAGTCGGGATCGATGCGGTAGATCCTCCTGGACTTCCGGCCGGCCACCCACAGCGCCGAGCCGTCCCAGGCAAGCCCGGCCGGATCGGGGTCGGGCGACGGGAGCACGACCTGGTCCGCCAGTTCCTCGGGGTATCGCTTGGGCACGAGGGGGCGCACGAGCACGGGCGTGAGCTTCCCGCCGCCGGGCTGGACGATTGCCGGCCGCCCGGGCCGCCCGTCCCGGACGAACGCATACGAGGCCCCGCCGGGCGGATGGCCGAAGTCGACGGGCCTGCGGGCGCCCTCGCCGGCGAGGGCAATCTGCGCCCAGGCGCCCAGCAGGAGGCATCGCGCGGGAAGGCCGCCCAGGCACCGGCGTGCGCGGCTCTTGGCGACCGGGCGCGGAGGGAGACGGACCGGTCGGGCGGTTCGTGTCCCACGGCCCGGGATGGCGCGACGGCGGTCCATCGAGCAGGCATTATTCCCTGCCGGCGTGCCCGCGGCAAGGACGCCGCCCCGGCCGGCACGACGTATCAGGCCCGCTAATGGGGCCTATCACCAATCCGCGCGCCCCTGCACGTTGCATCGCCCCGGAAACCGGCTAGACTGTACCGTTCGCCCTGCCGACGCACATCGGCACGTCCGCAACCGAGAGGCGCCCATGGAACCGTTCAGCGACGACGCACTCAAGAGGACGCACTCCTGCGGAGCGCTTCGCGCCGACGACATCGGCCGGCGCGTCCGCCTCTGCGGGTGGGTCCGCAGCTACCGCGATCACGGCGGCGTGCTCTTCATCGACCTCCGCGACCGCGACGGCCTCACCCAGGTCGTCTACGACCTGCCCGAGGACCCCAACGACCCCGCCCAGGTCGCCCTGTACGACCTCGCCCAGTCGCTGCGGAACGAGTGGGTCATCTCCGCCGCGGGCGTCGTCCGCTCGCGCGGCCCGGACCGCGAGAACCCCAAGCTCCCGACGGGGCAGGTCGAGGTCCTCGGGCACGAGCTCGTGGTCCTCAACCGCTCCGAGCCCGTCCCCCTCAGCCCGGACGAGTACACCGACGTCGCCGAGGAGACGCGCCTGCGCTTCCGCTACATCGACCTGCGCCGGTCGGAGATGACCCGCGCGCTGCGCATGCGCCACCGGATCTGCCGCACCATGCGCGCCGTCCTCGACGACGACGGCTTCGTCGAGGTCGAGACCCCCTTCCTCACCAAGTCCACCCCCGAGGGGGCGCGCGACTTCCTCGTGCCCAGCCGCCTCCAGCAGGGCTGCTTCTACGCCCTGCCCCAGAGCCCGCAGCTCTTCAAGCAGATCCTGATGGTCGGCGGGCTCGACCGCTACTACCAGATCGTCCGCTGCTTCCGCGACGAGGACCTCCGCGCCGACCGCCAGCCGGAGTTCACCCA
>CAZXOC010000182.1:14160-15292 GCA_964642165.1 uncultured Planctomycetaceae bacterium | reverse complement strand
GGCCGTGGTGGGCGTGGGCTTCACGGCCGCGGTGTTCGTGACGTACTTCCTGCTGGGGCTGGGGCTGCTGGGTGCGATCAAGACCTTCTCGGTCATCGCTACATTTGTATGCGGCGGCCGCCAGGCCAGAGCGACGCCAGGGGTGGGATTGGCGCCGTTGCCTTGGGCTGTGGACTGGCGGGCCTTGAGGCCTCAGGAGGTTGGCTTGGAGGCGTTGGAGTTGGAGGGTGTCCCCGTTTTCCCGAAAATGATGCCCAGCCGCAGAAAGTGGGTTGACGGAATCGCGGTGTGCTGGTAGGGTGGTTCGTACGAGGAGCCGGGAGAGGATCGGGAGAGGGTCGGGAGAGGGTCGACGTACGACACTCACAGAAGCGAGGGACAGTCTCACGTCGGAGGACGAAGGACGCCCCTAAAGACGGGCAGCCTTTCTACCGACTGGACAGAGGAGGGAGAACCCATGGGACCACGGACAATCGCAGTGACGGCCGTTCTGTTGGCAGGGCTCGGCCTGGGTGTGGGTGCCGCGGAGGCCGGGTCGGTGTACGGCCTGCCGGTCGCGGCCGAGGACATGAGCGGCAGCCGCTCGGTGGGCGCGGGGCTGGCGACCGACGTCGACAGTTGGAGCCGCAACACCATCGCCTGGGACATCACCTTCCAGGGCTCCTACTACACGTACACGTACATGCTCACCGGTTTCAACGGGCAGGGCAGCAGCATCAGCCACGTCAACCTGGACGTGACCGATGACGCCGTCACGGCCGACGACGAGATCCTGCCGGGCACGATCTGGGGGCTGACCGTCACCGACCTTGGGGATCTGCTGGACAGCCCGGACGACGACGAGCTGTTCTGCCTGTCGCCCCCGCTGGAGGGCGTGCCCGTGAGCAACGGCAACGGCGCCATCCCCGGGTCCATCAAGATCGAGTGCCCGGACGGCGGGGCGGACTGGCCCACGAACTCGCTGGTTTCCTTCCACTCCCTGCGCAGTCCGGTCTACGGGCACATCGGCATCAAGACCGGGGTGGGCGAGATGTGGAACACCGGCTGGGCCGACCCCGACCTGGGCGATGCGCAGGCCTTCATCGCCCGCCCGAACGGCCTCATTCCCGAGCCCCTGACGATGCTGTGCGTG
>CAZXOC010000182.1:0-14060 GCA_964642165.1 uncultured Planctomycetaceae bacterium | reverse complement strand
TCATCCCGCGGCCGCTTCGAGGAACGCGACGGCGTTGGCGGTGGGCACGTCGGGCAGGAGGGGCTTGGCGGGTGCGAGGACGTACCCGCCGCCGCGCCCGAGCTCGCGCAGGAGCCGGCGGGTCTCGTCCCGGACGTCCCGGGGGGTGCCGAACGGCAGCGTGCTCTGGGTTCCCATGCCGCCGACGAGGACCATGCGTCCGTGCGTGCGGCGTTTGAGCTCGTAGACGTCCATGGCCTCGGGCTGGAGCGATTCGAGCCCGTCGAGGCCGATCTCGAGCAGGTCGTCGACGAGCGGCAGGACGTTGCCGCAGGAATGGCAGATCAGCGGCAGGCCTCGCTCGTGGGCGCGCTCGATCAGGCGGGCGAGCCGGGGCTTGATGAACCGCCGCCAGGGCCCCAGCCCCATGATCGGCCCGCGCTGGCCGGACCAGTCGTCGCCGGCGAAGTAGGCGTCGACGCCGAGGCGATCGGCGACGAGGTCGATGGCCCGGAGGTGGACGGCCTCGATGCCGTCCATCAGCTCCTCGACGAAGGCCGGGGCGTCCAGCATGTCCATCAGCAGCGCCTCCATGCCGCGCATCAGCCACGCCCGCTCGAACAGGCCGTAGCCCAGGCCGAACATGCGGTAGGGCTCGCGCGCCCCGGCGGGCCGCGCGGCCAGGGCGTCCCAGTCGGCCAGCGCCTCGACGTCGGGCCAGTCGTAGCCCGCCAGGGACGGCCCGGCCAGCGCCGGCTGGACGATGTGCATGATGTTGCCCGGGCGCACGACGGTGCCGAAGAGGTCGCGCTGCGTGCCGTCCGGGCGGTCCTCGCGTCCGCCGCCGAGGTGTCCGAGTTGGACGTACGGCACGAGCCGCTCGCGCCACGCCGTGTTGCCGTAGTGCGCGTCCAGCCGCCGCTGGACGTCCTCGTCGATCGGGATGTGGTACGGGACCGGGTCGGTCTGCTCGAACCGGAACGTCGCCTGGACGACCTCTCGCGGTGTCATGACGGGGCCCTTCCTCGCGCGTGCCGCGGAGCCGGCCGCGCGGGGAACGCCGCCATCTGTGTACGGCCGGCAGAGAACACGCGGTGCGTCCTTTCGTTCGGACTCCGCGCGTATTCTACCGCCGCTGCCGTCCCGTGGCAGCAGCGCGACCTCCGGCCCCGCGGGCGGGCGAGCGCCGCTCAGTTCAGCCGCCAGAAGCCGAAGTTCAGGTACGACGCGAAGCTCACCCACAGCAGGTAGGGCACCATCAGCCAGCCCGCCAGCGCCGACGCGCGGAAGAACAGCGCCGTCGTGACCACGATGGCCACCCAGAGCGCGACGATCTCGCCGAACGCCACGTCCGGGCGCTGGAGGCCGAAGAACAGCCCCGTCCACGCCGCGTTGAGAACAAGCTGGACGGCGAAGGCCGTCAGCGCCGCCCGGGCGCCGCCGAAGCCCCGCCTGCGCCACACCCACCACGCCGCGACGCCCATGCAGACGTACAGCGCCGTCCAGACCGGTCCGAAGACCCACCCCGGCGGCGTCAGCGCCGGCTTGCGCAGCCCGCGGTACCACGCGCCCGGCTCGCCGCCGGAGAGCACCTGCCCGACTCCGGCCGCCCCGAAGCACGCGCCCACGAACAGCCCCAGGGCCACCCAGACCCGCCAGCCAGCCTTGGCTCGATCCCGCGTCATCTCACGAAACCTCTCCCTTCCCCGAGGCGCCGCCGCCCGGGGCGACCCTCGCGGCCGGAGGCGTTCCGGCCGTCTACCCTATCGTATGCGAGATCGGGGCCGGCTTCCTCGGCGGCGTACAATTGGACGACGCCGGCTCGCACGTCGGCAGCGACCGGCGCGAACCGGCTGGGTGTCCTGCGAAGCACGGAGCGGGACCAGGAGACGTTCGAATGGCCAAGCAACCTCTCAAAACCGGCGGCAAGGCACCGGCATTCGCCCTGCCCAACCAGGATGGCGAGAAGGTCGCCCTCAAGGACCTCGCCGGGCAGTGGGTGGTGCTGTACTTCTACCCGAGGGACGACACGCCCGGGTGCACGAAGGAGGCATGCGAGTTCACCTCGCACCTCAAGCCGTTCGAGAAGCTCGGCGCAACGGTGATCGGGGTCAGCCCCGACTCGCCCGAGAGCCACCGGAAGTTCATCGCCAAGCACTCCCTGAAGCTGGATCTGCTCAGCGACCCCGACCACAAGGTGCTCGCGCGGTACGGCGCCTGGGGCGAGAAGAGCATGTACGGCCGCACGTACGAGGGCGTGCTGCGCAGCACGGTCCTGATCGACCCGCAGGGCAAGGTGGCCTGGCACTGGCCGAAGGTCAATCCCGCCGGGCACGCGCGGGCCGTCAGCGAGAAGCTCGCCGGGCTGGCGGGGGGATAGGGCGCCGCTCTCCGCCGGCGGGCTGGGCCGACCCGACCAGCATGCTCGCAACGGCGAGGTCGCCGCTGTAGATCCAGATCGCCCCGTCGGTGACGGACAGGTCCACGAACCCCAGCCGCGCCGAGGCGCTCAGGCCGGCGGTCGTGATGCTCGCCTCGACGGTGAGCTGGAAGTCCAGCGACACCGACAGGTCGACCGTCCCGGCGCGCAGAAGGCACTGGCGACTTGGCGACAGCTTGGGGCCTCTCCTTCGCCAAGACGCATCGTGCCGCCGCGGGCCGATATCGGCAACCGGCTTTCAGCCGGCTCGCGCGGTAAGGTCCCGTGAGTTTTGGGGTAACCGCACCGTCGATCACGGGGCCGAGCCGGTTGCGCCCTCCCGGGGGGGGGCGCTTCGGCGTTGCCTATATCGCCCGTCTCGGGTACAATTCTGGATAGACGACTGTGATCGCGGCTAGTTGCCGGGCTGGTCACTTCGACTCGCTCTCGCATCTCTTCCGGCCGCGGGTGCCACGGCCGTGAGGATGTTCATGTCTGTGGCGATACCGGCCGCGCAGAGAGCCGGGCAGAGAGGCCCGACGTGAGGGTCCGATCCGCATCCGGCAAGGAGGTAGTCGTGGCGGCGCGAGGGTGAGCATCTCGCGTCTTGTCTCCCGAACTCTCGACAGCAGAAACGACAAGCACCCAGCGCGGGCACGCCGGCCCGAGCAGCGCTTGGCGTGTGCCGTCGCGCCGCCCATGCGCGAGGCGGGTCGGCGGCAGGTGCTGTACGTTGGCACAATAAATCCCACCTCTTCAATCGGATAGGTGAAAGCGATGGCCAGGCAATCTCGAAGACACCGTCAGCGGCGAGGCCGCCCCATCCGCGCGCCCGGCAACGGGCGCCCCTGGGCCAACCTGGAGGCGCTGGAGCAGCGCCTGCTGCTGTCGCACGACCTGCTGCAGCCGTTACCTGACGCGCCGCAGGACGCCGGCGGCGCAGGAGACTCCGCGGGGGGCGAGGCCCCGCTGGAGCCCACGCAGCTCCTCTACACCGCCCCGTCGGGCAACGGCCCGGACCGGCTGCTGCTGCGCTACGACAGCGACAGCGGCGACCTGGAGATCCTCGACGCCGACACGAGCGACGTGCTCGCCAGCCAGGCCCTGCTCGAGACCAGCGACGTGCTCGTCGTCGGCGCCGACGACACCGACACGACCGACGAGACCGACACGCTGACGGTGGACTTCACCGGCGCGTTCTCGATGGGCATCGAGTTCCGCGGCGGCACGGGCGGGGCCGACAGCCTCGTCATCGAGGGCGGCAGCTTCACGACGGTCACCTACGAGGCGACCGGCCCGGGCGCGGGCGGCATCGACTTCGACGGCGACGGCATCACCTACACCGGGCTGGAGCCCGTGCTCGACGAGTCCGTCGCCGGCGCCCGGGTCTTCGTGGGCACGGCCTCGGGCGAGACGATCCGCCTGGCCGGCGACGGCACGAGCGAGAACGACCGGTCCCGGATCGACGACGGCGGCACGGGCGCGTTCGAGAGCATCACGTTCCGCAACCCGACGGACTCCCTGCGGATCGACGCGGGCGACGGCGACGACCGGGTGGTCCTCGCCGGGCTCGACGCCCTCTTCGGCGCGGCGATCGCCCTCGACGGCGAGGATGGCGACGACACGCTCCAGGGCCCGGACGCCGCGAGGACGTGGAATATCACCGGCGGCGGCGCCGGCAACGTGGGCGGCCCCGGCGTGCTGGACTTCGCGAGCATGGAGAACCTCGACGGCGGGAGCGGCGACGACACGTTCGCGATCGCCGGCGGCGCCGGCGTCTCGGGCACCCTCGACGGCGGCGGCGGCAGGAACACGCTGGACTACTCGGCCTGGGCCGACGCCGTGACGGCCGACCTGGGCGCCGGCACGGCTGCGGGCAGCGGCGGCGTGAGCGGCGTCCACAACGTCCTCGGCGGCGCCGGGGACGACACGCTGAGCGGCGACGACGCGGCGAACCGCCTGGAGGGCGGCGGCGGCGACGACGTCCTCACCGGCGGCGGCGGCGACGACACGCTCGTCGGCGGCGCGGGCGACGACACGTACGCCTTCGGCGACGACTGGGGCGCCGACACCGTCGGCGAGCTGGCCGGCGGCGGCGACGACGCGCTCGACTTCGCCGCGTATGCCGGCACGCTCGCGCTCGGCGCCGACGGCTCCGTCACCGGCAGCGACGGCAGCACCATGGCCTACAGCGACGAGGCGGCCGAACGCCTCGCCGCCGGCGACGTCGAGCTCGACGCCGACGCCCAAGCCGCGCTGCTCGACGGCCTCGAACGGCTCGTCGACTGGGCCGGCGAACTGGCCCGACACGGCGACTTCGCCCGCGCCCTGCCGCTGCTCCGGCAGGACCTCGGCGACTTCGGCCTCGGGCAGGTCGACGTCAGCCTCGGCGCCGCGATGGACGTCGCCGACGCGCTCGATCAGCTCCGCGGGCGCGTCGAGGCCTACTTCGAAGAGACCGGCCCGGCCACGGCGACCGGGCTCGCGACCCGACTCAAAGGCTGGATGGCCGACGCCCGCCGCCACCTGAACCCCGGCGACGCGGGCGTGGTGACGATCGCCGCGGACGTCGCCGACGGCGAGACGGTCACCATCGGCTCGACCACCTACGAGTTCGACACCAACTCGACGGTCGAGCCCGGGCACGTCGCCGTCTCGCTGCCCGACCTCTCGCCCGCATCCGCCCGCAGCAAACTGGTCGACGCCATCACCGCCAACCCGGCCGGCCGGGCCGCCGCCGCCGAGATCCACGACCAGCGCGTGCTGATCTCCAAGCTCCTGCCCGACGACCCGCAGCCGGGGCTCGCGGACACCCTCGGCGACGCCAGGAACGCCGTCCACAGCCTGGCGCGCGACCCCGGCGACCTGAAGCTGGGCGACCTCGACGTGGCCGTCGGCTCGGACGCGACGCTGAGCGTCTCGTTCCTGCCCGACGGCTCGGCGGAGATCCTGCTGGACCTGGACTACCAGGCCGAGCGCACCACGGCCTTCGACATCGACCTCGGCGCCGACGCCGACCTGCTGGGCTGGGCGTTCGACGCGCGCGCCACGGTGGACCTGGCGACGAGCCTCGCCGCCGACATGACGCTCGGGCTGGCGCTGGGCGACGAGCCGGTGTTCCTCCTCGACGTCGACGACCTCCGCGTCCGCGCCGCCGTCGATGCCGGCGACCTGAACTTCGGCCTGAACTTCGGCTTCTTCGCGGCGAGCATCGGCGACGGGGTGGCCGACGACGACCCGGGCAACGCCGTGGACGAGGGCAGCATCCACCTCGACGGCACGCTCGCGGTGAGCTTCCAGGACCCCGCCGGCGACGGGTCCTGGATCAGCCTCGACGAGCTGGACACAGCCACGACGGACGTGGGCGACCTCGTCAACGTCAGCCTCACCGTCGACCAGATGCCGTCGGCCCACCTGCCCGTCCAGGTCGACGCCACGGGGCTGGCCGACAGCGTGGTCGGGCGCTTCGCCGGCGAAGTCATCGAGATCGCGTCCGGCGTGTTCTGGGAGTACTGGACCACCTTCTCGGACGCGTTCCGCGACCTGGCCAACATCCGCCCGCAGGACTTCCTGGGCGTCTTCGAGCAGCTCGGCGGCTGGTTCGAATCGCTCACCAGCAGCGAGACGTGGGCCATCGACATCCCGCTGGTCTTCGAGGGCGTCATCGGCCAGTCCCTGCAATTCGGCCGCGTCGTTCGCGACGACCTGCTGACGCCCCTCTACGAGATGGGCACGCTGGGCTTCGGCCACGCCGACCTGGCGATCGGCGGCGCGACGTTCCTCGCCGAAGAGCCGCCCGCCGGGCCGCTGCTCGCCCGAGACCTGACGATCCACCTCCAGCTCAACGACGGGGAGGAGCTCTCCGGCACGCTGCGGGCGGGCGACACCACCGACAACCTCACCTTCGACGACCTCGCCGACGACGCGGAGGCGGCCATCCAGGCCATCGTCGACGCCGCGCCGCCCGAGGCGGGCCTGGCCGGGCTGTCCGTGGAGGCGGGCATGGAGGATTTCCGGCTGACGCTGAAGGCTTCCCGCACGTCGGGCGGGCCCACCGGCACGCTGAAGGTCCGCCTGCCCGGCATCGAGGACACGAGCGACCTGATCGCCGCCTTCGACAGCGCCCAGGAGCTGGCCGACGCCCTCGGCGAGCTGCTCGGCCCGGCGGGGATCGACTACGACCCCGCCACGCGGGACATGACGATCCCCATCTCGTGGTCGCGGGTGCTGCCCGCAACGGCCTCGCCGGCGGACTTCGCCATCGACCTCGGTGACTTCGCCCACGTCGAGAGCAGCAGCACGCTGGACCTCGCCGCGCAGGTGGGCTTCGACTTCGTCTTCGGCGTCAACCTCGCCCCGGGCGGGCAGATCACCATCTCGCCGCCGATCTTCGAGCCGGCGCTGCCCGCCGACGGCGTCCTGTCGGCCGACGCGACGTTCGACCTGGCTGTCTACGACCAGCTCGACAGCGGGGACGTGAAGGTCGCCGCCTTCGCCGTCACCGTCGCGCGGAACGACGGCAACACCACCGTCGAGGAGCTCGCCGCCGACGTGCAGGGAGCCCTCGACGCGAAGCTCATCGCCGCCGGCCTGGCCGCCGGCGACGTCCTCGCCGAGGCCTCCTTCGACCGCATCGCCCTGACGCCGCGCTCGACCCAGGTGACGGACGCGGACACCGGCCTGCCGCAGTGGGTCGACCGCCGCCTGGAGATCACGACGGACGACGACGATCCGGCCTACGGGGAGCTGGGCCTGCTGACGGCGCCGACGCGCTACGACGGGCGGCTCGCGGCCGACGCGGCCTTCACGCTCGTCGTCGACGGCACGGAGTACGGTCTGGTGGTTCCCGCCGCCGCGACCGCCGGCAACGCCACCATCGAGGACCTGCTGGCCGACATCAACCGCGCGGTCAACCTGGCGCTCGAAGGCGACGCCGCCACCGAGGCCGAGGTGCAGGCCGTCCGCGTCAGCGAAGGCGGAAACCGCATCGCCTTCCGTCGCACGATCGACGGCGCGCCCGACGACACGCCCACGCTGGCGCTGCGGGTCGGCGACGACCCCGACAACGGCGCGGTCACGGGCCTGGGCTTCGAGCCGGGCTTCCAGAGCCTCCTGCGGGCCCGGGCCACCGAGTTCTTCCTCGAAGGCGCCGCCCCCGACGAGCGCGCCGTGCTGAGCGGCGAGATCGCGGTGGACGCCGCCGGCATCGCCGCCTCGGCAACGCTCGGCTTCCTCGGCGTGGACGTGACCGGCAGCGCCGGCACGGTCGAGGCCGACGCCGTCCTCGAGCTGGTCGACCCCGAGACCGGCGCCGGGCGCGTCAGCCTCTCCACGCTGCTGATGGAGCTGGGCCAGAGCCGCGTCCTCTACGACGCCGATGCCAAGGCCGGCGTCATCGACGCGAGCATCGAGGGCGAGATGCACGTCGAGCTGGCCGTCGAGGCCCGGAGCGACTTCCCCCTCGCCGACGGCGCGGTCTCCGCGAACGTCACGCTCGACCTCGACCGCCGCGACTGGCTCGCCCGCCCGCCGGTGCTGGACGACGTGACCGACGGCGACGCCATCCGGGTGGGCATCGACGCCCCCACGCCCGACGCCGTCGAGGCGTTCGAGCGGCTCCGGAACATCGGCTTCGACGACGTCATCGCCGCCCTGGACGGCGTGGCGGACTACCTGCGCGAGCTGGCCGGGACGGGGCCGCGGGCCGCCGTCGCCGAGGTGCTCGAGACCGACCTGCCCCTGATCGACCGCAGCATCGCCGATCTGCTCAACGTGGCCGACCAAGTCGCCGGCCTGGCCCGCGACCTCGCGCAGAGCCCCGTCGAGACGGTCCAGTCGCTCGGCGAGCGGATCGAGGACTACTTGCCCGGCCTGGACGTCGTCCGCGAGCAGCTCGGGCTGGGCCCCGAGGACCTGGGCGTCGACCTGGCCGTGGACACGAGCTCCGGCACGCCGGCGCTGAAGCTGGGCCTGTACGTGGGCGCGGCCTTCGAGGACTCCCTGCCCTTCAACCTCGATCTCCAGGACCTGGCCGCCCTGGCCGGCGGCAGCCCGTTCCCCGCGGCGTTCACCAAGCTCGTGGGCCTGAACTCCTCCGGCGAGCTCAGCGCCGCCCTGGGCGGGTCCCTGACGCTGGCGATGGGCATCGACCTGGCCGGCGCGCCCGCGCCGTTCCTCTACACCGGCCCGGACGGCACGAAGCTGTCGCTGTCGGCCGAGGTGAGCGGCACCGACCTCGACTTCACCGCCCAGATCGGGCCGTTCGGCCTCTTCGTCGTCGACGGCGAGGCCGAGCTGACCGGCGGCATCGACGTCGCCCTGGCCGGCGGCTCCGGCGGGCGGCACTACCTCGCCGGGCGGGTGACGAGCGGCGACGTCGTCGTGGACGTCGACGGATCCGCCTCCGTGAGCCTGCCGCTGTTCTTCCCCGATCCCGACACGCCGGTCGGAGGCGACGAGGCAGCCAACGCGCTGAAGGTCACGATCGCCAGCCTGGCGGACTTCCTCGAGCGCGCGGCCGAGGCGGTCGTCGTCGAGGTGCCCGATTTCAGCGCCCTGACGGCGCCCACCCCGCTGGGCATGATCAGCAACCCGGACGTGCTCATCGACGGCCTGGACACCGTCCTGCTGACGCTCCAGGACGCCCTCGGCGCCGAGCTGTTCGGGGCGTCGCTGCCGCTGATCGGCGACGCCCTCGCCGAGGCGGGGCAGTTCATCGAGCGCTTCCGGGAGGACCTGGTGGCGCCGCTGAGCTTCCAGCTCCGCCAGGGCGGCGGCGGGTACAACCCCGTGGACATGATCCAGGACGTGCTGTTCGACGTCTTCGCCTCCTCCGCCCAGGGCGCCGAGAAGCTCTTCGACAGCTTCGGGGCCCTCGGCATCCTGTGCGACACCGACGGCGACGGCGCGGTGACGCGCGCGGACGTCGTGAAGGAGGGCTTCGGCCTCACCGACGACTACGGGCAGTTCGAGCTGGCGCTCGGGCAGAGCTACGTCTGGGATGAGACCGTCGCGTTCGACCTGGGCCTGCCGGCGATCGGGCTCGCGGTCGACGCCGGCGTCGAGCTGGAGATCGGCTGGTCGCTGAACTTCGGCTTCGGCGTGGACCAGGCCCGGGGCTTCTACTTCCTCACGCAGGACCCCGACGAGCTGAGCCTGGCGGTCACGGCGCGGCTGACCAGCGCCACGGGCGGCCCGGCCAGTGCGTCCGGCACGCTCGGCTTTCTGGCCGTGGACGTCACCGACATGCCCGGCGACGACCGCACCGAGCTGGCCCTCGACTTCACCGTGGACCTGGCGGACCTGGACGACGACGGGCGCCTGACGATGGGCGAGATGATCGCCTCGTCGGGGCGCTTCGGCGACGTCGTCCGGGCCCGCGCCACGGGCGGCGCGCACGTCGGGCTGGCCGTGAACGTCAACTTCGGCGCCCTCGGCCTGGACGCCGCGGTCCTGCCGTCGCTGGGCTTCGACTTCGTCATGGACTGGGACTTCCTCCAGGCCGACCCGGGCGCGGGAATCGCCTCCTTCGGCGGCCTGCCCGACGTGGCGCTGCGGAACATCGGCCTGGACCTCGGCTCGTTCATCTCCGACTTCGCCTCCCCGGTCCTCAGCCGCATCGGGAAGATCCTCGAGCCCCTCGACTGGCTGCTGGACGCCAAGGACGGGCTGCTGTTCCGTCGGCTGCCGGTGATCTCCAACCTGGCCGGGCACACCGTCACGATCAAGGACCTCGCCGAGGAGCTGGACCAGCAGGCCAAGATCACGCCGTTCCTCAACGCCGTCCTGGAGGCCTACCGGCTGGTGGACCTGGTGACCGACGCCGCCGCCGACGCGCGGGGCGGGAACCTCGTGATCCCCTTCGGCGATCTCGTCCTCAGCGGCTCGGACGGCAACGGCGGGCGCGCGGGCATCCTCCCCGACCTCCGGTCGGCCACCAACGCCGACCTCCAGGGCGCCGGCGTGCCGGACGACCGGCCCGACCCGGACCTCGACGCCATCGGCGGCAGCGGCAAGGCCCGCGAGTTCGCCAAGACCATCACGCGCGGCGAGGGGGCGTTCCACTTCGACCTTCTCAAGCCGGAGAATGTCTTCAAGCTCCTGCTCGGCCAGCCCGACGTGACGCTGGTCACCTACGAGCTGCCGGAGCTGGGCTTCAGCTTCGAGTACTTCCAGGAGTTCCCCATTTGGGGTCCGCTGGCGGTGACGCTTCGCGGGGCGGTCTCGGCCGGGGTGGACCTGGCCGTCGGGTACGACACGCGCGGCGTGGAGCAGTTCCGCCGCAGCGGCAATGCCCTGGACCTGCTCAACGGCTTCTACGTCAACGACCTCGACCTGACCAGCGGCAAGGACGTCGCCGAGGCGTTCCTCAAGGGCACGATCGCGGCCGGGGCGGCGCTGAGCGCGAAGGTCGCCCGCGCCGGGGCCGAGGGCGGCATCGACTCGACCATCTTCTTCAACCTCAACGACCCCGATCGCGACGGCAAGGTCCGCCTGGGCGAGATGCTCGCCAACGTCGAGGCCAACTGGGACGACTTCTCCGTCCTGGCGCCGCTGGCGGTCTTCGACATCCGCGGGCTCTTCGAGGCCTTCCTGCGCGTCTACCTGGAGATCGACCTGGCCTTCACGTCGTACGAGAAGTCGATGGAGCTCGCGCGGGTGAAGCTCTACGAGTACGACGTGCCGTTCCACCGCCCGCCGGTGCTCGCCCAGGTAACCGAGCTGGACGGCGAGGAGGTCCTGCTGCTGAACATGGGCCCCAACGCCGAGGCGCGGTACCAGGGCGACCTGTCCGACGGCAATGAGACCTTCACGCTCACCCAGGCCGGCAGCGCCGCCAGCCCCGGCGACATCACCGTCACCGCGTTCGGCTACTCGCAGACGTACGAGAACGTCGAGCGGATCGTCGCCTGGGGCGGCGAAGGCAACGACACGATCGACGCCGGCGGCGTCTTCGTGCCCGTGGCGCTCCACGGCGGCGGCGGCAACGACAAGCTCACCGGCGGGGCCGGCGACGACCGGATCCTCGGTGAGGGCGGCGATGACGAGCTGGCCGGCGGCGGCGGGGCCGATCGGCTCGACGGCGGCCTCGGCGGCGACACGCTCCGCGGCGACGCGGGCGACGACGAGCTCCTCGGCGGCGACGGGCGCGATACGCTCACCGGCGGCGACGGCGACGACGCCCTCGTCGGCGGCGCCGGCAACGACGCCCTCGCCGGCGGCGCGGGCAGCGACACGTACCGCTTCGCCAACGCCGACGGCAAGGACACCGTCGACGACGCGGCGGGCGAGGCCGACACGTGGGACTTCACGGCCGTCACGGCCGACATCGGCGCCACGATGGACGCCGGCGGCGCGAAGGCGGGCTTCCCGCGGGCCGAGTCTCCCGAGGCGGCCGGCAACGCCGTCCGCGAGACGGGCCACCTGCTGGCCGTCGAGGTCGTCCTCGGCGGGCGCGGGGCCGATGCCTTCGTCGTCTCTCACGCCGGGCCCGACGGCGTCCTGCTCGACGGCCGCGGCGGGTCGGAAACCTACACCGTCCAGGCCTCCGGCGCGGGCCTGCCGACCGTGCGCCTCCGCGACCAGGGCAACCCGTGGGACACGGACGCGGCGATCGTCCTCGGTTCGCCGGGCGCGGACGTGCTGACGGTGACGGACACGGCTGTCGCAGGCGAATCGGGCCGCTTCGAGTACAACGCCAGCGGAGGCGAGTCCGGCATCGAGACGCTCCGGGTGCAACTCGGCGCCGGCAACGACGATCTCATCGTCCAGAGCACGCCCGGCAGCATGTCCGTGGCCTTGGCGGGGGAGGCGGGCGACGACCGCTTCACCGTCGGGGACGCCGACGAGGGCACCGACGCCGTCGGCGTCAATGCCATCGACGGCCAGACGCTCACCGGCCCGCTCTTCATCGACGGCGGCAAGGAGGGCGAGGTTGACGGCGACACCCTCGTCGTGGACGACGGGGCCGATACCGCCGCCGACAAGGGCACCGTGACGGACAAGGCCGTCACCGGCCTGGGCATGGCCGTCGGGATCGACTACCGCCGCGTCGAGGCCCTGGACCTCCACCTCGGCGACGGCGACGACGAGCTCGTCGTCCTGCGGACGATTCCCGGGGCCACCACGGTCTCCGCGGGCGGGGGCGCCGACGACGTGGAGATCATCTCCGCCGCCGGCACGCTCACCGTCAACGGCCGCGACGGCCTGGACGACGGCGCCGACGACGGCGCCGACACGATCACGCTTCGCGGCTCGGACGGCGGCAGCGTGGTGACCGTCCGCGGCGACGGCGGGGCCGACGAGATCAACGTCGTGGCCGCCGGCGGCGAGGTGACCGCCGAGGGCGGGCAGGGCGACGACGCGATCCACGTGGGCAGCGCCGCGCCGGCGAACACCGGCGGCATCGTGGACAACATCGGCGGCGACGTCACGGTGACCGGCGGCGAGGGGCAGGACGCGCTGACCATCGACGACAGCGGGGAGAACACCGCCAGCCAGGCGACGCTCACGGCCGAGGTGCTGACGGGCCTGGGCCTTGGGGGCGAGCTGACCTACGGCGAGTTGGACGACCTGCTGGTGCGCCTCGGCAGCGCCGCCGACACGGTGAACGTCCGCGGCACGTCGGCGAAGACCACGATCGACGCCGGCGCCGGCAACGACGCGATCCACGTCTCCGACGACGCGCCCACGGGCGCCGGCTCGCTGGACGACGTCGCCGCCGAGCTGATCCTCGACGCCGGGGCGGGTGTCGCCAACCTCCTGCACGTCAGCGACGCCGGCGACGCCGACGCGGACACGGACGTCCGGATCGACGCCGGCAGCGTTCGCGGGCTCGCACCGGCCGACATCACGTACAGGGCCACCGGCGGCTCGTTCGGCGGGGGCATCGAGGTCCGCGGCGGCAGCGGCGGAAACACGTTCACGGTCACGGGCGTTTCCCCCGATGCGGTCACGGCGCTCCACGCCGGCGCGGGCGCCGCGACGAGGGACTCCGTCGCCGTGCAGCTCACCGGCGGCACGGGGCTGCTCGTCGCCCACGGCCAGGCGGGCGACGACGTCCTGGACGCGGCCGCGTCGACGATCGGCGTGGTGCTGGACGGCGGCGCGGGCGGCGACGAGGTCACCGGCGGGTCGGGCGCGGACACGCTGGGCGGCGGCGCGGGCGCGGACGTGATCCTCGGCGGCGGCGGCGACGACGAGGTCTGGGCCGACGGCGACTTCGAGGTGGACGCCGCGACGCGCGACCTGACGGTCCAATCCGCGGACGACCCGACCTACGCGGACGAGGTCCACGGCGGCGAGGGTCGCGACGCCGTCCACGGCGGCTCCGGCGACGACGAGATCCACGGCGACGCGGGCGAGGACGAGCTCTTCGGCGATGCGGGCGCCGATGTCATCGAGGGCGGCGAGGGCGCCGACGATATCCACGGCGGCGAGGGCGCCGACGAGCTCCACGGCGGCACGGAGGCCGACGACATCCACGGCGACGAGGGCGGCGACACGATCCACGGCGACGAGGGCGCCGACACGGTCCACGGTGGCGGCGGGGACGACGAGATATACGGCGACGCGGGCGGCGACGAGCTCCACGGCGATGCGGGCGCGGATGTCATCGAGGGCGGCGAGGGCGCCGACGATATCCACGGCGGCGAGGGCGCCG
>CAZXOC010000181.1:0-15298 GCA_964642165.1 uncultured Planctomycetaceae bacterium | reverse complement strand
GAAGGCGCCGGCCTCCTCGCTCGGCGCTTGAGAAACTGCTGACCCGGATCGATGAGAACGATCTGCCAGAAGCGTACAACGTCGAGAAGCACCAGGAGTACGTTGATCGACGATTGGCCGGACTGAGCGGCGCTCAAAAGGCCAGAATCGCGCAGCTCTGGGCGGACAAACGGCGAGTCCATCCCCAAATGCCCAACAGGGGCAAGTCGTTCGTCAAGATCATGGAGTACGTGGCGAAGAACGAAAAGTGATCCGCCTGGAAGGGCCGCCGTCGTGGCCGACGGGCTGCTCCGAAGAGATGTATCGGGTGCTGAAAGGGACGCTGCATGACACCGCATCGAATCAAGCACGCCAATGGCCGCTTGGGTATATCGAAAGTACTTCCTGCCGTGTTCCTTGCTACATTGTCTCTCGGACCATCTCTGCGGGCCGGTGACCTGCCCCCGGAACTGGCTCTCTGGAGGAAGCCGCCGCTGGACTATCCGAATCAAGCCAGTACGAGAGAGCAGGTCCGATCCCACAAGGCGGAGCCTGGGTCCCCGTCCGGATTGAATCGCGCGTTCAGTTCCGTTTCGTTGCCCACGTACAGCATCCATCGCCCCAAGAAGCCGAACGGCGTCGGCTTGGTGATCTGCCCCGGGGGCGGTTTCCGCGACATCTGGATCGACCGCGAAGGCCACGATCTGGCGATCTGGCTGAAGGGGCTCAACGTGACTTCCCTCGTCTTGAAGTATCGGACGCGCCCCAGTAACCTCAGTGTGCGCAACGCATGGCAGAACTACCAACGCGCCGTTCAAGCCGATGCCAGACAGGCCATTCGGATTCTCAGGAAGGGAGCGCCAGGCCTTGGGTTGAAGCCCGATAGGATCGGCATATGCGGGTTCTCAGCCGGCGGCCACCTCGCGATCAGCTGTGCGCTTCATTCCGAGCCCAAGCTGCCGGAGGACAAGGTCAGCGGCATGCCGAGCTTCGCCGGCCTGTTCTATCCGGGGATTCCCGACGACGCCGAGAAGCTCATAGCCGCCCGCACCAAATCCAAGAGCTCCGCGTCCGACATCTGCCCGATGTTCATCGTCAACGCTCGCGTCGATCGCCTGACTCCCGCGGGCAAGTGCGTCGATTTCTACGCGAAGCTGCTGAAGGCCGGGGTCAACGCGGAGCTTCACGTCTTCAGCAAAGGCGCCCATGGTTTCGGCTTGGGCGCCGGCCGAGGGAAGTCCGCTTCAAAGTGGCCGGCCAGTTTCGTGGCCTGGCTCAGTGACACCAACATTATCCAAGACTAGCGTCTTTCGTACGCCGGCGACTCGCTACAGCTTTGACGGAAGCGGGAGGCGACTACATGGACTGGCCGACGATCGGCGACGTGTCGCCTGCCGGGCGGCTGCCGGCCTTCGGCGACGGGAAGCCCATCTGCGGATAAGGGTGGGTGAGGAAGGAGTAACGCGATATGACACGGAATCGAACCAACAACGCCAAGGCCGGGCTTCGCCCTTTGGCTGGTTGAAGGGAATCTTCCCGTGAGAAAGCTCTTACTGATTACAGCCTGTCTTGCGGTCGCGGGTCTGGCGCCTGGCATCCCATCTCCAGTAAGCGCCGAAGACAACACCCCCATCAACGATCTCAAGGCGACGGAACGGAGGCCGTTGGTGGCGGACAAGCGGAAGGGGGACGGGCTGCTTTTCGGTTGGGGACGGCGCCGGCTGGGGGTAGGGTCAGGGGCATGCCGAGAGCGGGACGAGGCGGGACCGGCGGACCGGCGTGTCACGTGCTGAACCGCGCCGGCGGCCGCGCTGGGTCCGCCACGTGACCGCGGAACTGGGCTTGGCGAGCAGGCTCGAGACCCGTAGGCGTCGGGGAGAACACCCCGAAAGAGAGGCTGTCCGCTTCTGCCTATGACACTCGCACTCAGCGACGGGTCATCCCGCCGGCCCGGGCGGCCTCATGGTCCCGCCTTGGCCTTCTTCAGGAACGCCTCGGCGTGTTCGATGGGGCGCCGGCGGGACCATTCCTCGGCCTGCTTGCGCATCTCGTTGAGCTGTCTGCGGTGCTTGCCTTCCTCCGGGCTGCCTCGCTCGGCGAAGGGGGCTTCGGGCCAGTCCCAGTTGTCCGTGCGGAACGAGGGCACGGGGAGAATGCGCTCGAAGTGGGCATCGTTGACGACGTTGCCCAGCGGGTTCCTCGCCCAGGCGTACCGGACCGCGACGGGCTCGGGGACCAGGTCGCTCCAGACCTCCAGTTGCTTGCGGTCTTCCCGGTCGCGGCCGCGGTTGTCCTTGCCGATCACCACGTACCGCGCCTCGGCCGGGTAGAAGCGTTTGTCCTTGCCCGCCACGGCGAAGCCCTCGAACGGGCGGCTGTGGAAGGTGCGCACGGGCCGGTCGAACGTCAGGGCG
Organism: uncultured Planctomycetaceae bacterium; assembly: GCA_964642165.1. Lineage (GTDB taxonomy): Bacteria > Planctomycetota > Phycisphaerae > SM23-33 > SM23-33 > CAYRVX01. The sequence continues at coordinate 12,905 of CAZXOC010000181.1, read as the reverse complement.
ACGTGGTTGCCGGCCGGCTTCGCCGAGACGCAGACGGCGGGCTGGTAGCCGATCCTCAGGCCATGCTGCGTCGCCAGGGCCCAGCGGGCGATGCGCTCGCCCAACTGCACCTTCTTGTGCGGGTGGTACCAGGGGACCTGCTGGTCGTACGCGCAGGCGAAGCCGACGTGGGGCAGGTCGCGCCACGCCTTGTACTGGCCCTCGCGGATGAAGGGCGCGGGGTCGATCATCATGCGCTCGAAGTTCGCCATCGTCTGCGCCCGCCCGCCGGCGGTGAGCTCGACGATGCCGAAGGGCATGTTCGGGTCGCGGAACGTGGCCCGCCAGTCGCGGATCATGGCGCTGAAGGCCTTGGCGTAGAGCCTCGGCCGGGCGTTGCCGAGCGCGTTGTTGTAGCCCTGGTTGAAGATCGCGCCCCTCACGGCCAGGCCGCCGAAGATGCCGATCATGCCGTGGAGCGACCCGCCGGGATTGCCGCGGTCCACGGCGGGGCTGGGTCGGGGCTCGGTGGGCTTGGGCCGGGGCTCCTTGCCGTCCTTCTTCCGCCGCTCGGAGTCCTTCTTCCACCGCTCGATGAGGTCCTGAAGGCTCTTGTCCGGGTCGTAGGCGGCGATCCGGGCATCCCACTCCTTCAGCAGCGGGCGGGCCTCGGGGATCGTCGCCAGCGTCTTGCGCGTGGTCCACGTCTCGACGGTCGTGCCGCCCCAGGATGTGTCGATCAGCCCGATCGGCACGCGGCTGGCCAGGTACAGCCGGCGCCCGAAGATATACCCGATGGCCGAGAACCGCCGCACCGTCTCCGGCGAGCAGACGAACCAGTAGCCCTTCCTCTCGGATCGCCCGGTCCAGGAGCTGAACTCGTTGATCCGGTCGAAGTCGGCCACGGGCGTGTGGCTGGCGCGGTGCGGGATGGTCATGAGGCGGATCTCGGGGTGATTCGCACAGGCCACCTCCACGTCGCCGTGGTAGACGCTCTCCAGCACGTCCTCCATGTTGCTCTGCCCGCCGAGGACCCACAGGTCGCCGACCAGGACGTTCGTATACGTGATCGTGTGGCCCTTGCCCTTCACCGCGAACGTGCGCGGCTGGGCGCTGGCGGGCATCGGGGCCAGATCCACCTCCCACTGTCCGTCCTTGCCGGCCTTGACCTGCTTGCTTTGCTTGCCGAAGTTGACACTGACCGTCTCGCCGGCCTCGGCCCAGCCCCACACGCGCACGGGCTTGTCGCGCTGGAGCACCATGTTGGAATCGAAGATGTGGTGCACGCGCAGCTCCGCGGAGGCCGCCCCACAGGCCGCGCCGAACACCGCCAACAGGACCGTCAGGTGACGGGTCATGGTGAAGGCTCCTTGCTCTGATCCCGGATGATTCGCCGACACATTGCCGGCAGCATAGGATGCCGGCCCGGACGCATCAAGAGCCGGCAGAGGGCTTCAGACGGGGCGGCGTGGCGTTTGGCTGCGCGAGGGGCTACGATGGGACCCGCGCGGCGGCGCGCGAGACTGGAAGGAGCCCATGGCATGATCGAGAAGATCCGTCAGCGTTTCGCGGAGTCGGTTCGCGTCAGTGCCGCGGCGGGCGAGGCGCTCGCCGGCGACATCGCCCGCGGCGCGGAGATGCTCGTGGACTGCCTCCGCCGCGGCGGCGGCGTGTACGTGTTCGGCAACGGCGGCTCGGCGGCCGACGCCCAGCACATCGCCTGCGAGCTGGTCGGGCGGTTCCTGACCGAGCGCCGCGCGCTGAAGGTCCAGGCGCTGACGACGGACACGTCGATCCTGACGGCCGTGGGCAACGACTACGACTTCGACCGCGTCTTCGTCCGCCAGCTCGAGGCGTGCGGGGCGGCGGGGGACGTAGCCGTCGGGCTGAGCACGTCGGGCGACTCGGCCAACGTCGTCGCGGCGCTGGCGCGGGCGCGGGAGCTGGGCCTCAAGACGGTCGCGCTGACGGGCGCGGGCGGGGGGCGCTGCGCGGAGCACGCCGACGTGCTGCTGGCCGTGGACGAGACCCTCACGCCCCGCGTGCAGGAGGCGCACGCCATCATCTACCACGTCCTGTGCGAGCTGGTGGAGGAGGCCTTCGCCGCCGGCGCGTGACGGGCCCGTCGCGTGCCCCGCGCGCGGAGACGAGCAGCTCCGCGCACGCGACAGCGCCCTTCCCCTGCCGGCGGGATCTTCGCATGATGGCCCGTCCTGGAAGGAGCAGTCTGGACTGGCCAAGGCAAGGCGCAGACGGCTGCTCGAGGCCGCTGGCGTCCCTCGAGATCAAGAGCTTCCCGGTAGGCTTCGCGTAGGCCGCGCCGGTCCCGGGGGGCCTTGCGATCTGCCTCGCCGAGGGAGTATGGTGTCCCGTGCGGGCGAGCGCCATCCCTCGCCGGGAGGCCGTCGAGCCATGAGCGAAGTGCCGAACGCCGTCGAGCTGTTCGTCCCGGGGCGGCTGTGCCTCTTCGGGGAGCACAGCGACTGGGCGGCGGAGTACGGGCGGCATAGGGGCTTCTGCCTGGTGATCGGCACGGACCAGGGCCTGTCGGCCGTCGCGCGGGCGAGCGATTCGTTCGTCATCGGGTCGCTGCTGCCGGACAAGTTCGGCCGGTCCAGCAAGCGGCGGCGGCAGATGAGCTGCCCGTGGGATGCCGACACGCTGCTGGAGGCGGCGCGGGACAAGGAGGAGTTCTTCCGCTACTGCGCGGGGGCAGCCCACGAGATGTTCGGCCGGACGGGGGTCGAAGGCGGGCTGGACCTGCGGATCACGTCGATGGACCTGCCGCTGAAGAAGGGCGTCTCCAGCTCGGCGGCGGTGTGCATCCTGGTGGCGAAGGCCTTCGACGCGGTCTACGACCTGGGGCTGTTTCCCCACGAGCTGATGGAGGCGGCCTACCTGGGCGAGCGGCTGACGGGCAGCCAGTGCGGGCGGATGGACCAGGCGTGCATCTACGGCAAGACGCCGGTCCTCCTGACGTTCCAGAAGTCCGCCGACGTTCGCGTCGAGCCGGTGTTCCCGGCGAGACGGATCGCGATGTTCTTCGTGGACCTGGCCGGCAGGAAAGACACGGTCAAGATCCTCTCGGACCTCCAGGCCGCCTACCTGCGCAGCCGCGACGTCCAGCGGGGGCTGGGCCCGCGGAACGAGGCGATCGTCCGGGGCGCCTTTCGGGCCCTGGGCGAGGGCGACGCGGAGCGTCTGGGGCGGCTGATGACCGAGGCGCAGAAGAGCTTCGACCGCTGCGTCGCGCCCGGTTCGCCGCAGGAGCTGGCCAGCCCGCTGCTGCACGAGGTGCTGGCCTTCGAGGCCATCGCGGGTCACATCCACGGGGGCAAGGGCGTCGGCAGCCAGGGCGACGGAACGGCCCAGTTCGTGGCCCGGAGCGACGCCGACCGCGACGAGGCCATGCGCAAGATCGCGGAGGCCTGGCCGGACATGCGGTGCTTCCCCCTGACGATCACGCCCGGACGGAGCCGCCCGGAGCCCGAGCAGCCGTAGCCGGCCGGCACGGCGCCGGGGGCGCTCACCAGCGCTTGGTGAGGGCCAGTCCCGCCCCGCCGCGCGGGTCGACGTAGGGGATCACGTCCATGCCGAGGATCTTGGGCTGGTGGTTCTGGCTGACGGCGTGCCCGATGGCGATGCCGATCAGCGCGCCGCTGATGACGTCGGAGAAGTCGTGGTTGCGCGCGTCGATCCGCTCGTAGCCCACGAAGGCGGCGAAGGCGTACGCCGGGATGCCCAGCCACGGGCCGTACGACTCGTGCAGGATCGTCGCGAGGCAGAACGTGCTGGACGTGTGCCCGCTGGGCCAGCCGTACTCGTCCCCGTTGGGGCTCTCCGTCCGCAGCACGGCCTTCAACGCCACCGTCGCGATGCCGTTGATCGCCAGGCCGCTCAGCATCGTCTTGGAGACCTCGTAGGTCTTCGTGTCGCCGTCGACGAACGACGCGAAGTACATCGCGCCGGCGATGGCGAAGTGCGTCCCGGGGTTGCCCCCGACGTCGCCGACCGTGTCCCAGAAGCCGTTCAGCCCGCCGCCGTGCTTGCGGAAGTGCCTCTCGACCTGGTCATCGCCGTTGTTGTCGAACAGCGCCACGCCCCCCACGGCCAGCCCCAGGCACACCAGGCTCACCGGGTTGGTCGCCGTCGCCTTCGTGTCGTCCCACACCAGCGGGAGGAACTCCTTGGCGTCCCGCCCGAGGCTGTGCCAGAGGTCGCCCGGGTACGCCGGCCCGCGCCGCTCGGCGTAGGGAACGAACGGCCGTCCCGTGCCGCCGGGCCCCTCGGGCGGCGCGACGGACCGCGTCTCCGCCTCGGCCGCCAGCTGGGCTCCCATCGCCAGCCACGCCGGCTGCGCGTCTGCCGCATCCGTTCGGCTCCCGTCGTCGACGGGGCTGCCGTCGGTCGGTGCGGCCGCCAGCGCCGTTCCCAGCGGCAGCGACGACGACACCGCCGCCTGGTGCCCGTCGAGCGCATCGCGCAGGACGTCGATGTTGATATCGGCGCACCCGGCACCCAGCGTCGTCCATGACAACGCCCCGCAGAGGATCAGTGCCTTCCGCATTGGCGTGCTCCTTCGGGTCCGTGGTAAGGTAGCTGCCAGCATAGCGGTCGTGTTCGGCAAGCTCAAGTGCCGGCTGCCCGGGATTCGGAAACTCGGGCCTGGCCCGGCCGGAGGAGGATCGACATGCGGGAGCGACTCGTCGTGACGATTCCCGCCGCGCTGGCGCTCTGTACCGTCGGCGCGGCAGGCGAGCCCCGGGGAACGGGACCGGAGCTGCACGGCCTGCGCCCGCCGGTGCTGCTGCCGGACGGGACCGAGTTCCGGACGTGGCGCCCGGTGCTGACGTTCGCGAAGACGTACCACGTGGACGGCTCGGCGGCCGGGGCGTCCGATGCCGGCCCCGGCACGAAGGAGCGGCCCTTCCGGACGATCGGCAAGGCGGCGCAGGTGCTGTGCCCGGGCGAGCGCGTGGTCGTGGCCGGGGGGGTGTACCGGGAATGGGTCCGCCCCGCGCGGGGCGGCACGGGCCCGGAGGCGATGATCAGCTACCAGGCCGAGCCCGGCGCGAAGGTCGTCCTGAAGGGCTCGCGCGTGGTCCGGGACCGGTGGGGGGCGTCGCCCGGCGCGAAGGGCGTCTGGCGGCTCGAGCTGCGGGCCGGGTACTTCGAGTACGGCGACAACCCGTTCGCCGTGCCGAACGTCACGCCGAAGCAGTTCGACGGCATGAGCTGGGCGCAGCGATGGCGGGGCAAGCAGCCGTACACGCTGCCGCGCGGGCTCGTCTTCGCCGACGGCAAGCGGCTGCTTCAGGTCGGCTCGCGCGAGGAGCTGGCGAAGCGGGAGGGCACGTACTTCGTGGGCGCCGACGGCCCGACGCTGCACGTGCACCTCGCCGGCGGCCGCAGCCCCAACGACGCCGTCCTGGAGATCACCACGCAGCAGGGCATCTTCGCGCCGGAGGCGATCGGCCTGGGCTACGTCCACGTGAAGGGCTTCCTCGTCGAGCACGCCGGCAACGCGTTTCCCATGCCGCAGTGGGGGGCGATCTCGACGACGCGCGGGCACCATTGGCTCATCGAGGGCAACACCGTCCGGCAGGTCAACGGCGTGGGCATCGACGCCGGCACGCAGTACTGGGCGCTGCCGCAGCCGAAGGTCCGCCCCGGCTGGCACGTCATCCGGCGGAACACGGTGACCGACTGCGGCGTCTGCGGCATCCAGGCGCTCGGCTGCCGCCACAGCCTGATCGAGGACAACGTGCTCGCCCGCAACGCGTTCCATCCCGTCGAGCGGTACTACGAGACCGGCGCCATCAAGACGCACGGCAACGTCCACACGCTCATCCGGCGCAACCGCATCACCGAGACGCTTCACGGCGGCGGCATCTGGATGGACTTCGCCAACGTCAACTCCCGCTGCTGCCGGAACGTCATCGTCGGCTCCCGCACCATCCACGGGGCGATCTTCATCGAGGCCTCCCAGCAGCCCAACCTGATCGACCGCAACGTCCTTTGGGACACCCGCGGGGCCGGCATCTACGAGCACGACTGCCGCGGGCAGATCTTCGCCCACAACCTCATCGGGGCGTGCACGGGCCCGGCGATGTGGCTTCGAGGCAAGGTCACCAACCGCCGCGTGCACGGCCGGGAGATCCGGAGCGGCGATCACACGGCCGTCAACAACGTGTTCTTCGAGACGAAGGAGTTAATTCGAACGAAGCACGCGCATCGCGACACCGGCGGCAACGTGAGCGCGGGCATCGAGGCCCGGTTCGACCGCCGGACGGGCGCGCTGACGTGGCGCGCGACGGCGGACGTGGGGGCCTGCCGCGGGCTGAAGCTCGTCCCCCGCGACTTCTTCGACAAGCCCTGGCCCGCCGCCTGCCCGCCGGGTCCGTTCGCCGAGATCCCCCGGACGCCCACGACCATCGATCTGCTCCGATGAGCCCCCCCGCGAGCGGCGCGCTAAAGTTCTCGGGCGATCTGTCCGAAGGAAAGAACCACAGGAATCGCTGAATTCGCGATGTCAGGCGCTGCCGGTTCCGGGCGGCGGGCCGTCCCGACAGGTCGGGACCTTTCCCGCCGCCCCCCTTTTGCGCCGGCGGCGCGCAGGCGAGCCCGAGGCCGTCCGTCCAGCCCCGGGCTCGTCGGCGCTGCGGTGGGCCTGCGGCGGCGCGGCGCTACCGGGCGTACTCCACGCAGCGGACCTCGCGAATGACGGTCACGCGGACCTCGCCGGGGTACTCCATCTCGTCCTCGACCCGGCGGGCGATGTCGCGAGCGACCTTCCCCGAGACGCGGTCGTCGACGTTGTCGGCGTCGACGATGACGCGGACCTCGCGTCCGGCCTGAATCGCGTAGGCCTGCTTGACCCCCTCGAAGCCCGAGGCGATCTCCTCCAGCTTCTGGAGGCGCTGGACGTAGCGCTCCAGCGTTTCGCGCCGGGCGCCCGGGCGCGAGGCGCTGATGGCATCGGCGGCCGCCACGATGGGGGTGTACACGCTGGTCGCCTGCACGTCGCCGTGGTGCCCGGCGACGGCGTTGATCACCTCCTTTTTCTCGCCGTAGCGCTTGCAGAGGTCGGCGCCGATCTGGGGGTGGCCGCCCTCGACCTCGTGGTCGATGGCCTTGCCGACGTCGTGCAGCAGCCCCGCCCGGCGGGCGAGCTGGCCGTTGAGCCCCAGCTCGTCGGCGATCACCTGCGAGAGGTACGCCACCTCGGTGGCGTGCTGGAGGACGTTCTGCCCGTAGCTCGTGCGGAACTGGAGCCGCCCCAGCAGGTCGATCAGCTTGTTGTGCAGCCCGCGGATGTTCGCGTCCAGCATCGCCTGCTTGCCGCGCTCGTAGACCTGCTTGCTGACTTCCTTCTCCGTGGCGGCGACGACCTCCTCGATCCGCGTCGGGTGGATCCGCCCGTCCTGGATGAGCTTCTCCAGCGCCCGCCGCGCCGTCTCCCGGCGAACCGGGTCGAACGCCGAGACTACCACCACCCCGGGCGTGTCGTCCACGATCACGTCCACGCCGGTGGCCTTCTCGAAGGCCCGGATGTTCCGTCCCTCCCGCCCGATCACGCGCCCCTTCATGTCGTCCGAGGGAATGTCCACCGTCGAGACGGTGTTCTCGCACGTGTGCTCCGCCGCGTAGCGCTGCAACGCCGTGATGACCACCTCGCGCGACTGGGCCTCGGCGGTTTCCTTGGCCTCTTCGAGCCGGCGGGTGATCAGCTCGGCCGTCTCACGCTCCATGTCCTTCTCGACCTGCCCCAGCAGCACCGAGCGGGCCTCTTCCATGCTGAGGTTGGCCACCTTCAGGAGCTGGCTCTTCTGGCGGGCGATCAGCTCGTTGAGCTGTCGGTCCTTGCCGGCCAGGGCCTTCTCCTTCTCGAGGACGGCCTTCTGGCCGGCCTCCAGCGTCCGCTCCTTGCTGTTGAGCGTATCGAGCTTCTGGTCGATGAGGTCCTCGCGCTTGGAGAGGCGCTTCTCTTCGGCTCGCAATTCGCCGCGGTTGGCCTTGGTGTCGGCGTCGAACTCCTCGCGTTTCTTGCGGAACTCGCTTTGGGCCTGGGCTTGGGCCTGGGCGACGATCTTGGCGGCCTCGGCCTCGGCGGCTTTCTTGAGCGATTCGATCTCCTTTTCCACGCGCTCGCGCTTCATCCGCTCGAGCAGCTTCATCACCAGGGCCGTCAGGAGCACGAGGATCCCGGCGCCGGCGAATTGCAGCGCGACGATCTGGCCCTGCGTCAGGGCGGCAAGGGGGATCGGGACTTCCATGGCACGCGTCCTTTCTATCTGTAAGGAAGCGCAGCCAGAGAGCTACAGGGGGGACAAGCAGGTCGCCGGCGCCGCTCGGGGATCGGCGGCGCCGATTCGGCCCGGATCACGTGCCCATCGCCGGAAGGACCTTACCGCACGTCGCCTCCTGCGCCCGGCGAGTCCGCCGCGGCGGAGCCAGCCCCGCCGGCCGGGCCGCCTGACGCAAGTAAGGTCCTACCATCCGGTTGCCGTTGGCGCACAACGCAAGCACAGCAGTCGGTGTACCCACCCAAATGCCTGCTGTGTTGGCTCATGGGAACTCTATGACCCGAAGGCCCGCCCGCCCCTTCCGGGGCGAGACGATCATCGACGTTCCGTGCCGTGACGTCCTTTGCCTGTTCCGGTCCTCCCGGGGGTCTCCCGGGCGACGCCACCGCCCGTGTCCGATGCCATAGGCAACGCACACTGAACGCCGCTTGTCGGACGGCCTGCTTGCCTCACTGTCTCGGCCGTCGCTGTCCACTATGTGGCGCGGTCTGGCGGGCTCCACTCCGAGCACGCCGGCCACGCCCTTCCAGTTCATCGACTCCATCGAATTCTAACCTGAATCGAATCCGCCCGTCAAGCCCAATCGGTCTCGCTCGGCCGGACGGCCCGCGCCGGCCGGGACCGGACACCTCCGCCCGCCGCGCCTTTCCGTGCCGGCCGAGAATGACGTAATCCGCGCCGCCGGATCGTTTTACATCGCCAGTTGCCCGAGGCCGCCCGCCGCGCCGGCTGGGGAGCCGCCGCCGGCGCGGCGGCCGCTCCCCGCTCGGCCGCTGCGCATTGCTCGCGGAGGCCGCTTGAGATACGCCGGAATGCACCGATACCATGACGATGGGAGCGAATCCACCGGCCGGGGCGCTGCACCACCTCGGCAAGGGAAGGAAAACAGCATGGCCAAACGCCTTGTCATCGTGGGCGGCGTCGCGGCGGGCGCCTCGGCGGCCGCCAAGGCCCGAAGGACCAATGAGGACATCGAGATCGTCCTGTTCGACGCCGGCCCGTACATCAGCTTCGCCAACTGCGGGCTGCCGTACTACGTGGGGGGAGAGATCTCCGATCGCAAGCGTCTGTTTGTCACGACCGCCGAGCGCTTCGCCCGGCGGTTCCACGTGGACGTTCGGCTCCACACCCACGTGGCCGCGATCGACCGGCCGAACCGAACCGTGAGCGTCTCGCTTCCCGACGGCGCGACCGAGGACATGCCGTACGACCGGCTGATCCTGGCGACCGGGACGGTGAGCCTGGTTCCGCCGATCGAGGGGCTCCGGCGCGACAACGTCTTCACGGTCCGCACCGTTCCGGACGCCGACGAGATCCTGCGCCACCTCGCCCGGCTCGTCCCGGCGGAGCGGGAGACCGTCGAGCCGGAGATCGCCGCGGAGGCCCCGCCCCGGGCGCTCGTCATCGGCGGAGGGTACATCGGGCTGGAGATGGCCGAGCAGCTTCGCCGGCGCCGCCTGCGGGTCACGCTGGTCGAGATGGCCGACCAGCTCATGCTCGCCCTCGATCCCGAGATGGCCGAGCCGCTGCGGACGGCCCTCGTCGAGGCGGGCTGCGACGTCATCGTCGGCGACGGCGTCCGCGAGGTCGTCGAACGCGACGGGCGGACCCGCGCCGTTACCGCGTCGGGGCGCGAGCTGCCCTTCGACCTGGCCATCCTGGCCGTGGGGGTCCGGCCCAACGTCGATCTGGCGCGGCAGGGGGGAATCGCCCTGGGCCGGAGCGGTGCGATCCGGGCCGACGAGTTCCAGCGGACGTCGGACCCGGCCGTCTATGCCGCCGGCGACAACTGCGAGGCGAGGCACCTGGTCCTGGACCGCCCGGTCAACATCCCGCTGGCGGGCCCAGCCAACAAGGCGGGTCGCGTAGCCGGAGCCAACGCCGCGCTGGACCTGGCCGGTGCGCCGCCGGAAGACCCGTCTCGCCTGCGGTTCCGCGGCGTCCTGGGCACGGCGGTGGTCCGGGTGCACGACAAGGTCGCCGCGGTCACCGGGCTGACCGAATCGGCCGCCCGGCGAGAGGGCATCGACGCCGCGGTGACCTACGTTCCCGCGGTCAGCCATGCCGGCTACTACCCCGGCGCCGAGCAGATGATGATCAAGCTCCTCTCGGCGCCCGGCGACGGGCGCATCCTGGGGGCGCAGATCGTCGGCGGGCGCGGCGTGGACAAGCGCCTGGACGTCCTGGCGACGGCCATCACGGCCGGGATGACCGTCGAGGACCTCGAGCAGTTGGACCTGGGCTACGCCCCGCCGTTCGGCTCGGCGCGGGACGCCGTCAATCTGGCGGGGTTCGTCGCGGCCAACGCCCGCCGCGGACAGATGCCCCCGATCACCCTGTCGGAGCTGCGCCGGGAGCTCCGGGGCGACCGGCCGCCCGTGCTCATCGACGACCGATCCCCGCGCGAGTACGCCGCGGGGTGCATGGACGGCGCGATCAACATCCCGATCGACGAGCTGAGAGGGCGCATCGAGGACGTGCCCGCCGACCGGCCGGTGGTCATCTACTGCGCGACGGGCTATCGCAGCTACATCGCCCAGCGCATCCTGGCGAATCGCGGGCGACGCAACGTCCGCAACCTCCTCGGCGGCTACTGCCTCCTCCAGCAAGCGGGGGCCGCACTGGACGACCCGCCGGATCGGCCGTGAGACACCCCGCAGCGGGGTCGGCGACGTGGTCCCCCGGCGCCTCCCGGGGCGGTGCGGACCTCACGGCTTGTCTTCGCCGCGGCCGGGCAGCTCCGGGAGCACCAGCGGCTCGAGGTCCTTGTAGGCCGCGTCGGTCTTGTGCTTGGCCCACCAGGCGCGGAACTTCGCCAGCGCCGCCTTGCGGGACTCCTCGTCCTTGAAGCCGTACGGGCGCCTGTCAAAGCTGAGGCTTTTCCAGTAGATGAACGGGTAGTCCTTGGGGTCCTGCCCGCTCAGTTGCACCAGGGCCATCAACGGCGCGTCGGCGGGCTTCATCGTCAGCTGGAAGCCGCCCGAAGACCAGGTGCTCTGCCAGCGGGTGTCCTTCAGCAGCTCCAGCAGGACGCCGATGGCGCGCTTCTCGCCCGACCGCGCGATCACGTCCGCCAGCACCTGGCAGGATTCGCTCTCGCTGGTTCCGGCCTTCAGCAGCGCCAGCGCCAGCGGCGCCATCCGGGGGCCGGCCAAGTCCCGGAACGCCTTGACGGCTTCCCCGAAGGCCTTGATTCGCGAGCGGGGCGGGGGGTAGGGGGCCTGCCGCTCGACGAGCTTCTCGGCCACGAACCGACCCACGGCCTCCACGACGGCATCGGATTTCAGCTTGCGTCGGCGCAGGGCCTCCAGCGCCGCGGCCGCGGCGTCGTCGCTCGGGTGCCGCATCGCCCGGAGGACGAGCACCTCCAGGGCCCCGGCGGCCGGGGCGGCCCTGGCGATGCGGCGCATGGCGGGGGCCTGCTTCGACCAGTTGAGCGAGAACAGCTCGTCGAACGTCGGCCCGGCCTGGGCGCGCAGGCGGACGAGTTCCTGCCGCCTCTCGGTCGGCTGGGCGGCCAGCATCGACGCGATGCGGACCTCGACGATCATCTCGCCGAGGACGCCGCCGATTCGCCCCCGCGCGCGGCGAGCTTCGTCTTGCTTCCCCGCCGGCGCGTGGCGAGCCACCGCCTCCACAAGCTGCTTGTGCAGGGCGACCAGCTCGGCCTGGGCTTCCCGGCGCGCGGCGTAGCGGCGCGAACGCAGCTTGGCCACCAGGCGACCTGCCCGGTCGGCGAGCAGCTTCCCGGTCGCCTGGGCGCGGGCCGGCGCCGTAGTCGACGGCGCCGGCTGGGCGATCGCAGGCGGACGAGGCGGCGTCACGACCGGTCGCGCCGGCAGCTTCAGCGGCGCCAGCCCCTTGTACCCGGGCTTGTCCTTGTTGGCGTCCCACCAGCCCCGGAACTTCCGGATCGCGTCCCGCCGGGCCGCCTTGTCCTTGAAGCCCAGCGCCAGGCGGCCGTGCTCTCCTTCCCGGTAGATCAGACCGTAGGCGTCCGCGCTCTGCCCCGTGAGCTTCAGCAGCGCCAGCAGGGCCGCGTCGGACTTGGCCAAGTGGAGCTTCCCGACGCCCGTGATATGGGTCTGGTAGGACGACCTGCTCTGCTTGAGGTGTTCCATCAGGGGCGGGATCAGTCGGCGTTCGCCCGTGGCGGCCAGCGCCTCGGCCAGGATCGCCTGGCGCCGCATGTCGTGGACCGGCGCGCGCTTCAGCGCCGCCAACAGCCCCGGCGCGGCGCGTTTCGAGCGGAGCTTCCGCAGCGCCGCCAGCGCGTGCCAGGCCGGGCTGCGCGGCTCCTCGTCGCCGTGCCTGAACCAGGAGGCATGGTCGTCGCGCTGCTGCGCGACCACGGTCAGCGCGTCCACGACGGCGTCCGAGCGGTACCGCCCCGTCGCCGCCGCCCGCGCCGCCGCCAGGCGTAGCTCCTCGCCCGGGTGGCGCAGGCACAGCGCCACGAGCGGCCCGGCCAGGGCGTTCGGGTCGTCGAGCTTCGCCAGTTGCTCCATCGCCGCCACGCGGGCCGGCCAGTCGTCAGAGAAGATCTTGCCGAAGAGCACCGGCTGGGCGGAGCGCAGCCGTGCGAGCTTGCCGCGCTGCCGGGCGGGGAGCTTCGCCAGC
>CAZXOC010000180.1:9332-15318 GCA_964642165.1 uncultured Planctomycetaceae bacterium | reverse complement strand
CTGATCGAGAACATCCTGAACATCTCGCGGATCGAGTCGGGCGTGGTGAAGGTGGTCCGCGAGCCGATCGGCCTGCCCGCCGTGGCCAAGCAGGTCCTGGACGTCGCCGCCCCGCAGGCCCGGCAGAAGGACATCAAGATCGACGCGCGGCTCACGCCGCTCTACTACCAGGTCGAGGCCGACCACGACATGATCTACCAGGCCGTCATGAACCTGATCTCCAACGCCATCAAGTACACGCCGTCCGGTGGCACCGTCACGGTCAGCGTGGGCGTGGACGAGCAGCGCGGCGTGAGCTTCTGCGAGGTGGCCGACACCGGCGCGGGGATCTCCCAGGAGGAGTTGCCGCACATCTTCGACAAGTTCTATCGCGTCAACGCGAATCGGAAGCTGGCCAAGGGGACCGGCCTCGGGCTGACGCTGGTCAAGCACGTCGTCGAGACCTTGCACGACGGCAAGCTGACCGTGGCCAGCAAGGAGGGCAAGGGCAGCGAGTTCCGCTTCGAGCTGCCCGTTTTGCACTGAGCGCACGGGCAAGGGGACTGGCCCGGGCGAGCGGGCGGGAAAAGGTGTGACATGACCCGGAAGATCCTGGTAGCCGACGACGAGGCCCACATCCTCCACGTCGTCTCCATGAAGTTGCGCAACGCGGGCTATGACGTGATCACGGCGGTCGACGGCGAGGAGGCGCTGGAGCTGTGCAACACGGAGCAGCCGGACCTCGTGATCACGGACTTCCAGATGCCGTTCCTCACCGGACTGGAGCTGTGCAAGCGCCTGCGTTCCCGGCCGGAAACGCGGGACATCCCCGCCATGATGCTCACGGCCAGAGGGTTTGACATCGAGCCGGAGGAGATGGCCGAGGCGCGGATCTCCGCCGTGCTGGCCAAGCCCTTCTCGCCCCGGGAGGTCCTCCAGCGGGTCACGGAACTGCTCGGCGGGGTCGAGGCGCCCGCCGCCACGGAGTGACGATGCCCTTCGCAGGCACAAGCCGATCCGAGGTCCTCGCCGAACGGGAGCCCGCCTTCCGGCGGATGCGGGCCCGAACGAGGGAGATGGGCCTGAACTTCTCCGTCTGGGACCCCCAGGGGCACACCTTCGGCACGTCCTCGCCCGCCTGCGAGCTCTGCCGCCTGCTCCAGGAGGCCGGGGCGCCCTGCGCCAAGGGCATTCGGGACCTGGTCGCGCACGTCCACGCCGAGAAACAGTCCGCCTGGCGGAACCTGTCCTGCGGGTGCGTCGTGATGGCCATGCCGATCCGCCAGCGCCGCCGGCTCGTGGGCACGGCCGTCGTGGGCTGCCCGTCGACCGAATGGCTCGACGAGGAGTTTCTCGCGCGCCGCTGCGACGCCTTTCAGCTCGACCGGCAGGTGGTCGCCGAGGCGGCCCGCCAGAGCTGCCGCCATTCGGCCGACCAGGCCGGTGACATGCTCCGGACCTTCGAGTGGATCCTCGACGACGAGCAGTCGCTCCACACGGCCAACGAGGAGCTCAAGACCCTCTCGACCAACCTCACCACCACGTACGAGGAGCTGAGCCTCATCTACCGCATCAGCGGCTCGGTGAGGGTCACCCAGCGCCCGCAGGAGTTCCTCCTCAGCGTCTGCGAGCAACTGCGAGAGGTGATGGGCGTCGCCGCGGCGGTCGCCCTCGTCCATGCCCATCCCCCCGCCACGCAGGAGGACCTGGTGGTGCTGGCCGGCGACGCGGAGCTGAGCGCCGACCAGGTCAAGCTGCTGGCCGTCACGCAGATCGCGCCGCTGCTGGCGAAGAACCCCCGGGCGGTGGTGGACAACCAGTTCTCCTGGCGGACGCGCCCGGACCTCGGCGGGAAGATCTGGAACCTCATTGCCGTTCCGCTGCTGGGGGAGCAATCGCTCGGCCTGCTGTTGGCCCTCAACAAGGCCGGCGACTTCAACAGCATCGACATCAAGCTGATGAGCTCCGTCGGGAACCAGTCGGCGGTCTTCCTGACCAACAACATGCTGTACGCCGACCTCCAGGACCTGCTGATGGGCGTCTTGCACGCCCTGACGGCCACCATCGACGCCAAGGACCCCTACACCTGCGGTCACTCCAACCGCGTGGCGATGATCTCGAAGCGTCTGGCGGAGGAGTGCGGGCTGCCGCCGGCGCGGGTGCAGCAGATCTACCTCGCCGGACTGCTGCACGACATCGGCAAGATCGGCGTGCCGGAAAGCACGTTGTGCAAGCCCGGGCGCCTGACCCCGGAGGAGTACGAGGACGTCAAGAGGCATCCCGGCATCGGCGCGAAGATCCTCGGCGGCATCCGCCAGCTCGAGGACCTCCTCGGCGGCATCCTCTATCACCACGAACGCCTCGATGGGAAGGGCTATCCCCACGGGCTCCGTGAGGACGAGGTGCCCCTCGACGCGCGGATCATCGGCCTGGCCGACTGCTTCGATGCCATGTCGTCCGACCGGACCTATCGCAAGGCCCTGCCGCTGCCCACCGTCATCGAGGAGATCCGCACCCACGCGGGCACCCAGTTCGATCCCGACGTGGCCGAAAAGCTCCTCTCCCTGGACCTGCAGGCCTTTCTCGAAGAGCTCCGTCAGCCGGCGGAGACCGTCTTCCCCGTCCGGATCACCCAGGAGGCCGCCCCATGAACATCAGCGTCGAAAGCTACGGCCATGCCGTCATCCTCAACCCCAAGGGCGATCTGACCGAAGACATCCTCGGGGCGCTCAACCAGGCCGTCCGCCACCAGTTGGAGGACCCCGAGGTGGTGGACATCGTCATCAACCTGGAGGGCGTATCGTTCGTGGACAGCGCCGCGCTGGAGTACCTGCTCGACCTCCAGGACACGATGGCCGAGCGGCTCGGGCAGGTCAAGCTGGCCAAGGTGGACGAGAACGTGACGACCATCCTGGAGATCACGCGGCTGCGGTCGAGCTTCGAGGTCTACCAGGACATTCCCGAGGCCGTCAAGGCGATTCAGGCCTGACGGTCCTCGCGCGGGAACGACCATGATCACCAACGCAGCGCAGAAGCTCCAACTGGGTCAGATCCTGATCGACCAAGGCGCCCTGGCGCAGGAGCAGTTGGATGAGGCCCTGACCTACCAGCGCGAGGCGGGCAGCAGCTTGCTGCTGGGCGAGGTGCTTCGCAAGCTCAACCTGTGCAGCGAAGACGACATCATGCAGGCCCTGGCGAACGCCTACGGCGTGCCGTTCGCCAAGGTCTCGCCCCGTATTGCCGATCCCCGCGTCATGGAGGTCCTGCCGCGGGAGTTCCTCGAGCGCCACAACGTCCTGCCCCTCTTCAAGGTGGGCAGCCGGCTGACCGTCGCCGTCAACGAACCCGCCAACGTCTTCCTCCTGGAGGAGATCGGGCGCATCACCGGCTGCGAGGTGGTGGTCGTCTGCGCCGTGGCGAAGGACATCAAGGCCACCCTGGACACGCACCTTCCCGCCGCCAACGTCTTCGTCATCGACGACATCATCGACGACTTCGACTCCTCCGACCTCGCCATCGTGGAGAAGGGGATCGAGGACATCTCGGACGTGGAGGTCGCCGCCGAGGGCTCGCCGGTCATCAAGCTCGTCAATCACCTGATCTACAACGCCGTTCGCGAGGGCGCCTCGGACATCCACATCGAGCCGGACGAGAGCAGCCTGCGTGTGCGGTACCGCATCGACGGTCGCCTCTACGAGAAGCTCCGCCCGCCGTTCAAGATGCTCCCCTCGATCGCCAGTCGCATCAAGATCATGGCCCGCCTGGACATCGCCGAGCGCCGGCTGCCCCAGGACGGTGGCATCCACGTGATGATGGACGGGCGCCCGGTCGACCTGCGCGTCTCGACGCTCGCCGGGCAGTACGGCGAGAAGGTCGTCGTTCGCGTCATCGACAACCGCAACGTGCTGGTCAACCTGGAGAAGCTCGGCTTCGACTACGACATGCTGAAGCAGTACCGCAAGATCATCTCGCTGCCGAACGGCATCGCGCTGGTGACCGGCCCGACCGGCAGCGGCAAGAGCACCACGCTCTACGGCTCGCTGCGGGAGATCAACAACGACGACGTCAACATCTGCACCGTCGAGGACCCCATCGAGTTCAACCTGTCCTGGGTCAACCAGTTCCAGGTGAACCAGCGCGCGGGCTTCACGTTTGCCTCCGCCCTGCGGGCCCTGCTTCGGCAGGACCCCGACATCATCATGGTCGGCGAGATCCGCGACGGCGAGACGGCCCGCATTACCGTGCAGGCGGCCTTGACCGGGCACCTCGTGCTCAGCACGCTTCACACCAACGACGCGCCGACCGGCGTGACCAGGTTGCTGAACATCGGGATCGAGCCCTACCTCGTCGCCGCCTCGCTGGAGGCCATCCTCGCCCAACGCCTCGTGCGCAAGATCTGCACGCACTGCAAGGAGCCGTACGAGCCGCCGATCAACGTCCGCCGGGCCGTCGAGCGGGCCGCCGGCGACGTCGAGTCCTTCTATCGCGGGGCCGGGTGCGGCAAGTGCCGAAACACCGGCTACGCCGGACGGATCGGCATCTTCGAGCTGCTGACGGCCACCGACGAGGTCCGCGACCTGATCTCGGGCAACGCCACCATCAACGAGCTGCGGTCCCTCGCCAAGGAGTCCGGCATGGTCACCCTGCACCAGGACGGCATGGCGAAGGTCAAGGCCGGGCTGACCACCGTCGAGGAGGTCTTCCGCGTGACGGCGGCCTAGCGCCGCCGCGCGCCGAGCCGCCCGGGAGGGCAACCCCCATGCCGAAACCCATCTACCTGACCAAGTCGAGCCACGACTGGCGGCGGAAACGCGACAAAGGCGAGGCGGCGCACCGCCCGCCCTGGCGGGGGGTTCACGACGAGCACGGCGCCGAGGAGTCCCGGGACGCCGTCGCCTCCCGCCAGGTCTCCGGGGCACGCGTCACGCGCGACGAGGTGATCTTCCTCGCCAGCCAGTTGGCGGTCATGGTCGAAACGGGCGTCACCCTGCCCGAGGCACTCGACGCCATCGCCGATCAGACCCAGGAGCCCGCGCTGAAGGAGGTCGTCGAGGACCTGTCCATGCAGGTCAAGGGCGGCGTGTCCTTCTCGGGAGCCCTCAAACGCCACCCCCGCGCCTTCAGCCCGCTCCTGGTGGCGCTGATGCGGGCCTCCGAGGTCTCCGGCACCATGGGCACCATGCTTCACCGCGCCTGCGCCTACCTCAGCCAGGAGCGCCACACCATCAAGCAGATCAAAGGCGCCATGATCTACCCGATCTGCATGCTCTGCTTCTGCACGCTGGTGGTGATCGGTTTGCTGATCTTCATCCTGCCGCGCTTCGAGAAGATCTACGCCGGCAAGGGCGCCATTCTCCCGGCGCCGACGCGGATGATGCTCAGCGTCAGCCACGGGCTCGTGGATTACTGGTACGTCGCCCTCGCCCTGGTAGCCATCCTCACCGTCGGCGCCATCTTCTACTTCCGGTCGGACCGCGGAAGATGCTTCCTGGACACCTTCCGCATTCGCATGCCCGTCATGGGACGGATGTACCGGAAGGCCTACCTCGCCCGCTCGCTGCGGACCATGTCCACCATGATCTCCACGGGGGTGAGCCTGCTGGAGGGGCTGGAGATCACCGCCGACGTGGTCGGAAACCACCACTACGCCGAGATCTGGAAGGCCGTCTCCGAACAGGCCCGAGAGGGCTGCGCCGTCAGCGAGGAGCTCGCCAAGCACCCCCTGATTCCCTGCACCGTCACGCGGATGATCGCGGCCGGGGAGCGGTCCGGGCAGTTGGCCCACGTCATGGACCGCGTGGCCGAGTTCTGCGAGGCGGACGTTCGCACGGCCATCAAGAGCGTCACCAGCCTCGTCGAGCCGGCCATGATCGTCATCATGGGGCTGATCATCGGCGGCATCGCGATGGCCCTGCTGCTGCCGGTCTTCACCATGTCCCGCCTGGTCCACTGATCGGGCCCCCGCACCGGCCTGGGACGCGCCGCCTCGCCGTTCGGCGAGCCCTGC
>CAZXOC010000180.1:0-9232 GCA_964642165.1 uncultured Planctomycetaceae bacterium | reverse complement strand
CGGCGCCGCTGGCGCTCTGGCCGCCCCGGGGCGCCCCGAGTACAATGGCGCTATGGCCCGACGCGACCACTACGACGTCCTCGGCGTCCCGCGCAGCGCCGACGCCGACCAGATCAAGTCCGCCTACCGGAAGCTCGCGCGGAAGTACCACCCGGACGTCAACAAGTCCGCCGGTGCGGCCGACAAGTTCAAAGAGGCCACCGAGGCCTACGAGGCCCTCTCCGACCCCGAGAAACGCAAGATGTACGACCGCTTCGGGCACGCCGCCCCGGGCGGGCCCTTCGGCGCCGGGCAGACCCGGTGGACCGGTGGGGGCCGGCAGCCCGTCTCCTTCAAGTTCGGCGATTTCTTCGGGGGCGGAAGCGGCTTCGCGGGCATGAGCCTCGACGACATCCTCGAGACCCTGCGCAAGGGACGGGGGTCGCGGCGGTCGTCCCGCCGCCGGCCACGCCGCGGGGCCGACAGCGAGTACCACCTGACCCTCGGTTTTCTCCAGGCCGTCCGGGGAACCACGGCGCGCGTTCGCGTCGCCCGCCCCCAGCCGGACGGACGGGACCGGCGCGAGACCATCGAGGTCAAGATCCCCCCCGGCGTACAGGAGGGCTCCCGCGTCCGCGTCCGCGGCCAGGGGCAGATGGGCTCCCGCTCCGCCGGCGACCTGTACATCGTCCTCCGCGTCCGCCCGCACAAGTACTTCCGACGGGAAGGCGACGACATCTACGTGCACGTGCCGGTCAGCCTCGCCGAGGCCGCCCTCGGCGCCAAGGTGGACGTGCCGACCCTCGACGGCATCGGGACGGTGAGGATTCCGCCGGGGACGGCCAGCTCCAAGCGTCTGCGGCTGCGGGGCAAGGGCGTCGCGCGCCCGGGCAAGCCGCCGGGCGACCAGTACGTCGTCATCGAGATCGTCCCTCCCAAGCGGCCGACCGACCGCCAGAAGGAACTGCTGCGGCAGCTCCAGGAACTGGACTGCCCCAATCCCCGCGCGGAATGCCCATGGACCTGAAGCCCGACGGCACCACACGCGGCGTGAGCTTCGTCTTCGTCGTGCTCGGCCTGGTGGCGTTGGCGGCCGGGCTGCTCGCCATGCTGTTCATCGCCATCCAGGGCGCTTCGGAGATCCCCGACCCTCCCGCGCAGAAGTTCCTGCTGCGCCTGGCGTGGCTGTCGCTGCTGCTGCTGGGCATGACGCTGGTGCTGCTGGTGTGGGCGATCCTTCGCCACGTGCGGTACCGGCTGCGCTCCGGCCCGCCGCTGAAGCCCTCCACCTACGTCAACGCCTGGGAGCTGGCCGGCAAGCGGTTCCGGCTCGAGGACGACGAGGAGCCCGAGCAGGACGGGGAGGAACCGGACACGCGGGGGTAGGGGCGCTGCGGCCCGGCGCAGGAGAGACGCATGGCCCATGGCATCCTGATGGAGATGACGGTGGCGGAGGTCCGTGCGTTCCGGCCGGAGGTCGTCGTCCTCGGCGTCGCGTCCACCGAGCCCCACGGGCCCGTGCTGCCCTACGGGACGGACGTCTACCAATGCGACGCCGTCGTGCGTCGCGGCGTGCTGCGGGCCAACGAGCGCGGCGGGCGCGCCCTGATGTACCCGACGCTGCCGATCGGGAACAACGTGAACTTCCAGGCCTTCCCCTTTGCCTGCCGCATCCGCGTCCGGACGCTGATGCAGATGCTGCTGGACGTCATCGAGGCGCTGGAGGCCGACGGCGTTCGGAAGGTCGTCCTCCACAACGGCCACGGCGGCAACACGGACGCGATCCGCGCCGCCCTGCGGGCGCACGTCGGTGCCCGCGCCCCCGACGAAGGGGCGTTCGTCTGCATGACGTCGGGCCCGCCGGGCCTGCATCGCCCGCCGCTGGTGGAGCACGCCAGCGACCACGGCGGGGAGTCCGAAACGTCTCGCATGCTGCATCTCCGCGAGGATCTCGTCCACCAGGGCGAGATGGGCGTCTTCCCCTTCGGGACGCTCGCCGTCGAGGCCCTCGCCGGCGCGGGCGTCCACTTCGTCCGCCCGTGGCACCGATACGTCCCCGCCTCGGCGGGCGGCGACGTCCGCCAGGCCTCCGCCGAGAAGGGCCGAACGCTCATCGACGCCGAGGCGGAGCACCTCGCCGAGCTGCTCGTCCAGCTCTCGCAGGCCGAGTGGACCGACGCGTTCCCCTACCTCCCCCCGGACGACTGAGCGGCAGCGGAAGCGGGCAGCGTCTGCGGCGACCGGCGCGCGCCGCCCTCCACGCGGAACACGCGGACGTCGTCCGGGCGGAGCGTGAGCGTCAGGCGGTGGCCGGGCTCGAAGACCATGTCGTCCCGGTCCATCTGGCCCTGGCTCCAGTAGACCGGCCCGACGCCGCGAGCCGGGCGGGACCACGAGGTCGTCCGGCGGCACGTCAGGGCGACGAGCGGCCCGGACCGCCGGGCCAGCACCACGTCGACGCCGGACAGGACGTGCCACATGGCGAACGTTCCCCCGGCGGCGACCGCGACCGCCGCAAGCACGCGCAGGGCCCCCGGACGAATGAACAGCACGCCGCCCAGCCCCACGGCGATGAGCACGGCCGCCAGGTAGACGTTGCGCAGCAGCCAGGTGGGCCAGCGGGGCCGCTCTTCCTGCCGGTCCTCGTAGGCCGCCGCGTCCACCAGCGTCTCGCGGGCGCGCTCGACGGCGTCGAGGTCCGGGAACGTGACGGGCACGTGCATCTCGCGGAGCACGCTCGTAGCGGGGCCCTCGCCGGCCAGCAGGCGGACGCGGTAGGTCTGCTGCACGGAGACGGCCGGCAGGAGCACGTCGAGCGTCTGGGTCGTTTTCGGCGCGACGGAGGCGGCGTGAAGCAGGGTCGGCCCGCCGGCAGCGCGGCGCAGGCTCACCGCACGCACCACGCCCGGCAGTCGGCCGTTCGGGTCCGCGATCGTGAGCCGGGCGTGCAGGAACCCCTCGTCGCTCGGCGCGTCGCGCGCAGCCGGGGCGAGCCGCACGGTCACCTCCGCGCCGGCGGGGGCCGCGGCGAGCGTCGCAAGCCAGGCGATGAGGGCGGGCAGGCGATGCATGGCGTCAGGACCCCGGCCGGGCGCCCGCCGGCAGCGTGTCCAGCAGGCGCTTGACCCGCAGGATCTCGCCGACCGACCAGGCCTGGGCGATGCATCCGCGGGGCTCGTGCGGCGGGTCCCCGTCGCAGATCTCGCTGATGTAGCCCACGCCGGCGGCCTCCAGGTGCGCGTCGAAGGCCGCCAGCCACTGGCGCGCCTGGGCCGCCGCAAAGGGCTTGTACTCGTGCACGCGGAGGTAGGCCTCGATGAACGGTCCCATCAGCCACGGCCAGACCGTCCCCTGGTGATAGGAGCGGTCGCGCGACTCCCACGAGCCGCCGTAGCGCCGCCGGTAGCGCGGGTCGTCGGGCGACAGCGTCCGCAGGCCCATCGGCGTCAGGAGCTTCTCCTGCACGACCCGCACGACGCGCAGCCGCTGCTCGGGCGACAGCGGGCTGTACGGCAGCGAGACGGCGAAGATCTGGTTCGGGCGGACGGACCCGTCCGGGACGCCGTCGCTGATGCAGTCGTAGAGGCAGTGGCCCTCGGCGTTCCAGAACCCCTGCTCCAACGCCCCGGCGATGAGGGCGGCGCGTGCCTCGCAGTGCTCGGCCAGCTCCGCGTCGATCTCGCGGCAGCGCTCCGCCAGGATGCGATGCGCGCAGTACCACAGGGCGTTGATCTCGATGCACTTGCCGTGCCGCGGGGTGACCGCCTCCTCGCCCAGCGCCACGTCCATCCACGTCAACTGCGTCTTGTTCGTCCCGCCCATCAGCAGCCCGTCGGCGTCGGCGTGGATGTCGAACCGCGTGCCGTCCTGGTAGGCCCTCAGGACGGCCTCGGCCGCGGGCATCAGCTCGGCCCGCCAGAAGGCCGTCTCGCCGGTAGCCTGGAGGTAGCGTTCGGCCGCCACGATGAACCACAGCGACGCGTCGATGCTGTTGTAGTGCGCGGCCGTCGAGTAGTCGTCGAAGCGGTTGGGCACCATGCCGTCGGTCATGTGGGCCGCGAAGGTCCGGAAGACCTCGCGTGCCCGGGCGTGCCGCCCGGTGGCCAACAGCAGCCCGGGCAGGGCGATGAAGGCGTCCCGGCCCCAGTCGGCGAACCAGTGGTAGCCGGCGACGATGGTCCACGAGGCCGGCTGGTTGGGGAAGTGGCGCTGCACCACGAACGCGTCGCTCGCCGCGGCGAGGCGCCGGGTGGTCACGTCGGCGTCGGGTCCGACGGCCCCGACGATCTCCGCGATGCGCTCGCGCTTCCGGGCGGCCGTCTCCTTGAAGTCCGTCGCGCGGGGCTCGCCCAGGCTGGCGGCCAGCTCCACCGCCTGCCCGTCCGACAGCTCGAAGGTGAACGCGCCCGGCGCGTAGAGGTCCTCGAACCCGTCCTGCCCGCGCGCCAGGTCCTCGCGGTAGCGGAACCGGAACCACCACTGCGGGTGGGCCTCGAACCGCCCGTTCGCCGCCAGCAGGTACAGCGGGGGCGCGGCCTGCTGGCGGTCCTGCACGACCGCGCCGGACTCGACCGTCTCAAACATCATCTGGTGCGGCTCGTCGGCCCTGCGCAGGCAGTGGAAGTCCCGCAGGGCCACGAACGGCAGCAGCCGCAGCACGCCCTCGGCGCCGCGCAGCGTGTAGCGGATGCAGACGGCGTTGGCCGATTCCGCCAGGAGGACCTCCTTGACCAGCTCCGCCTCGCCCGCGCGGTAGACGAACGCGGGCGCCAGGTCGCTGCGGAACTCGACGAGGTGGTCCGAGCCGCGCGGCTGGACCACGCCCGGGAACTCGATGGTCGCCAGCTCGTAGGTGTCCGGGCCGATGCGGAGCTGGTCGGCGAGCTGGGACAGGGCGGCCAGGCGTCCGGCCGGGGGCTGCGTCGCCGCGACCAGCAGGCTGTGGTACCGCCGCGTGTGGCAGCCGACCACCGTCGAGGAGGCGTACGCGCCGATCCGGTTGCTGATGAGCCACTCTCGGCCGACCAGGTCGCGGAAGTCCGCGCCCCGGCAGGCTACCACGATCGGGTCGGGCAGCACGTTGTGATCCAGTGTTGCGGGCATGGTCCGGCTGCACAGGTTCTATCGGCGCGATCGCCTCTTTCGATTATAGGGATTGCCCGCACGACGCCGGGCGAGTCCGCCCCGGCGGGGGGATCGTGGGGAGCCGCAGAGCCCTCGCAACGGGAAGATCGTCGGCGAAACGCCGGTCGGGCCCCGGGAGCCACCCCGGGCAACGGGCCGCGGCACCGTCCCGCGCCCGGGCCTACGGGTTCCAGTACTCCTCGCACACCTCCGGATCGGAGGGGTGGATGTCGTCGGGGTTGATCAGCTTGACCGACCCGTCGGGGAACAGCACGTTGCACTTCTCCAGGTGGCGGGCGAAGCGAAGCGGCCCGGAGGGGTCGTTCGCGTCGGGCTCCCACTGCTCCCGCAGTTGCTCGGCCCGCTCGCCGCTCTCGTCGTAGGGCGACCCGGCCGCCAGGAGCCGCTCGTAGTCCATGATGAGCACTTTGCCCTTCGTGCCCGGCTGGATCCGATCGGCCACGCTGTTGAGCCCGTAGCTCGAGGCGCCCTCGCCCTTGATGAGGATGGACTCCCCGGCGTGGCTCTTGCAGTTCTTGAACAGGAGCTGTCGATCCGGCTGGCTCGGGGCGCCCAGGTAGAGGTCGTGCGTGTAGCCGGTGACGCCGTGGACGATCGTCACCTTCAGGTCCATGCCGTTGACCGTCTCGATCTTGAATAGCAGGTCCCAGAAGTCCCTGTCGGCGTTCCCCGCCCAGGCCATGTCCTCGAAGGAGAAGTAGTACAGGTCGGGGTTGTCGTCGGGGATGTAGCCCGGGTGGTTGTAGATCTTGGAGGCGGGGCGCGGGCCGTGCTGGCTGACCAGCGCGCTGAACTTGCTGAACTGCGTCGCGGAGAGCTTCCAGACCCACTCGGAGGACTCGTCCTCGTCCAGGCAGATCGAGCCGTCGTAGCCTCCCCCGCGGAAGACGTCCATGTAGTACTGGCTGAGGTTGGCCTTCTTGCCCAGCCCGTGCCCGTCGTCCTCGGGGCACTGGAACACCTCCTCGCTGTTGCCGACGTACGTGAGGAGCTGGCGCTGCCATTCCCGCCCGGTCAGCGCGACGCCCTGGTGTCCGGCCATCCTCCGGTCGGCCAGGCTGGTCCCGTAGCCCTGGCCCAGCTTGTCGAGGTGGCTGGCGCAGGTCACCCTGCGCTGGATGGCGAAGACCCTGCCGAACGACGGCAGGATGATCGCCATCAGCAGGGCGATGATGGCGATGACGACCATCATCTCGGCGAGGGTGAACCCGCGGTATCTGTGCTCGTACATCTCCTTACTCCCTCGCGCCCTGCACGTGGGGGCGCGACGCGTAGAAGTCCGGCCACCTCCTGCGGATCAGCGCGATCCTCTCCCCGCGGCGTCCGGCCGGGTCCCGGGCGCGGTAGCCGAAGTCCACCTGCATGATCTTCTTCAGGGCGATGCCCGCGTTGTTGCGGACCATCTCCGAGCCGTCCTCGAGGGCGTCGATGAGCGCGGGGCCGGCCTCGCAGTACCTCATGACGCCGAGGGACTCCGCCGCGGCGGCACGCACCTCGGGACGCTCCTCCCGGTTGCGGACGACCGTGACCAGGAACTCGGGGTCGCCGCTTTGCTTCAGGCGGCCGATGCCCACCACGGCGGCGTGGCGGCGCTTCCAGTTCGCGTGGGACGCCTGCCGGCGGAACAGCGGCAGGTTGTCCGCGTCGCCCTGGCGTGCGAGGCGGGCAAGCTGGCGGTAGTCCCCGGCCGCCCGGGAGGGCCGCCCCTCCTTGGCGGGCTTGGGAGCGGCGCCCGAGTCGTCACGGGCCGCCTTCGGCCGGTCGCCCGAGCGCCGTGTGCCGCCGCCGGTGGAGTCCCCCGACGAGCAGCCCGATCCGGCCGACGCCAGGAGTCCCGCCGCGGCGAGCCACGCCCCGGCCAAGACCGCTTGTTGCTTACGAAACCGCATCCGTTCACACTCGCTGGCGAGCAGGCCGGTCCCTTCCTCCCGGTGCTCCCCACGGCCGGAAGTCCGTCAGACGCCCGGCTCGCGCAAGCCGTTCCGACGACCGGTCCTTCGGTACTATCGGCCGGTGCCGCCTACAACTCCGGCCTGGGATTCCAGTGTCTCTGGCGGCTCGCCGCCTTGTCGATCCGGATCTCGTCGAAGGTCAGGTTCTTGACTGCCCCGTCGCCGAAGAGCACGTTCGCCTTGTTCATGTGCCGGAAGAACTCCGGGATCGTCTCTCCGTCCACCACCTTGGTGGGGAAGGCCTTCTCATCGGTAAACCACCGGTCCAGTTCATCATAGTCCGAGCCGCGGGCGATGACCTTCTCGTAGTCCAGCACGAGCAGCCTCTTGGAGCCCTCCAGGATCTCCGGGGCCATCGAGTTCAGCCCGTAGCTGCCCGTGCCGAAGGCGCCGACGAGCGTGTACGGCTGGCCGGCGGAGGCCTTCATGTCCCGGATGAGGATCTTCTTCTGCTCGCCCTTGCCCATGGCGAGGCTGAAGTTGTAGCCCGCCGCCCCCTGGATGGGCGTCAGCGTGATCTCCGTGTCGCTGACGTTGATCTTCAGGAAGATGTCCCAGTAGTCCTTGTCCCCGCCGCCCTTCCAGCCCTGGTCCTCGAAGACGAACCAGTACATCGTCGGGTCGGCGCCCTCCTGGTAGCCGGCGTAGTGGTACCCCTGCCCGTGCCCGGACGTCCGCGACAGATCGTCGTACTGCTCCTGCGAGAGCCGCCAGACCCACTCGCTGGCGTACTCCTCGTCCAGCGGCACGTCCCAGGCGTGGCTGCCGTAGTCCCCGGCCGTGCCCGACGTGAAGACCTCGATGTAGATCTGCTTGAGCTTGTCCCGCGCGCCCTCGCCGGGGATGTGCTCCTTCTCGTCCTCCGGGCAGAGGAAGACCGTCGCGTCGTCCGAAACGTACTTCAACAGGGCGCCCTGCCAGCTCACGACGGCGATGTCCGAGTGGTGCACACCCGCCGCGGCGCCCCGGGTCGACCGCGTGTAGAACGCCTGGCCGATCTTCTCCAGGTTGTTCATGCACGCGATCCGGCGCTGCACGCCGAAGACCCGGTGGAAGTACGGCAGCGTGATCGCCCCCAGCAACGCGATCACGGCAATGACGACCATCAGCTCGGCCAGGGTGAAACCGCGTCGTCCGGAGCGTCTCATGTCTCAGCCTCCAGCTTTCCGTGCGAGGTACCCGGCATAGAACCTGGGCCACCATGCCCGGATCTTCTCAATGACCCGGTCTCGCTTCGGATCGGTGGCGCGAAAGCCGAGCTTCACGCCGATGATCTTGTCCAGCGACGCCCCGGCCTGGCTGCGCACCCGCGGGTCGGGGTCCTCGAGCGCGTCGATCAGGATCGGCCCGGCCTCCCAGTGCCTCAGGTTGCCCAGCGCCGTCGCCGCGGCGATCCGCACCGCGGCAGACTCATCGTTCGCCAGCGAGGTCATCAGCGGTTGCGGGTCGGAGTTCTCGCCGAGGCGCCCGAGGCCCACCATCGCCGGCTCGCGGATCGCCTCGTCGGAGCTGCGGGCGGCCTTCTTCAGCGCCGAGAGGTACTCCGGCTTCGGCCGCTGCGCCATCCGCGTGACGTGCCGGGCGATGGCGGCCCGCGACTCGTGCCGCGGCCCCGGCGCCCTCGGCGCCGCGCCGCCCTTCGAGGGCGTCTCGCCGGTCCTGGTCGTGGCGCTCGGCGGGTCCTGCTTGGCGGCCTTCTCTTCGGCCTCCAGCAGGGCGATCACCTCTCGCGGGTCGGGCTGCTCATCGCCGCCTCCCGGCAGATAGACGAACACGCAGCCGACCGCCAGGACGACCACCAGCCCAATCAGCAGGAGCAGGCGTGTGCGTTTATCGAGCCGCATGCGTCTGCTCCTCCGCGATCGCTAGACCCGAGCGTGCCATCGCACCTTCCACGCGCAAAGGACTCCGCACTCGACAGACGGGCACACACTCCACGCCCAGACCCTCGGCGCAGCAGCACCCGGTCGCACAAATCCATTATGGGACCGCCACACCGCGTTGTCAACACGTTTGCATCGCGGAAGGAATTTGCCTCTTACGGCCGCACCGGCCCGGTCTTACGGGTCGGCCCCCGGCCGGTTGCCGGGCGCCGATCCGGCGGGACAGGCCCCGGGCGCGCTTCCAGCGCGCTCGAGGGTGCCACGGTCCTGGGT